>NZ_JBHZCS010000034.1:0-112480 GCF_042755705.1 Nocardia sp. NPDC059154
CAGAGCCGCGGGCAAGACCTCGATGGAAGCGATGCGGGCGCTGAAACGACGGCTGTCGAATGTCGTCTACGCCCGCATACTCGCCGACCAGCAGCAGCGCGAAAAGGCAAGCCCGGGAGGGCAATCGGGGGCGACTCTTGACTCCAGCGCGACCGGCTCGACCCCGCACACCGGCTCTTCGGAAAAGCCACAACCCGGACTCACCATCAACCAGACCAGCCCTGCCCTCCAAACCGCGCCTCGACACGAGAGGGGAGCCAATATCGTGCGTTGGCGCCGCGGACGTCATGATCTTGTCTGGGCCGGTGGATCGGCTCCAGTCTGGGCGAGCCGGGCAGGTGTCGTGCACCTGTCCGGCTCTCCGTGCTCAGTGGCTGGTGGATTCGACTCCGGGTGAGGCAGTTTCGGGTGTGAGACCTGCTTTTTGGAGGGGGCGGGTGAGTAGCAGAACGAGTAGGCCTCCCAGCAGTCCGACGATTCCGCTGACGGCGAGTGTGCTCTGGATGCCGGCGGCGGCAGCTGTATGCAGGGTTTCGCGGACGATGGGCTGCACCGCGGCCGGAGTGCGCGCCAGTATCAGTGGGGTTTGGCCGCCTGCCACGGCACGCGCTGTGGCGGCGGGGTCGGGCATCGATTGGGCCGCGAGCACGTGCTGAGCTCGTAGAGTGAATGTGTTGCCCAGCGTGGCTATGGCAACGGCCATGCCGAGCTGCTGTGCGGTGTTGACCGCACCGGCCGCCATTCCGGCCCGCTGCAGCGGAACCGCCGATACCGCAGCAGAATTCAGGGTTGCCGTGGCCAGCCCAACCCCAGCGCCGAGCAGCAGGAACCCCGGAACCAGCGCAGGCCAACCAGCGCCGCCGTGGACCAGCAGCGCGCCCACTATCCCGCCTGCACCGGTGATCAGCAGCCCGGTACCGATGATGCGCCCAGTATTCGGGCCGTGCAGGTGTCGGCCGAGTCCGCCGGACACTGCAAATGCCAGTGCGGACAAGGGGAGTCCCACGAGGGCGGCACCGATGGGACTCATCCCGAGCATCGATTGCAGCCAGATCTGGGTGTACATGAGCGCCCCGAACGCTGCAAAGAACAAGACGACCCCGGCGATCAGTACGCCGATGAACGAACGGTCCCGCAGCAGAGCGAGGTCGAGCATCGGATGTGTCGAATGCCGTTCGATGGTGAGGAACAGCGCGAGCGCGAGCGCCGCGGTCAGCAGTGTCCACCGGATCCCGGCATCCGACCAGCCGTGCTCGTTGGCCCGGATCAGCGCGTACGTCGCGGCACCGGCGGCGCCGGCGAACGTGAGGACACCTGGCGCATCGACCCGGGCGCCGTGCGACGCACCTGACTCGGCGATTACCCAGGCGCACAACACTATTGCCACGATGCCGACCGGGAGGTTGACGAAGAATATCCACCGCCACGATGCCCAATTCGTGAGCACGCCACCGATGATCGGCCCGACGGCGGAGGATGCGCCCGCGATCGCTCCCCATACTCCGTACGCGGCACCCCGGTCGCGGCCGGTATAGGAGCTGTTCAACAGCGCGAAGCTCATCGAGCCCATCGCGGTCGCTCCGATACCCTGTGCGATGCGGGCCGCGATGAGTATCGCCGGATTCGGTGCGATCCCGCAGATCAGCGACGATACCGTGAACAGCGCCATACCCGCCAGGTAGGTGCGTCGATGCCCGACCAGATCACCGATCGATCCGGCGCCGAGCATCAACGCCGCCATGGCCAGCGCGTAGCCGTCGACCACCCATTGCAGCGCGCTGAAGGAAGCGTCGAGGTCGCGCTGCATGTCCGGTAGCGCGACGTTCACGATCGTCACGTCGATGAGCAGCATGAAGGTGCCGAGACAGACCGTCAGCAGCGGTAGCCACTTCCGCAATTCCGTTGTCCTTTCAGGGGATTGGATATGCGGCGTCGAGTATCTTTCTCGGCATCGGAGGAAGTCGCCTCCGGTCGTCCTCAGCGTAGATTTTGTGCAGTGAGCGACTCTGTCATGCGCGAAAACTCCGTGCTAGATCCGATCGATAAGCGAATTGTGCGTGCGCTGCAGTTCGATCCACGCCTTCCATTCAATGTCGTGGCGGACGAACTGGGTGTCGCGGAACAGACGATTGCGCGCCGGTATCGGCGACTGCGTCGCGACGGCTTGGTTCGGGTGATCGGGGCGGTCGATGCCCGCGCGATCGGCGAGACGGAGTGGATCGTCCGGGTGCGTTGTCGCCCCGAGGGAGCACTACAAGTGGCCGAGGCGCTCGCGCGCCGCGACGACACGGCGTGGGTCAGCCTCGCCGGCGGCGGCGCCGAGGTGGTGTTTTCGCTGCATCCACGTGCCCAGCACGCGCGCGAAGACCTTCTGGCGCAACGACTGCAGCGGAGTGCACCGGTCCTGGACGTCTCGGCGTCGATGATTCTGCATCGCTTCGTCGGCGCGAGTCCGGTCGATTCGCGTGGTCGTCGGCTCGCTGATCCGGCCGCCACGCCCGTCGCCCCGGGCGATACCCGAATCGAGGACGCTGATCGTCCACTGCTGGACCTTCTTGCCCGCGACGGACGGACAAGCTATGCGATGCTGGCCCGCTCGACGGGCCTGAGTCCAGGAAGAGTCATGCGTCGCATCGAAGCATTGCAAGCCTCCGGGCTTCTCTACTTCGACCTCGACATTGCTCCCGCCGCATTGGGCACCCGGCTCGCGGCACTGCTGTGGCTCACTGTCACTCCAGCACAACTGGAACCAGTCGCGCAGGCCATCGTCGAACACGAGAACACGACCTACGCGGCCGCGATCACCGGACCGTTCAACCTGATCGCGACGCTGTCCTTCGGCAACACCAACGACCTGTACCGGCACATGACCACCAAACTGGCCGATCTGACCGGCATCCATACCGCCGAAATATCGCCGGTGCTGCGGCAGCTGAAGCAAGCGGGTGCGCTCATGAACGGTGATCGACTCGCGCAACCCACACCCACGCGACGTCGCAGACGCTGAGCATCGGGCAGAACCTCGGAGTCTGGGCACTGGCGCGGACCGAACAAGACGAGCAGCTCTGGAACAAGCCCGAAAATCGGCATTATGGTCCGTTCGGCCGACCTCGGATAGTCACGGCCACTTGATCTTTCGATGCCCCGCGCTGCCCGGTTCGGTCAGTGCGGTATGCGGCATGAGTGGATGCGTGCCGTGCCGTACTGATCGCAGGGAGCAGGCCGAGATCTCTTGCACGCCTGTGGCGTACCGTTCGGGCATGACGGCGGATTCGTTCCCGCGCCTGGCTGAGGTTTTTCCCGGCCTGGCAATCGAAGTTGCCGAGTTGTTGGTAGCCGAGGACACACGGCTCGCCCGGACCATCCAGGATCTGCGGTTCTACGGTCGGTGCACCTGCACACCCACCTGTCCGGTCCTGTTGACCGCACCGGTCGGCTCGCCCAGCCCGGGAGTCATTGTGCTGGAGCGTGATGGCGAACCTATCGTTTTGCTGAATTTCGACCCTGCAGGGAGATCGGTGACCGGGATCGAGGTGCTCGACGGCCGCGATCTATTCATTCCATCTGCTTGAACGGGGACACAGACGGACGAGCTGAGCAGTGCGCTCTGCGGGATAGGTCAGCGCAGCATGCGCGTGTGTTCGGGCTGCCTCGGATGGACACGGGCAGTTGATCTTCCGCAGGTCCGGGCTGGCCGATTCGGACCGTGCAGGTAGCGGCAGATGAGTGCGTTCTGACCGACCGTCAGTGTGGAGTGGTGTTAGTGGTGAACACTTGCGGATGATCGTGATTCTCTGCGCACTCAACAACCACTCCGCAGACGCGGCGGATCTGATCGCCTGGTACCTCCGCGGCGGAAGGTTCGACGACTTCGATTCGTTCGATCGGGCAACAGCCTTCGACATCGCGCTCCGCGTACGCTTCCCCGACTATGCCGATGCCCGAGCGGAACTGGCCTGACCCTCGCCATCCGCTCCCGAAGTTCCGTCAACAACCCGAACCGCGGCGGGCCGCCCTGAATACACGGAACTCGGCTAGTTAGAAACTGGTGCCAGGATCGGATCCCGGCCAGGATTTGATCCAGGTGCCCGGTGGGATGCTCCCAATATTCGGCTGCCCACCGCCTGGTTTGGTGTGGCTCTCAACTGGCTTGCCTCCCATCGGGTGCCGTGCAGGGAGTGGCTGAAGAGGGGCCTGCCCCATGCTCGAACTAGCGGTGCCCTCCCGCACGGACACCACATTGCCGGACAAGGGAGGGACGATGACCGTCATCTTGCGGACGTTCGGTCGACGTCAGATGGGCATGGCCGGTTGATCTTCCGCTGTCGACGCGGCCAGCAGACCGGTCATCTGGGTGATCTTGTTGCTGAATCCGCGCACCGAGTCGTCGTTGTCGGCCAGCATGGTGGTCAGCTCGTTGAGCTTGATGATGATGGTGGAGATGGCGTCCTTGTTGTCGACGCCGGTCTTCAACGCGCCCGAGAGCGCGTTGAGCACATCGCGCATCTTCTCGCCGTTGCCGTTCATCATCGGGTACAGCACGCGACCCGAGAGCGGGCCGATGCCTTCCTGTCCCAGCTCGGGCTCGAGCGCGGCCGCGAAGCTGTCGATGGTCTTGATCATGGTGTCCAGCTCGACCCGAGCACCGTGATCGGGTTGCCCTCGAACATGCCCGCGATATTGAGGAAGTCCGCGGTGAAGTGCTGCTGGGATAGCGAGTCGTGCCACGACTGACAACCTGCAGCGAGGACGGCGGTAAGCGCAAACACTGTGGAAACAACAGTACGGCTCGATGTTTTCATCGCGGGATCTTTCGAACGGTCGCCGAATCGCCGACGGGGTCGAGGCGAACCAGGCGAAATTCATCCTGTTCGCGCTACGAGGAGGTTTGGCGTGCCGATCGGGCGTGCCTGGTGAGGAATTCCAGCTCTACTCGGAGCACGTCGGAGTGGTCGATCCCGCCGTCATAGACGTCGTAATGCCCGCCGCGGCTGCGGTAGAGCTCGCCGCGGGGCGCTCGCGCGGCGGCCTGGGCGGCGGGTCCGGTGGGGGCCATGGTGTCGGATTCGGCGACGACCATCAGTAGGGGACATTGGATTCGGTGGGCCGTCCGGACGGGGCGGTGGACGGCGATGTCGAGCAGTGATCGTGCGGTGATGCGGTTGGGCCAGGGCTCGCCGTCGGTTGGGGTGAGTCGATGTAGTCCGGACAGTGAGTCGTTTGTCGCGATCACGCCGAGGCTGTCGGGTCCGACGCTGAGCGGCAGGTATTTCGGCGGGTTGCCGACGACGCCCGAGAGCGCGTCTGCCACTGCGGTGACGGTCAGGCGCAGCGCGCGCGGTGGAGCCACATTTCCCATCCCGGCCAAACCGTCGACGAGGGGGCATTGTGCGATGGCTCCGGCCAGTGCCGGATCGGTGGTGGCGATATCGAGGATGTGCATGCCGGCGAAGGAGGTTCCCCAGATGAACAGCCGAGGTCGAGTTCTTCCGCACCCCGGTCGTCGCAGCAGGCATCGCCGGCCTGCTCGGCGACCTCAGCGGCGACCCGCAATGGAGTGCGTTGTTCCACGAAGCCTTCATGGCGCCACGCCGCCGATCGACCCGGGCAATGTTCCAGCGCGCCGTCGACCGCGGCGAGATCCCACCGTTCACTCATCCCACCGTCGTCTCCGACATCTTGACCGGCCCCCTGCTGCTGCACGCAATGCTCCCCGCCACCGGCCCCCTCGACGACACCCTCGTCGCCGCCACAGTCGACGCAGCCCTGCACCTCCTCAACGTCGGCATTCGCGACGCGTAATCCGCCACACCCCGGAGCCCTCGGTCCCCGGCAGCCCAATATTCGAGCCGACTCGCCGCCGCCTACGTCGGTCGTTTCACTTGGCACTGCGCGATGGCCGGTGCTGTCAGCCGCGGTCAGCGGCAGGACAGGACATCCAGCGATCGATTCTGCTGCGCCGCTGACCACGACGTCGTTACCGTTGGAGAGGTCCGTAGCTCCCTTATCTGGAGGTGACCATGACTACCGCTCGCGACATCATGCACCCGGGTGCGCATTGGATGACCAGCACAGATACCGTCCAGCGCGCGGCGCAGGTAATGCGCCAACTAGGCGTTGGAGCCTTGCCGATCGGCGACAAGAACGAGCGCATGATCGGCATCATCACAGACCGCGACATCGTCGTGAAATGCACTGCCGACGGCCGCGATCCAGCGAAGATGTCTTGCGCCGAGCTGTGCGAGGGCACACCACGTTGGATCGATGCCGATGCCGACGTACAGGATGTACTGCACGAGATGGTGAGCCATCGAATCCGGCGACTGCCCGTGATCGAGAACAAGAGGATGGTCGGCATGATCAGCGAGGCAGATCTGGCCAGGCATCTGCCTGACAATCAACTCGCCGAATTTGCCGGACACATCTACTCGGCGGCCCCGGGACAGCGCTGAAGTACGCCGACAAGTCAGTGTGGTCTCAACGGGTCGGCACACACGCAGACCCGTTGAGACCACAGGCATCTTCGTGCGTTGCTAGGTGGCCGCACTGCCGGCTGTCGGTCACCCGCCCCGACCATTGATCTTCCGAGGGTCCGCGCCGGCCGGTTGGGTCCGCGCGGTATGCGGTATCTCCGGTGGGGTGCTCGGTTCGGGTTGGCGGGCATACGTTTCCCGGGGCGCGCGGCTGTTGGCGTTGCAGGCCGGACCCGGCGGGTCACCGCGGTGTGAAAGCTATCGCGGTTCGACGGCGACCAGACACGCCGCCGAGGAGTCGGAGTCGGCGGCATGGGTGGAGACATTCACCGAGCCCCGCCGTTAGCTTATTTCTGCTGGTCAACGAAATTGTCGTGGTTCGACGAAGATGGAGCCATGCGGACCGAGTATTACGCGAGTCTCGCTCGTCTCGCCACGCTGCTCGTGGCGATGAGTCTGCGTGATCGCGACGCGGTCGCGTCGGCGACGAACGCGTTGCTCGACGCCGACATCGAACAGGCCGAGCACGCTATCGACGAGTGCGCGGAGATCGAGACCATGCGTGATCACTGCGAACAGGCCGCCGTCGATCTTCTGGCCCGGCAAGCCCCGGTCGCCAGTGAACTGCGCCAGGTCGTGACTGCCCTCCAGCTCGTCGGCGACCTCGCCCGCATGGGCACCCTGGCGAGCCACATCGCCAGGACCGCCCGGCGCCGGCACCCCGGCCATGCCGTCCCGGACTCGGTCCGCCCCATTGTTGCGAGCATGGGTGCGGCTGCGGTTGCCATAGTCACCAGCGCCGCAGCGGTTCTGGAGTCCCGCGATCCTGAAGACGCCGCACGACTCGATCAGCAAGACGACGTGATGGACGAACTGCACCGCGAACTGTTCACTACGGTGCGCGGTCCGGACTGGCACGACGGAGTCACTGCCGCTGTCGATCTGGCTCTGCTCGCCCATTACTACGAGCGGTTCGCCGATCACGCCGTGCAAGTCGGACGCCGCACGATCTTTCTCGCCACCGGCGAAAACCCACAGACCTGGCTCGCCGATCGGCAATCACTCGACACTTGACCCGCCCGAGGCCTCTGACACGGAATGCTTGTCCAACATCGCACAAACGGCAGAAGAGGATGACTTGGGCCGCAGTCGGTCTCGCTGCCGGCCGCGCCCACTCTGGCCGATTCGAACCCGGCCCACTCAACTCTGTTTCAACTGCGATCGGCGAGTGTTGATGTCCCGGCGAACTCATGCGCAACTGTCATGACCTTCGTTGGTCCGATCCGCCTGTGAAATTTGCTATAGAATTGCCGGTTCGGGTGTGGGTCTGATCGAAGGTGGTTCGCATCCGTGGAGTCGTGGGTGCGAGCAGTGCCGTGGCCCGATGGTGGCCAGGAGAACTTCGAGACGAAGGCGGCTCGATGACAGACTTCGACTATTGCGTAATCGGTGGCGGATTCGCGGGATTGACGGCTGCGTTGCGGCTGAAGCAGGCGGAGCGATCGGTGGCGGTGCTGGAAGCCCGCGACCGGCTCGGCGGGCGCACATTCACCGAGGTGCGCGCGGACGGTTGCTGGATCGACCGCGGTGGTGCCTGGATAGGGCCGGGACAGGACCGCATCCATGCCTTGATGAACGAGTTCGGGGTACGGAGTTACCGGCAGTACACCGATGGTGAGGCCATGATGGTCGTCGACGGCAAGCAGTACCGCTACAGCGGCACGATCCCGTGGACGATGAGCCCCTGGGCATCGATGAATCTCGGCGCGAGCTTTGTCGAGCTGGGGCACATGTGCAAGTCGATCCCGCTCGAGGCACCGTGGGAGGCGAAGAAGGCCGACAAGTGGGATCGGATGAGCCTGGCGCAGTGGCTGGATCGCACCGTCTGGTCCAAGCCCGCCCACGATCTGCTCGAGACCGCCATCGCGGGCAGTTACACCTCGGCTGCCTCGGAAGTGTCGATGCTTTTCGCGCTGTATCAGATGGCATCGGGAGGTGGGCCGAACTTCGTATTCGGCGTCAAGGGCGGCGCCCAGGACGCCCGGCCGGTCGGGGGCATGGGTGCGATCTACGAGCCGATGGCGGCCCAGCTCGGCGACTCGATTCACCTGTCGCAGCCGGTGCACAGTATCGAGCAGGACGCCGCCGGTGTGAGGGTGCATGCGGATGGATCGACGGTGCGCGCACGTCGGGCGATCGTGGCCGTCCCCCTGGCGATCGCCGGTCAGATCCGGTACGAGCCGATGTTGCCGGTCGATCGCTCGCTTCTGCATCAGCGGGTGCCCAGCGGCTCGATCATCAAGATTTCCGTCCTGTACGACGAGCCGTTCTGGCGGCGCGACGGATTGTCGGGTCAGTCGGCCGCGCCGGGATCGCCGGCCACCGTCACCATCGACGGCTGCACCGACGCCGGGCGGCCCGGGGTCCTGTGCGTCATTTCCGAGGGGCCCATCGCACGGCAGATCGGTCGACTCGATCCCGCCGAACGCAGGACGGTGATACTCCAAGAATTGGTCACGCGATTCGGCGAAAAAGCCGGTGTCCCGGTCGACTACATCGAGCAGGACTGGACTGCCGAGCGCTATTCCGGTGGCGGGATGCTCAGTCACACGCCGACCGGTGTGCTCACCCAGTTCGGCCGTACGCTGCGCGAACCGTGCGGCCGTATCCACTGGGCCGGAACCGAGAGCTCGGCCGTCATGTGCGGTTGGGTCGACGGAGCCATTCGCTCGGGTGAACGCGCCGCGAGCGAAGTGCTGCAGCACGAACTCGCCGCGGTCTGAGGTCGGCCGAGCTGAAGCTCTTGTGCGGCAAGGGTATTACGTGACTCGAGAGCCGTGGCGCGTGGTCGGAGCGCGGATTGCACGCCTCGATGACTGGCCTGGTTGCGTGGTACTCGCTGATCCTGTGGGCCTCGGGCCAGGATTCCAGCGGTTCGCGGCCCACCGCAGCCTCCACGCCACATGCCACCCAGGTCAGCAGCTCACCGCGGGCGCGCTACTCCATTCCTGGATAGCCTCATGGAATGGTGCAGAGCAAGGCACGCGACGTCGATGGCTATCTGACCGAGGTTCCCGAGGAACGCAGGGCCGTGCTGGCCGAGTTGCGGCGGCTGTGCCGAAAAGAGCTGGTGGGCTTCGACGAGGTCATGGCGTACGGGATGCCGGCATACGAGCGGGACGGTGTCGCGGAGATCGCGTTTGCCAGCCAGAAGCAGTACATCTCTTTCTATCTCATGCGCAGTGACATCCGTGAGGCGTTCGGGGAACAGCTGGCCGGGCAGGACATGGGCAAGGGCTGCCTGCGGTTCCGCAACCCTGAGAGCATCGACTTCGACCTGCTGCGAGATCTGCTCCTGGCAACCGCGGCCCGGCCCGGCACGATCTGTTGACGTGGCCTTGTCCGGGCCGCCCTACAGCCGTTGGTAAGTCGGCTGAAGATGTTGTGTACCAGGGCATCTTGCTGCCCGATCGGCGTGCGTAGGGTCCGTGCGAGTGGCTTGCGACGCGCGCCTGCGGGTGGAGGTCGAGCGGGTCGAGTTCCGCTTCAACGTCTGAGCCGGCGTCGGGTATGAGCCCGTCCGCTGGGTGTCGCTGTTCGTCGCGTAAGCCGGTCAGGAGAGCCAGTCGGAGTAGTGGGTGGGGGCGAGGTGGGCGTTTCTATCGGTGAGGACGTCGCCTTTGACTTGGGCGAACATGCCGGCGGTGGGGTCGGTGACTACGGTTCGGCTGTCGCCTTTGCGGGCCAGGGTGATTCGGCCCAGTTCGTCGAGGGGGAAGATATCGGGTCCGGCGATGTGGCGGGCGCCGTTCAGCGGGGCGCCGGTCGCGACTTCTGCTACCGCGGCGGCGACGTCCTTCGCGGCGATCGGCTGGATCGGCGTCGGGGGCAGTCGGACGGTGTCACCGTCGGTGGTCCACGACAGCACGGCGTCGATGAACTCCATGAACTGTGTGGCCCGGACGATGGAGTAGGGGATCGACCCGGCCGCCAGGATGTTCTCCTGCAGCACTTTTGCCCGGTAGTAGTCCAGGTCCTGCACCTGGTCCGCGCCGATGATCGACAGGATGACGAAATGGCCCACGCCCTGGCTGCGGGCAGCGGTCAGGAGGTTGTCCATGGAGGTCTGGAAGAACGCCGGAGAGGCCTCGTCGAAGGTCGGGGAATTGGTCAGGTTGACGACGACGTCGGCACCGGCCAGGGCTTCGTCCAATCCGTTGCCGCTGATGACATCGACACCGGTGGAATGCGAGTGCGGTATCGCCCGGTGTCCGGCGGCGTTCAGATCCTCGACGACCTGCGATCCGATCAATCCGGTGCCGCCGATGACTGCGAGTTTCATGAGATGTCCTTCCGGGTGGTGTATCGACCTGCCTGGTTTCGTGAAACCTGTTGTGGTTCCGGCGAATACGTCTCAGCGTCGCCGCTTCCGGCTGCTAGGTGGTGCGGTAGAAGTCGGCCGCGGTGACGGTGACGGGCACCCCGAGTTCGGTGGCTACCGCAGTGATCGCGGTATCGCCGACGGTGAGGTCGGCGCGGCCGTCGGTGGTGAAATACGGTGCGATGAAAGTCTTGTAGTGGGCTCGGACTTCGTCCGCGGTGTGCCGGCCGAGGAAGGTTCGCAGATGGCGCACCGTGGTATCGGTGTCGTCGTGGATCACCTGCAGCGCACGCCGGTGGGCTCGTACGACGGCCTGGACCGTGGGAGCGTCGGGACTGAGGTAGGTCGGATCGACGGCTACACCGACGGTGGGGATCTGGAAGAGGTCGCCGACCCAGGCCACTACCTGCCAGCCCTCCACTGCGGCAACCGCTTCGGGTGCCATGGTGCTGCCGACGACGGCGGCATCGATCGTGCCGTCGTGCAGCATGCGCAGGTCCATCCCGTAGTCGCCGGGCGCGCGGACGATCGAGTGGATGTCGTGGTCCGGGTCCAGACCGACCCGGCGTAACGCGATCCGCGCAAAGCATCCGGGCGCGGTGTGGGGCGCGTGTACCGCGACCCGCTTGCCGGACAGGCCCGCGGGCGAGGTCATGCCGGAGCGGGCCAGGAACCAGAACAGTGGCCGGTGGGTGTTGACAGTCAGCGCAACCCAGGGAATTCCGTTGGTCAACCGGGACAGCAGGGCCCGGCCGAGCCCGATGGTGGCGCACCGCCGCAGTCGTTCCTCATCCCAGGTGCAGCCGTCGCGCAGGGCGACGTGGACGCCTTCGTCGGCGTAAAAGTCCTGTTGGTCGGCGATATACGCAACCAGTTCCTCGTGAAATCCCCGGCCGACGTAGGCGAGATCGATCGTGTCCATGAGCGTTCATCCCTCGTCAGTACATGGCCATGCCGCCGTTCACCGCGGCGGTGGTGCCGGTCATGAAGGAGTTGTCTTCGCTGGCGTAGAACGCGACCGCCTGGGCGACGTCCGCGGTCAGGGCCAGGCGGCCCAGCGGTGTCGCCGCCACCTGTCGCCGTTTGATCTCGTCGTCGAGCACACCCGCGATGCGGGTGTCCTCCACCGGGCCGGGCTCCACCACATTGACCGTGATGGCCCACGGCCCGAGTTCCTGGGCGAGGTAACGGGCGAACTGCGCGAGCGCGGCTTTGGCGGTGCCCAGCGCGATCATGCCCGCTCGGGGCCGGCGGCTGAGGCCGGTGCCGATGTAGATGATGCGCCCCCAGCCCTGGGCGGTCATGGCCGGCAGGACGGCCTTGGTAACGGTGAACGCCGCGCGCATTTCGTCATCGAGCTTGCCGCCCAGTTCTTTCCACGTCATGTCCTGGAACGACTTGATCGCATACGGGGTGAGCGCGTTGTGCACGAGCACGTCGACGCCACCCCACTGTTTCTGCACCTGTTCGATCAAGTTCTCGACCGCGGCGGACTCACGGACATCGGCCTGTACAGCCAGCGCGCGGCCGCCTGCCTCCCCGATCTCGGTCACGACCTCCCCGGCCGCTGCCTCGCTGTGCAGGTAATTGACCACCACGCGCATTCCTCGCGCCGCCAGCAGACGCGCGGTGGCCGCGCCGATTCCGCTGCTGGCCCCTGTCACCAATGCCACTCGCCCCGTACCTGTGATCATGGTGCGACCTCCTTGTGATCCGCTCCGTTGAGCACGATGTCGACCGTGACCCGCGGCAAATCGGCGGCGGTGCTGTCGAGTTCGTGTGATAGCCGCGAGGCGAGCAGACGCTCCAGCCTGCCGCGGGTAGGTCACCGGGCTGCGTTCCACGGTCGTGAACGGTCGCTCCAGCTTCGGAATGCCGCCCGGCTCGGATCCGACTGTGCCCGCTGTGCATCAGTCGCAGTTGAAGGGGTTGTGCGACAGTGATTTCGGAGACGGGCGAGATATAGCCGCGTCCGAGCGAGCGGCCCACCGCGTGGTACGCGGTTGGGCCGTGACCTCGCTCTGTGCGTCAGATGCAGATGTTGAAGATGAAGACGCCCAGCGGGATGCCGAAGCAGAACGTGACCGAACCGACGGTGTCGGTGACCGGCGCGGGTGTGGGCGGCGCGGCTGATGCGGTGGGAGCGGCCAGCCCGGCCAGCGACATGGCGATGCCGGTCGCGGCGATTATCGAGGCAATTTTGGTCTTCATTTCTGAGTTCCGTTCCTTGGATGAGCGATGGCGGTTCAGACCCCGACCCGGAACAGCTGTCTAATCGATCTTCCGCCGATGATCTCCTTGCGACAACCCCCGGCCTACCTCGGGACGCCGCACGGCCGGGCGCTCAATCAGGCGCTGTCGTTCGGCGGTGGCGAACCGCGGTGGGCGCGCGTGCGGGAGGCGTCCTGGACCACGCGGCTGGAACTGACCCGGCCGATCGTCGAGCGCGGCGTCGACCGCGGCGAGCTGCCCGCTGGGACCGACCTGCGGCTGCTGCTCGAAACCTTGATCGCGCCACTGCAATTCCGCACGCTGGTCACCCGGGAACCGATCGATCCGCAGCTGTGCGTCCGCCTCGTCGACCTGCTGCTCGACGGCGCGATCTCCGGTCCGCGGCCGTGATCACCGCATCGGCGACGATCCGGCCGCGACCGGGCCCGCCGCGATCATCCGATCTCGAGGGGATCCGCCGTGCTCCGCTGTTCTTCCGCGCCCGCCAGCGCCTCCCTGAAGCTAGATGAACCGGCGTTGAGCATGGGCGGGCTGCTTACTGAAAGCAAGGTGTACTTGCGTTTGTGGCCGCAGCCCGCCTCCCTGCGGTTTTCGAACCCCTCCGGTGCCACCGAAGGGGTTGTGTGGCAAGGTGTTCGGGTGGTCGAATCGCTCAGCGAGCGGGATATGGAAAATCTGCTGACGGCTGTCGGCATTGCGCGGCGGTCGCGTGAGCACGGCAATCATCCATTTGGGGCGGTGCTGGCCGAGCCCGGGGGAAGGGTGTTGCTGGAGGCGGAGAACACGGTGATCACCGCGCGTGATGCGACGGGACATGCGGAAACGAATCTGGTGCGGCTGGCGAGCGCCGCCTATGACGCCGAGTTTCTGCGCGGCTGCACGCTTTACACCAGTACCGAACCCTGCGCAATGTGCGCGGGGGCGATCTACTGGGGAAATATCGGGCGGGTGGTTTATGCACTCGGCGAGGACCAGCTCTTGGCCCTGACCGGTGCGGATCCCGAGAACCCGACCATGGCGCTGCCCTGCCGTGCGGTATTCGCCGCCGGTCAGCGCGCACTGCCGGTCATCGGTCCGACCGAGCTCGCGGAGGCAAGGGCGGTCCACGACGGTTTCTGGCGGGGAGGACCGGCGTAGTAATACCTTCCACCGCATAGGTATTCGCATTTCCGGCAGCCCGAAAGGGGGTCGCCGGCAGGTAGCGGATGGCCGTGCCGGAAAAGGCTGTAAGACACCTGTGAAATAACCCGCGCGACGCGCGGTAGAGCGCATGAAATTTACATGCCGCCTGCGGCGCGGTGCGCTGGTGTTCCGCTATCGTTCATCCCACTATCCGATGCTGCTACTGGCGCGCCAGGGCTGGTTCGTCGATCCGGAGTGTGTGGCCGGGGCGGCCATTGCCTGACGCGAGCCCCCGACCGACTTGAAAGATCGAGGGAACGTGCCCGTACCCGTAACTCTGACCGGCCGTCTGGTACGGCTGGAACCCCTTGCGCCGCAGCATGCCACGGGGCTCGCGGAGGCTGCTGCGGGGAATCGCGATGACTATGCGTTCACGCCCGTCCCACACGGTGTGGACGAGGCGCTGGAATACGTCGCCCAGGCGCTCTCCGGGCATGCCTCGGGCACCTCGCTGGCCTTCGCCATCATCGCCGTCGCCAGTGGACGGGTGCTGGGCTCGACCCGGTTCACCCGTTTCGACTACTGGCAGGGCCCGGTGGTGTGGCCGCTGGTGCACGGCATGCCGACCGGAGATCCCCTGCTCGCGGTGCCCGACGCCGCCGAGATCGGGAACTCCTGGCTGTCTCCGCAGGCGCGCGGCGCCGGCATCAATCTGGAGTCCAAGCTGCTGTTGCTGCAGCACGCCTTCGACGTGTGGCGGGTGCGGCGGATCGCCATGCGGGCCGATGTCCGAAATCTGCGGTCCCGCATGGCGATCGAGCGCCTCGGCGCCACCAGCGACGGGGTGCGCCGGGCGCACTCGCGCGGGCTGGACGGCGAGGTGCGCAGCACCGCCTTCTACTCCATCCTGGACGAGGAGTGGCCGACTGTCCGGGCCACTATCGAGGGCCAGCTGGCTGCACTGTCGGCTCGGCAGGGCAACCGCAGCCGTCTGGTGGGCGCGTAAACCGCACCGTACGGCACCCAGGTGACCGATCGGATCGACCGTCAGACCGGTCGGTCCGATCGGTGCCCGGAGACTATAATTCCGGGTGTTGCACCGGTCGGGCGTCGAGGAGAGATCTGTCCGAGTCTGGTAACTCGGCGAACCGGCACGATTCGGATGACGAAGCCAGCAACCCCTCCCGCGTAAGGAGTGGCGCATGACCGACCCCATGCGCACAAAGGTCTGCCTCTGCGACAGTCTGTCCGGATCCCCCGTGCTCAGCCTCTTCCTCGTCCCCGAACCCCGCGTGCCCGGCGCCAGCATTCTGCACCTGCTGGAGCAGACCCCGTTGTCCGCGAGGTCGATTCCGCGCCCCAACCCGCATCTCATCGAGTGGCTGCAGGAGCACGGCTCGCCCGCCATCCGCACCCGCTTCCTCGCCTTCGCGGCCGGGCAGCACGACCCGCACGATGTGCACGCGGTGCTGCACGATCACTTCATCGTCGACCCCGGCCCCATCGGGCTGGACATGGACGATCCGGACGAGATGACCCGGCTCGCACTGCTCCCCGAGCACTGGCTCGGCCCGCGGCGCATCGACGACTTCCACGACCTGGCCGT
Organism: Nocardia sp. NPDC059154; assembly: GCF_042755705.1. Lineage (NCBI taxonomy): Bacteria > Bacillati > Actinomycetota > Actinomycetes > Mycobacteriales > Nocardiaceae > Nocardia > Nocardia sp. NPDC059154. Next base: position 15,815 of record NZ_JBHZCS010000034.1, read on the forward strand.
GCGCAGCACCATGCTCGCGGTCTATCGGCACTTCGGTGTGGACCGGCGCATACCGCTCATGTACCACGGCTATGCCGAACCCGAGGACGGCTGGTTCGAGGTCCCCGCCGCCGAGGCCTGACCGGGCTAGTCGAACGGCACCACCGTCAACAGCCACCACGGCCGCTGCGGCGACTGGAACTCGAAGGTCTGCACGTACATCCGGCGTTCCCGGCGGGTCAGCGGATCGGTCATCAGCACCGTGCGCTCGCGCGGCTCCGGGGGGACGACGTGGCTGTGCCACAAGCGATCCCAGTCGGGGGAGCGGCGCGCCAGATTGACGATCTCCTCGACCCGGTCCGCCCGCAGGTCGGGGGCGGCGGACCGGAAGGCCGACACCATGACCTGCGCCTCGGCCTCCCAGTCGCCCAGCCGGTAGCGGGCCATGGGTTCCAGCAGGATCGCCGTCATCAGGTTCGCGCCCGGACCGGTGCCCGGAAACAGTTTCCGGAAGGGTTCGTTCGCGGCCAGCACGTCGTAGCCGCCGTCGTGCAGGCAGGCCGGATGCGGAAGGCTGTGCAGGACCGCGAGATCGGAGTCCGGCGGCGGGGAGGGGTCGAACACCCTAGGCAGTGTGCGGGACGACTCTTCGGAGCGTCTTCGTATCGAGTTAAGCCCCGTCACAAGACTGGGTACTGTCGCAGAATTTCTGTCATATTGAGAGGATCCTGTTTGGTTTTATTCGAAGTGGGTACGGGGGTCGCACAGCGACATGGCGCTCATACGCATCGGGGTGCTGGGCCCACTGCACATCAGCATCGACGGTCAGCGCGTGCCTCCGGGCGCGCCGATGCAGTGCGCGGTGCTGGGACGACTGGTCGCCGCAGGTGGCCGGGTGGTGCCCACCGAACGGCTCATCGACGACCTCTGGCACGGTGACCCGCCCGCCAAAGCCGTTGCCGCGCTGCAGGTGTACATCCACAACCTGCGCCGGGTCTTCGAGCCGGACCGGCCGCGCCGGGCGCACTCGCGCGTCATCGTGTCCGAATCACACGGCTACGCGCTCAATCTCGAGCCGTCCCAAGTGGATTCCTGGCACTTCGAGCAACTGCTGCACGGGCACGAGGCCGCCATGCGCGACCCCGCCGGGCGGCCCGACCCGCTGGAGCAGGTGCGGGTGCTGGACGTCGCCCTGGCGTGCTGGCACGGCGGCGCCTTCGAATCCTTCCCCGGGATGCCCTGGGCGGCACAGGAAGCTGCCCGCCTGCAGGCCCTGCGGCTGACCGCCGCCGAACTGCGAGCCCAGGCGGCGCTGGAGCTGAACCGGCCGGCCGAGGTGGTGCTGGCGCTGCGGCCCATCCTGGAGGAGCATCCCGGACGCGAGGAATGCGCGCGGCTGCTGGCCGTCGCCCAGTACCGACTGGGACAGTCGCTGGACGCACTCGCCACGGTGCGCCGCAGCCGCGAATTCCTCACCCTGGAATTCGGGGTGGATCCCGGTCCGGGACTTCGGGATCTGGAGACCGCCATCCTCACCCACTCGGTGGACACCGAGACGGTCACCCCGCCCGCACCCGTGCGGCCCGCCGAACCCGAACCGCTGCCCGATCCGGAACCCTTGCCGGACACCGGATATGCCGCGCAGCGTGCCGCTGTGCTGGCCGCCGCCGACGCCGCGTCGGCCGGGCACGTTCAGCTGGTCTGGCTCTCCGGTGAGGCCGGTGCCGGGAAGACCACCCTCGCCACCGCCCTCACCACACACCTGGGCGACCGCGGCTGGACCACCGTGTTCGGCCGCTGCCCCGAGGTCGAGTCCGCGCCGCCCGCCTGGGCCTGGGCCGAGGTACTCACCGGCCTCGACGCGGCCGACCCCGAAACCTTCACCGCCGCCGACGCTTTCACCCTGGCCCGGCGCGTGGTCCGCTCCTGCCGCGAACGCTCGGCCGGGAGACCGATCGCCATCGTGCTCGAGGACGTGCACGGCGCCGACACAGCCACCCTGCAGGTGCTGCGGCAGGTGGTGAACTGGCTGCGGGACCGCCCGATCCTCATCGTCGCCACCCTGCGTGGTACCGAGGCGGGCCCGGGCGTCCGCGACACCGCTGCTGCCCTGGCCCTGTTCACCGCCGACCGCCTCGAACTCGACGGCCTCGACATGGCGGGCACCCGCCGCGCCGCGGCCGCCGCCGGGCTCGCCGCCCCCGACGACCGCACCGTGGAACTGCTACGCCGGCGCACCGGCGGCAACCCGCTGTTCGTGCGCGAACTCGCCAAACTCGTTGCCACCCAGGGCACCACCGACGGCCTGCCCGACAGCGTGCGCGACCTGCTGGGCCGGCGCATCGGCCAGCTTCCCGCCGACGTCGTGGACCTGCTGCGCCACCTCTCGGTCTGGGGCGAGGACAGCGACATCACCACCCTCGCCGCCTCCGCCGACCGCCCCGTCGACACCGTCATCGACCTGATCGCCACCGCCGAATCCGCGCGCCTGCTGCGCACCGACCGGGCCGGCCGCGTCACCTTCGACCACGCCCTGGTCCGCGAAACCGTCTACTACGACCTCCCCACCCTGCGCCGCACCCGAATGCACTGGGCTGCCTTCGAATACCTGCGCAGCGACCCGGAACCGGGCGCGGCAGCGCCGGGCTCGACCCACGCGGCGGTCGCGTCCGGCCAGGACGAGGGACGATCCGACACCCCGGCCGGGACGGAAGACCTTCCGGGCATGGGGAATCGAGTGCTCAGCGCGCTGTGGGGAGCCGATCACCTGGTCGCGGCGCTCCTCGGGTCGCCACGGCCCAGGGCCGCGCGTCGCACCGACCGGACGCTCGCAGCCCTCCGCGGGGCCGACGAGGTGGCCACGGACTCGTCGACCGGACAGACGGAACCGGACGCCGCGGGCATCGCAGACCCCGGCACGGCGACACCGTCCGGCCGCGGCCGAATCCCCGAGTTCGCTTACACCGGAACAAGTTCCGCGCACGATGCGGTATACGTACCACGCGGGCGGGACATCGACGCGCTGGCACATCACGCGGCGCTGGGGGCGGATGCCGAAACCGCCACGGTGGCTCTGCCATACGTGCGCGCGGCGGCGCGGCGGTGTGTGGAGCGGCGGATGCGCGCCGACGCCGTGCGACGGTGGCGATCGGTACTCGCGCTGCACGATCTGGCCGGGCACGCCGGCGCGGGAGCCGCGCGCGCGGATCGGCTCGCGGTGCTCGAGGCGCGCTGCGAGCTGGTGGTGGCGCTGGCCTACGACGGGCAGCACATCGCCGCGCGGGCGGCCCGCGAGCAGGCGCTCGATCTGGCCGAATCACTAGGCGGCACAGCGTCATCGCCGGGCGGGACGGAGTTGCTCGCGCACGCCGTCACCTGCTGGCCGACGCCGCTCATCTGGTCGGTGCACGACTGGCACACCCCGGACCCGCGCATCCGCGAACCGCTGCGCCTGGCCTGCGCCGATACCGGGCTGCCGGTGCGCACGCGAATTCTGTTGCATGTCACCGCCGTTTTCGATCGCGCCGTCGAGGAACCCTCGGCGGCCCGCATCCTGGCCGGTTCGGCCATGGCCCTGGCCGAACCGCTCCACGACCCGGACCTGCTGTGCACGGTGCTCAACGCGCAGGCGTTCGCGGCCTTCGCGGCGGGCGGCTTCCTGCGCGCTCACGACCTCGAACGGTATGCGACCCGGCTGCTCGAGGTGTCCACCGCGGCCGAACTCACCGAATTCCGCGCGCTCGCACACTATCTGCTGTTCCGCGCCACCCTGGCCGACGCCGACCTGGTGGCCGCCGCCGAACACGCCGGACGGGCCGGCGAATACGCCACCGACGGACAGCTGCGGCACCTGCTGGACGCCATCGCGCCCTTCGGCATGGTGCTGGAACTGTTGCGCGGCAATACCGATGAGGTGCTGCGCCTGCTCGGCGAGGGCTTCGGCGAACTGGACGATCTGGTGGCGCACTCCGGCGAGGGTGCGGCCGAACCGACCCGCGATGGCAATGCGCTGCACGTCGGCATCGCCGTCTCCATCGGCTGGCTGCGCAACGACATGTCCGTCTACCTGAACGATCTGCGCGAGCGCACCGCCCTCAAACCGGAGCTGTTCATCCACGGTTACGCACTGGCCCTGGTGCATTCGGGCCGTCCGGAGGAGGCCCGTCGCATGCTGGCCGCCGCACCTCCACTGGCCCCGCAGTTCTGGTCCACCTTCACCGGAGTGAAGGCCCGCCTCGCCATCGCCCTCGAGGATCCGGCCATGGCGCTCGGCGTCTACCAGCAGCTGCTGCCGTACTCGGGCACCGTCTGCGGTCTGGAGACCGGCGCCTCGGTGCTCGGGCCCATGGATTGCATCCTCGCCGAGCTGGCCACCTACCTCGGCGACCACGAGCGCGCCGCCGGTCACCGCGCCGCCGCCGAGGAACTGCAGGGCAGACTGCAATCCGAGCTGGCCGAACTCGCACCCCGGGGAGTCGGGCTCATGCAGGCCAGCCGCCTCGGTCCGATGGGCCGCAGCCGGCTGGTCCACCGGCCCTGAGGGAACTCCGCGGCCAGGTGGAACGTCCTTACTGGTAAGGCCGACGGCCGGCCGGAACAGGGGAGGACCGGATGACAGTCGAGCTCGAGCGCCCGCAGCGCAGACGGCGGCGCTGGCTGGTGGTGAGCACCGTTGCGCTGGTGATGATTTCGGCGCTGAGTGCCGGGGGAGTGCTCGGCATGCGGTGGTGGCAGCAGCACCGGCACGAGGAGTCCTACGGCCCGCGCGAGCTGGACGGGCGTCTGCTGCACGACTTTCCGGAGGTCGATTCCACCGGGTTGAGTCCCGGGCAGGCGCAGGTGGTCGATGTTCTGCGACAGCAATTCGACGAACAGAGCGGCCGGGACAAATACTCCGAGGGCATTGCCGAACCCTGGTGCGCCGACTTCGTCAGCTGGGTGATGCGCGCGGCCGGACAACCGTTGAGCAATCCGAATTCCGGATCCTGGCGGATTCCCGGCGTCTACACCCTGGAGGAGTACTACCGGGAACAACACCGTTTCGAGCAGGCGAACAACGGATATCTACCGCGGGTCGGCGATGTGGTGATGTACTCGGATTCCAGTGTGTTCCATCAGCACACGAATATCGTTATCGCGGCGGATTCGGATACCATCACCACGGTGGGCGGCAATGAGGCCGGTGAATCCGGCGGTGTCGCCATCCACAAATTCCGCCCGTCCGGCACATCAGGGCTGGTCGGCTTCGGGCGATTGGGAACACGCTGATTCCACATTCTGGAAACACGCGGGGCGGGGTGTACTACTGAGCGCATCTTCCGCTTACGATGGGTTTCGGCGGCGCCCGGCAGCGTCGTCGATTGATCCCTGTCCTGCTGCCCCCTCATCGGCAGGACAGGGGTCCCCGCCCGACGAAAGTAGCTGATGACGTCGTCCGACCAACCGACCTGGATCGATTACGCCGAATTCGGCGAACGTTTCGTGGCGGCGGCGGTGACGGAAACCCGGATCGAATCGGCGGTCTCCAGCGTGGCCGGGCGCGGAATCACCATCGGCCCCTTCGGAATCGGGCCCGCCGGGCTCGCCCGGTTCGTGGCCAAGGGCAGCATCGGCAAACCCACCGTCATCCGACGCGGGCCACACGTGCACTTCGACGTCATGCTCCCGGTGAAACTGCGGGTCGACGTCACCCTCGGCGGGCAGCGGCTGCGGCTGGAGGCGGTGGTGGAGATCGACCTCAGCATGCACGCCCGCACCGCCGATCCGCTGCTCATCGTCATCGACATTCCCCCGGTCACCGGGCGCGACGTCAGCTTCGTCATGCGCGCACAGGCCATCGGCACCGCCTGGGAACTGCTGCTGGACCCCATCGCCAAACTGGTGCAGCGCGAGGTCGCCAATCGCATCAATGCCATTCTGGCCGACCCGGATTCGCAGCGCGGCCGCACCTTCGACGTGCAGGCCATCATGGACGGCACCCGCTCGGCCTACCGCGGGCGACCGACCCACGAGTGGATCGGCTACGACGAATTCGGCCGCCGGTTCTTCGCGCGCATCGTGACCGCGGAACGGGTGCGGCAGGTGGTGGAATCGATGGCGGGCAAGCCCATCGAGGTCGGCCCGCTGCGCACCGGCCCGGGCAACAAGGCCGAGGTCTGTGTGCAGGGCAGTGTGCGACTGCCCCGGGTCGCTGCCACCGGCCCGGTCACCGTCACCCCGGTACCCGAGCCGCGGATCGCCGAATTGCCGCATGCCGCGGCCGAATCGGCGGCGGCCGCGGCGGCCGAGGCACACGCGAACTCCCACGATCCCGCGCTGGTGCGCTTCGACCTCACCATTCCGGTGAGCCTGGACATCTCCGTGGACGTGCTCAAGACCAACCGCTATCGGGCCGAGGTGCAGGTGCCGGTGGCCCTCACCGCGCGTGCCGCCGAGCCGTTGCTGATCGTCATCGACGCGGTGCCGCCGCGCGCCCGCGACATCGATCTGGAGATGACCGCCGAGGGCTGGCGGGCGGCCGCGCTCGGCAAGCTGGCCGGCATGCGCAAGCAGATCGCTGCCCAGGTCGCGAGGGTCGTGCGCGCCGAGGTGGCCGACGTGTCGCGCCGGACCATCGATGTGGGCGCCCGGCTGGACTCGACGCGCGTCTGAGGTCCCCGGCCGCGGCAATTCGATAGCTGTTTGTTCGCCATCGGCCGGTCGTTGCCCGGTTTCGCCCCGATGTGACATATGGTGCCGATGTGCTCGATGAGCCTGGCGATTCCAATGTGAATATGGTGAAATGAGAGCACGTTCAGGGCTCCCGGCGCACGGATGATCTTGTTTTCATCGGGGAAGGTGCGCCGGGCACGCCGCAAGTAGTTCCAACCGGTCACCGGTGAGACGCCGTCTCCCAATCGTCACGACTGGAATGTTCGACCAGCGAGTGTGTGCGAAGGAGCCCGTGATGCGTCCTGCCCATGTCAATCGACGGAACTTCCTCTCCGGGGCCACGGCTCTCGCCGCCGGAATCACCGCCGGACTGACCCTCCCACCCGCCACCGCGGCAGCCAAGCAACAGCTCGGCACCCTCCTCGACTACGCCGGCGGCGTTCCCTCCGCCCAATCCATCAGCGACGACGGCGATATCGGCGTCATCCGCTACGTCTCCGACCGGCGGCCCGGCGCCGAATGGATGGCGGGCAAACCGCTGCTCGCCCGCGAGGTCGACGCCCTGCGCGCCGCGGGCCTGACGGTGGTCTCCTGCTACCAGTTCGGCAAGGGCCCGACCGCCGACTGGCGCGGCGGTTACGCGGCCGGATTACAGCACGCTGCACGGGGATTGATCCTGCACAAGGCCGCAGGCGGGCCCGACACCGCGCCCATCTACGCCTCCATCGACGACAACCCCGGCGACGACGATTTCGAGCAGTTCATCGAGCCGTACCTGCGCGGCTGGGAGACCGTCATCGGACACGACCGCACCGGCGTCTACGCGAACTCGCCGAGCATCGACAACATTCGCGACGCGGGCCTGTGCTCCTTCTTCTGGCAACACAATTGGGGCACCCCGAAGGGCTACGTCCACCCCGCCGCCACCCTGCACCAGTTCGAGATCGACAAGCGCGAGGTCGACGGCGTCTCCGTGGACGTCAATGCCGTACTCGCCCCGCAGTACGGCCAATGGTGGTAACCCGACTCTGCTGAAGGAAAACCGTTAGGTCTGGCAGTGGCAGGTCGGGTCGACCGCCAGGTCCGGCTCGTCGGGGACGACCCGGAGCATGAGGTGGGGATCGGTGTGTTCGTCCTCGCCGCTGCCGTCGGCGAAGACCTCACCGTCCCCGTTCCAGGAGAACAGGGACCAGCGGGACAGCGCCGAGAAGGCGGAGCCGAGGCTGCCGAAGGAAGCCGAGGAGATGAGAGAGCCGAACGAGCCCACCGACCCGATCGACAGCACCGAGCCCACGCTGCCGATGGACAGGATCGAATAGGCCGAGCCGATCGACAGGATCGATCCCTCGGAACGAATCGAGAGGATCGACCGGCGCGAATGCAGTCCCCGTACGGGGTTGGTCACAGCGGCCATAGATGTCGGTCTACCACAGGAAACCCCGAGAGAGTATGGAACGTGACAACTGATCTGGTGAGTGTTGGGGTAACTCACCGGGTACGTCCAAAATCGGGTTGGCTCCCCACCGCCGGCACGGGTGCCTGACGGTGGGCGGCTCTTAGCTGCCCGCTGAATATGCGGGGAGGCGGCTATGTGACGGTGAAGAATCCGATGGTGGGGAGGAACGAGCAGGTGATCGGCTGCGATTCCGGATCGGCCTGGGTCGTCAGCGAACCCGAGACGATGGCGACCACGCGACCGGAACCGGTGTTGGCGATGGCCGACAGGGTGGCCGGGCCGTCCGGGTTGATGTGCGCGTCATTGGTCAGGTTCTGGGTGCCGGTGGCGCGCGTGTCGAGGTTCAGCCACTGCACCGTCATCGGGGTGGGCTGCACATCGGTGGGCTGCTTGGTGCCCAGCGCGGTGAACACGAAACCGGCCTGGCCCTGCGCCGGTCCGGGCGGGGGCAGCTGCGCCGGACCGCCGACGGCCAGCGCGGTGCCCACCGAGTCGGCGGTGGAGGAGATGCAGCCCTTGCCGATGGTCGGCCACAGGAACTGCGAGATGACCGGGCCGTCCTTCGGGATGTCGGGGCCGCCACCGCCACTGCCGTCGAGGAACGTGATGACGGCGAGCAGCGTGGTCTTCACCTGCGCCGGCAGGTTGCTGCTCTCCAGCAGCTGCTTGGCCTGGGCGAGAATGGCGTTCTTGGGGCCTGCGTCCGCGATATCGGCGGGACCGGTGGCCGCGCCGATGATGGCGGGGACCAGCGAGGCCAGCGCGTCGACCGGAACCCCTTCGGGGATCATCGGAATCGACGCGCTCTTGGGTGCCGGCGCGGGGTTCGCGTAGGCCGTCGGCACGGCGACGGTGGCGCAGGCCGCCAGGGCCAATGCGGACATTGCGAACCGCGATCCTCGGGTGCGAAGCACTGGTGTAGCCGTCCTTACCTTCAGGGACATCTAGCAGCGATGGAGCCATCGCTCCGCGCCACTCTAGGGACCGGGCTGCCGTGTTGTACAGCCGCGGTGTGATCTTGGCGAACTCGATCAGCTGACGCTATCGAACGGGCGACCGGAGTGCCTGTTACAGATGGGGTCGGTGATGCAAATGTTACAGCGGAGGGTCCGCGCTGTACGGGACATTCTGCTGGGCGACTACGCTTGCCGGGGCCACCGCAACGCCGCATTCGTGAGGCCCGCAAGCCGCATTCGCCAGCCGTGCACTCGGCCGGTGACCCGCCCGAGCTGAAAGACAGTGCCGTGAATCGACACTTCCACATGGCCGCCGCGGCACTGGGTATTTCGGTGCTGGCCCGTCTCGTGTGGGTCCTGTTTCTGCCGAATGGCATGAACTTCGTGGACCTGCACGTCTATGTGGACGGCTCCGCGAATCTGTTCGGCGGGAATCTCTACGACTACACCGATTCCAGTAAGACGCCGGACTTTCCACTGCCGTTCACCTATCCGCCGTTCGCGGCGCTGGTGTTCTATCCGCTGCATTTCCTGCCCTTCGGGGTGGTAGCCATCGGATGGCTGCTCGCCACGGTGGCGGCGCTGTTCGGCGTGGTGTGGTTGGCGCTGGAGATGATGGTCGGCCGCGAGGCCATGCGTGAACGGTCCTGGCGCACCGCCGCGGTGGCGTGGACGGCGATCGGCATGTGGCTGGAGCCGGTGCGCTCGACCTTCGACTACGGCCAGGTCAATGTGTTCCTGGTGCTGCTCGCCATGATCGCGGTCCGCAGCGCGCGCTGGTGGGTGTCGGGCACGCTGGTCGGCGTGGCCGCCGGCATCAAGCTGACCCCGGCCGTCACCGGGCTGTATTTCGCGGCTCGTAAACGCTGGTTCACGGCGATCTGGTCGGCGGTGGTCTTCTTCGGGACCATTCTGCTGACCTATCTGTTCGCCCCCGGTGAGACCAACAAGTACTTCCGCGAATTGCTCGGCGACGCGCATCGCATCGGGCCGGTCGGATCGGCGACCAATCAGTCGCTGCGCGGCGCGCTCAGTCGGCTGCTCGGCCACGACGTGGTGTCCGGGCCGGTGTGGATCGCGGCCGCGCTGGTGACGGCCGTGCTCGCGTTCTTCGCTTGGCGCGCACTGGATTCCGACGACCGGCTGGGCACGCTGATCATCGTGCAGCTGTTCGGGTTGATGGTGTCGCCGATCTCCTGGTCGCACCACTGGATCTGGCTCCTGCCGGTCATCCTGTGGCTGTGCTACGGCCCGCTGCGGCAGGCGGCGGGCGCCCGGGGGCTGGCCGGTTACTGGCTGGTGGTGACGCTGATCGGCGTGCCCTGGGTGCTGGGCTTCTTCCAGGATTCGATCTGGACCATCTCGCGTCCGGGCATCCTGTCCTGGCTGGGCGCGGTGGACGTGCTCGGCGTGCTGGCGCTCTATGCCTGGATCATCCGGTCCGGCCGGCTCAGCCCCGGACATCCGGTCGATCGATCTCGCGAGCAAGAGCTGTCCGACCGGTGAGGTGAGATTTTCAGCGCGAGAGCCGCGTCCCGAATATCTCGGGCGCCTCGAATGTCGGTGGTGCCCTTAATATTTGGGGTGCGCGGGATAATCGTTGGTCCAGTTACGCTCATCGAGCGCCTGAAAGGCCTGCTCGCCAGCCGTGAATTCCGGTCGGTGATCCACCCGACCGAAAGTCCGTGCCGTGAATCGACGTTTCCGCCTGGCTGCCGCCGACCCTCGGCATCTCGGTGCTGGTCCGCCTGCTGTGGGCGCTGTTCTGGCCCAGCAATCTGATCCTCGTGGACCTGCACGTGTATGTCGAAGGGGCCGCGAATCTGTTCCGCGGGAACCTCTACGACTGGACCGATTCCAGTCGGTCACCACAATTTCCGCTGCCGTTCACATATCCACCGTTCGCGGCGCTCGTCCTGTATCCGCTGCATTTCCTGCCCTTCGGCATGGTGGCCGTCGGCTGGCTGCTGGCCACGGCGGCGGCGCTGTTCGGCATCGTGTGGATATCGCTGGAGATGACCGTGGGCCGGGAGGCCATGCACGAACAGTCCTGGCGCACCACCGCGGTGGCGTGGACCGCGGGCGGCATGTGGCTGGAAGCGGTGCGGTCCACCCTCGACTACGGCCAGGTCAATGTGTTCCTGGTGCTGCTCGCCATGGTCGCGGCGCGCAGTGCCCGGTGGTGGGTGTCGGGTGCGCTGGTCGGCCTGGGTGTGGGGGTCAAGCTGACCCCGGCGGTGACCGGACTGTATTTCGTGGCCCGCCGGCAGTGGCTCGCGGTGATCTGGTCGGCGGTGGCCTTTGCCGGGACCATCGGCCTGACCTTCCTGCTGACGCCGGGTGAGACCAGGAGGTACTTCGGGGAACTGGTCGGCGACCCGGGCCGTATCGGGCCGGTCGGTTCGGTGATCAATCAGTCGCTGCGCGGGGCGCTCAGCCGCCTGGCCGGCCACGACATCGGGTCCGGGCTGCTGTGGAAGACATCCGTGCTGGTGACGGCCGTACTCGCGTTCTTCGCCTGGCGCGCACTGCGTTCCGACGATCGGCTGGGCACGCTGATCATCGTGCAGCTGTTCGGTTTGATGGCGTCGCCGATCTCCTGGTCACACCACTGGGTGTGCCTGGTCCCGCTGATTCTGTGGCTGCTCCACGGTCCGCTGCGCGAGGGCGCCGGTGCGCGCCTGATGGCCGCATACTGGCTGTTCGCGACGGTGATCGGGGTGCCCTGGATGCTGGGCACCCTGCAGAAGTCGATGTGGGATATCTCGCGTCCGGGCTATCTGGCCTGGCTGGGCGCGGCGAACGCGATCGGGGTGCTGGCCCTCTATGCGTGGATGATCCGGGCCGGGCGGCTCAGCTCTGAGCGTGTAGTTGATCGATCTCGTGAGCGAGAGCCATATCGCGTGTCGTGAGACCGCCCGCGGAGTGGGTGGACAGCGTGAAAGTGACCCGCCGCCAGCGGATATCGATATCGGGATGGTGGTCGGCGGCCTCGGCCGCGGCGGCCACCCGGCGCACCAGTTCGATGCCGGCCAGGAACGAGGGGGCCTTGATGGTGCGCGTGATGCTGTTGCCCTCACGGGTCCATTCGGGCAGTTCGGTGAGGGCCTTGGCGATGTCGTCGTCGGAGAGCAGCGCAGGACTCATGACTCCGGTGTACTCCGGATTCAGGCCGCCCGCGCGAGTTTCAGGCACTTCTTGAGTTCCTTGCCGCAGCAGCCTGCGGCTTCGGCCTTCTTCATCCGCGTAATCACAACAGGGCATTTCAGGCATCGCGTCTTCTTGCGGCAGCATTTCTTCTTCGGCTTCAGACCGGATACATGTTTGGCCTTCACCTTGCCCATGGTTGGTTAGCTTAACCTAACCTCCGCCCATTGACCATGTGATCTAGTGCGCCCGGTAGTCTGTAGCTCGCCGCATGCCCGGTGGAGTTCGCCATGTCTCGTCGTAGGCAGCCCCACGCATGAGACCCATCCGGGTCGGCAACAGACTTTTTCACCAGGAGGAATCAAACGTGTCGTCTGTCGAGTTCCGCAACGTCGCCATCGTGGCGCACGTCGACCACGGCAAGACAACACTGGTCGACGCCATGCTCCGGCAATCCGGTGCGTTCGCCGAACGTGCCGAACTCGTCGACCGAGTGATGGACTCCGGTGACCTCGAGCGCGAGAAGGGCATCACCATTCTCGCCAAGAACACCGCTGTTCACCGGCATAACGCCGACGGATCGGTCACCGTCATCAATGTCATCGACACCCCCGGCCACGCCGATTTCGGTGGTGAGGTGGAGCGCGGCCTGTCCATGGTGGACGGCGTCGTGCTGCTCGTCGACGCGTCCGAGGGTCCGCTGCCGCAGACCCGCTTCGTGCTGCGCAAGGCCCTCGCGGCCTCGCTGCCGGTGATCCTGGTGGTCAACAAGACCGACCGCCCGGACGCCCGCATCGAGGAGGTCGTCGAGGAATCCCACGACCTGCTGCTGGACCTGGCCTCCGACCTCGACGACGAGGCCTCCGAGGCCGCCGAGCTGGCCCTCGACCTGCCGGTGCTCTACGCCTCCGGCCGCGCGGGCGTGGCGTCCACCAGCCGCCCCGACAACGGCCAGGTGCCGGACGCGGAGAACCTCGACGAGCTGTTCGAGGTCCTCATGAAGTACGTTCCCGCCCCCAAGGGCGACCCGAAGGCCACCCTGCAGGCGCACGTCACCAACCTCGACGCCTCCCCGTTCCTGGGCCGAATCGGCCTGGTGCGCATCCACAACGGCACCCTGAAGAAGGGCCAGAACGTCGCATGGATGCACGGTGACGGCGTCAAGACTGTCAAGATCACCGAGCTGCTCAAGACCATCGGCGTCGAGCGTCAGCCCGGCGAAGAGGCCGTGGCCGGTGACATCGTCGCCATCGCGGGCATTCCGGACATCATGATCGGCGACACCCTCGCCGACGTCGACAACCCGGTCGCGCTGCCGCGGATCACCGTCGACGAGCCGGCCATCTCGGTGACCATCGGCACCAACACCTCGCCGCTGGTCGGCCGGGTGCAGGGCCACAAGCTGACCGCCCGCATGGTGAAGTCGCGCCTGGACCAGGAACTGGTCGGCAACGTGTCGCTGCGGGTGCTCGACATCGGCCGCCCGGACGCCTGGGAGGTGCAGGGCCGTGGTGAGCTCGCGCTGGCCATCCTGGTCGAGCAGATGCGCCGCGAGGGCTTCGAGCTGACCGTCGGCAAGCCGCAGGTGGTCACCAAGACCGTCGACGGCAAGGTGCACGAGCCCTTCGAAGAGCTGACCATCGACTGCCCGGACGAGTACCTGGGCGCCGTCACCCAGCTGCTGGCCGCCCGCAAGGGCAAGATGGTCCAGATGAGCAACCACTCGGCCGGGTGGGTGCGCATGGAGTTCATCGTCCCGTCGCGTGGTCTGATCGGTTTCCGCACCGACTTCCTCACCGAGACCCGCGGCACCGGTATCGCCAACGCCGTGTTCGACGGCTACGCGCCGTGGGCCGGTGAGATCCGCGCCCGCCACACCGGTTCGCTGGTCTCCGACCGCAATGGTTCGGTCACCCCGTTCGCCATGATCCAGCTGGCCGACCGTGGCCAGTTCTTCGTGGAGCCGGGCGCCGACACCTACGAGGGCCACGTGGTCGGCATCAACCCGCGTGCCGAGGACCTCGACATCAACGTCACCCGCGAGAAGAAGCTGACCAATATGCGGTCCGCCACCGGTGACGTGCTCGAGACCCTGGCCAAGCCGCTGCAGCTGGATCTCGAGAGCGCGATGGAGTTCTGCACCGACGACGAGTGTGTCGAGGTCACCCCGGAGATCGTGCGGGTCCGCAAGGTCACCCTGAATGCCAACGACCGCCAGCGTGAGATCTCGCGCCGCAAGGCCCGCGACAAGGCCGCCCAGTAACAACGCTCCGACCTCTCGGCGAGCCGCTTTCGAGTGGCTCGCCGATTGGTATCGGGCGCTGGGCGAACCCGCAGACAGCTGCCGTGGCCGGGTCGTGAAGGGTAGATCCAGTAAAGTGCCGAACGTGAGAACGGGGGCGCGGATGCGTGCATCGTGGCGCGCGGTGTTGGTATTGGTGGCGACCCTGTTGGCGGTCGCGACCGGATGCACCGCGAATCCGCCACCGCCCATCGAATCCACCGACAGTCCGAAGACGCAGCCGGCCAAGCCGGGGAAGAACTCCGTCGTGGTCGCGGTCGACGACATCGGGATCGGGTTCAATCCGCATCTGCGGTCGCAGCAGTCGCCGGCGACGGCGGCGGTCGCGTCGATGGTGTTGCCGAGCCCGTTCCGGCCCGGCCCGACGCCGGGGGTGCCGGGCGGCACGGACTGGATGCTGGATCCGGCGCTCATGGTGTCGGCGGATGTGACGGCGCAGGAGCCGTTCACCATCACCTATCAGCTCAAGAACGAGGCGTCCTGGTCCGACGGCGCGCCCATCGCGGCCGAGGACTTCAAATACCTCTGGCAGCAGATGATCACGCAGCCGGGCACGGTGGATCCCGCGGGCTATCGGCTGATCTCGGATGTCAGTTCGTCGGCGGGCGGCAAGACGGTGACGGTCACCATGACGCAGCCGTATCCCGCCTGGCGGCAGCTGTTCTCGGATCTGCTGCCCCAGCATCTGGTCAAGGACTCGGGTTTCGAGCAGGGGTTGATCGACACCATCCGGATCTCCGGCGGCCAGTTCCGGATCAAGCAGGCCGACCGCGGCCGCGAGGAGATCCTGCTGGAACGCAACGACCGGTACTGGGGTCAGCCCGCGGTGCCGGATCAGATTCTGTTGCGGCGCGGCGGAACTCCCGCGCAGGTGGCGGAGTCGCTGCGGGTCGGGGACGCGCAGATGGCGCTGGTGCACGGCGGTGTGGCGTTGCAGGCGCAGCTGGCGGCGATTCCGTCGGTGCGCACGGCCACCATGCCGCAGTCGCGGGAGATGCAGCTGGCGCTCAACGGCCGCAGCGGCGACCTGGCCGATGTCCGGGTCCGGCGCGCGGTGCTGGCGCTGCTGGATCCGGTGCTGCTGGCCACGGTCGGCGCGCAGACCGGCAGCTGGGTGGAACCGGCTCGGGCGCAGGTACTTTCGCCCTCGGATCCGGGTTATGTCGCGACCCAGCCGCCGCGCCTGAGCCAGGAGGAGGCGTTCGGACTGCTGGCCGAGGCCGGATTCGCGCGGGCCGCGGAGACGCCGGCCACGCAGTCGGCGACCTCGCCCGCCCCGCAGCCGCGGTCGCTGGCCAAGAACGGTAAATCGCTGACGGTGCGGATCGGCGCGGTGGACGGCGACACCACCACGCTGGCGGTGGCCAATACCGCCGCCGACCAATTGCGCAGTGCCGGAATCGATGTCGTCGTGCGCAGTGTCACGGCCTCGCAGCTGTACGGCAAGGAGCTGACCGACGTCGGGGTCGACGCCGTGGTCGGCTGGGAACGCACCGGTGAGGATCCGGCCACCGTGCTGGCGTCGCGGTACGGGTGCACGCCGGTGGCGCCGCCCGGTGACACCGCGGACACCACCGTCGCGGACGGGGCGAAGAAGTCCCCGTCGAATGTGTCCGGCGTGTGCGATCCGACCCTGCAGCCCGCCATCGACGCGGCCCTGCGCGGCATCGATGTGGGCAAGGTGATCGGCGAGACCGAGCCCAAGCTGTGGGAACTGGCGACGGTGCTGCCCATCGTGCAGGACACCCAGGTCGCCGCCGCGGGCCCGCGGGTGGACGGGGCCTCGCTGAGCGGCGCCATTCAGACCGGCATCTTCGGTGATGCCGCCAACTGGCGGAGGCTGCCGTGAATCCTCTCGATGCTTCCCGGCACGGTCTGTTGCTGGTGCACGCGCATCCGGACGACGAGTCCATCACCACCGGCGGCACCATCGCCCACTATCGCAAGCGCGGCCTCCCGGTCACCGTGGTGACCTGCACGCTCGGCGAAGAGGGCGAGGTCATCGGCGACGATTACGCGCATCTGGTGGCCGGGCAGGCCGATCAGCTGGGCGGTTACCGCATTCTCGAATTGACCAGGGCGCTGGCCGAATTGGATGCCGGGGCGCCGCATTTCCTGGGCGGCGCGGGCCGCTGGCGGGATTCGGGCATGGCCGGGACGCCGTCTGCGCGCAATCCCCGCGCCTTCGTGAACTCCGGTACCGCCGCGATCGACGCGCTGGTGCAGGTGATCCTGGAGCTGCGCCCGCGCGTGGTGATCGGCTACGACCCGCGCGGCGGCTACGGGCATCCGGATCACGTTCGCGCGCACCAGATCACCATGGCGGCCATCGACGCCGCCTCGGACTGGGGCTGGACGGTCCCGAAGGTGTACTGGACGGTCACCGATCGCACGGTGCTGGCCATGCACACCGAGTCGTTGAAGCGCCGCACGGTGGATCAGCTGCCGGGTGCGCTGCCGCGCGGCTGGCGGCTGCCGCATACGGGTGAATTGGCTTGTGTGCCAGCGGAATCCGTGACCACCACGGTGGATGTCTCGGATGTGCTGGCGGCCAAGCGCGCGGCCCTGCGGGCGCACGCGACCCAGGTGACGGTGGCCCCCTCGGGCCGGGAGTTCGCGCTGTCGAACGATGTCGCCCAGCCGGTGCTGCCGGAGGAGCATTACATTCTGGTGCGTGGCGAGCGCGGCCCGCTGGGCCCCGACGGCCGCGAACATGATCTTCTCGGTGGCCTGGAATGAGAGACTGAGGCTATGTACAACTGGGACCTGCAGAACGCGATCGCGGCGTTCGTCGAGAGCCAGCGCCCCTACTTCGAGTGGCAGCACGAGCTGTACCTCTCGGTGCTCTACGGCTTCGTGGACATGCAGAGTCAGCTGCTGACGCTGCTCGGATTCCCGCCGGTGCCGTGACGGCGGCCGTCGGTGCCCGGACGGGCGATGCGGTGATGGCGGCGGGGCCGGTGCGCGGGGTGCTGACTGCGTTGATCGGCACGCTGCTGCTGGCCGACGCGGTGATCACGCTCGGGTTCGAGGTGCTGTTCCTGCCGATCTACGCCGGCCGGGCCCACATCCCGGAGCCGACGCCGGTGCTGGCCGCGGGCACCCTGGCCTCGAGCATGACCGACGGCGCGATCGCGGTGCCGCTCACGGCTCTGGCGGCCGCGGTGGTGAACGTGCTGCTGGTGATGGGCATGGGTGTGATCACCAAGCGGATCGGGGTGATGGCCCTGCCGATCCTGGTGTGGGTCCTGGGCTTCCTGATCTGCGCGGGTTTCAGTCCCAGCGGGTACGCCCTGCTCATGGGTGACTGGCCGACCATGCTGCTGCTCATCTGCGGTCTGCTGCCCGCGGGCATGTACCTCTACTACCGGGCGACCGTCCGTCTGGCCCGGACCGGAGCCTGACCGGACCGTCCTGCGGTTTTTCGACTCTTTTCCGCCGCGCTGTCACACTTCGGCGCCCTGTCTCGTCCCCCTCGTGAATCGCAATCACGATCAGGAACGAGGGAAGACGATGGGATTCGACGAACTGCGCAATGCTGTCCGGGGCCGCGTCCTGGAGTCCGGTGACGCGGACTTCGAGCAGGCCGCGCGGCCGTGGAGCCTGGCCGTGACGCAGCCGGTGGCGGCGGTCGCCGAGGTCGCCGACGCCGCGGATGTGGCCGCCGTGGTGCGGTACGCACGCGCCGCGGGCCGCTCGGTGGTGACCCAGCCGACCGGGCACGGTGCGGCCGGTGGCGTCGACACCGCGATCCTGGTGCGGACCGGGGCGCTGAATCGCCTCGAGATCGATCCGGTCGCGCGGGTGGCCCGGGTCGGTGCGGGCGTGCGGTGGGGGCAGGTCCAGGCGGCCGCGGCCGGGCACGGTCTGACCGGGCTCGCGGGCAGTAATCCGGTGGTCGGCGTGACGGGTTACACGCTGGGCGGCGGCAAGAGCTGGTTCGGCCGTAAGTACGGCTGGGCGTCGAATGCGGTGCGCGCCTTCGAGATCGTGGACGCCGAGGGCCGCCAGGCCCGGGTGACCGCGGACAGCGATCCGGACCTGTTCTGGGCATTGTCCGGTGGCGGTGGCGATTTCGCCGTGGTGACGGGTCTCGAGTTCGAGCTCTTCCCCGCGCCGGGGCTGTACGGCGGCCGCATCACCTGGACCGCCGATCGGTTGCCCGAGGTGTGGGAAGCCTTCCGCGAGTTGACTTCTCGGGCCCCCGACGAGTTGTCGGTGTGGTTCAACCGCTTCCAGTTTCCGCAGGCGCCGGAGATGGTGGGCGTGGACCTCGCCTATCTGGGCGATCCGGAGCAGGGCCGGACCCTGGTGTCCGCGCTGGACCGGATCGGCGGCGCGCTCACCGACACGCGGGCCGCTCTGTCGGTGGCCGATCTCGGCGACATCACCCAGGAGCCGGTCGATCCCAGCCCGGCCATCACCCGCGGCGAACTCCTCGACGACCTGTCCCCGGCGGCGGAGAAGATCATTCTCGGCGAATCCCTCGCACCGCTGGTCAGCCTTCAGGTCCGCCATCTGGGCGGCGCGCTGGCCCGCCCGGCCGCGGGTGCGCGCGGTGCGCTCTCCGACCGCTATCTCGTCTCCACCCTCGGCCTCGGTCTGCCCCACCTGCGAGAGGCGGTGCACGCCAGGACAAATGCGCTGGTGGCGGAGTTCGGTGCGCTGGTGACGGGCAAGAAGCCCTTCACCTTCCTGGCCCCCGGTGAGTCGGCCGCCGCGGCCTTCGACGCGGCGACCATGGACCGCATGCGCGCGATCAAGCGTGAGCGAGACCCGCAGAACGTGATTCGCTCGAACTACCCGGTGCTCGGCTGACCGTGCTGAATTCCGGCTCGGCGGTAGAGCATTCGATCCGCCGCCGAGCCGTTCGGTCACCGCCCGGCGGGGGTGCCCAGCTGTCCGGGGGTGACCGCGTCGATGAGGGACCACGCCTGGTCGATCGGCAGGTCGATGACGCGGTAGCGCTTCTTGCCCGCGGCGGAGGCGGCCACGACCGTGGCCACGCCCGCGCGGCGCTGGAAGAGGGTCTGGCGGACGGTCCAGCCGATGACGCCGGGGGCCTCCAGGCAGTCGCGGTCGCGGTCCAGGCAGCCGCTGCGGGTGATGAGCCAGGCCGGTTTGCCGTCGGCGGCGGGGAGCACGGCGTGGCCCAGGCCGCGGTAGCGGTCCCAGGCGAGGGCGGCGGCGATGGGGGTGGCGATGGCGAGTGTGATCCACATCCAGAGCGGGATGTGGCCGCCCGCAAAGGAAATGACGAGCAGCAGCGCCGCGATGGCCGCGAGCGGACTCAGGGTGCGGGTGTAGCGGCGGCGATGGGCGGCCGGGCCGTGGGGGACCAGCGGCACGGTCACCAGTGGGGGTACCGGCAGGGTGGCTTCGGCCGGAACGGTGGAGGTGCCCAGCAGATGGGCGAGGGTGCGGTGCACGGCGGCGCGGGGAGCCTGCGGCAGGATCTTCTGCCGCGGGCTGGTGCCGGTCATGATGGCTTCGAGTTCGGCGGCTCCGGCCAGGCGCAGCAGCAGGGGCTCGTTGACCGTCGCGCCGCGCAGGCGGGCCAGGTCGAGGGTGGTCTGGCGGGTGGTGAACAGCCCGTGCCGCACGGTCAGGGTCTTGCCGTCGTCCAGTACGTTCAGGCTGAACCAGGTCATGAGGTAGCGCGCGCAGGCGGCGAGGCTGACCACCACGACCAGGATCACGACGAGCAGCGCGATCACCCCCGCGATGACGGTCGCGCTACGGTGCCCGACATCCTGGACCGTACCGGATTTCAGGAAGAGCTGGGCGAACCCGTACTGGAAGGCCAGGCCGACGACCGGCGCGATGATTGCGAAGCCGGTCAACGAGAGTGGCGCGTACCGCACCCAATCCGGTTGCCAGTGCGCGACTTCCACAACGGGATGGCCGCGCGTCGCATCCGGTGCTTCACCTTCGGTCGTAACCGACTGGGCATCAACGGATTCCGTGCCTGCCCGGGTGTGCGCCAGCAGTGTGAGCCGCAGTTCCGGCACCAGTTTGGCATCCAGCGAGTCCAGTTTGAACTGTTCCCGCTTCTCCGCGTGCTGCCCGGTGCCGATGGACAGCACCGCCAGTCCGAGCACCCGGTGCAGCAGGTCGGCCTGCACGTCGACCGATCGGACCCGGTTGCGCGGCACCGAAAGTCGTTTGCGCTGGATCAGTCCGGTGCGCAGCTCCACATTGTCGGGGGTGATGCGATAGGTGGTTGTGAACCAGCGGGTGAGCGCGAAGCCGACGATGATCGCCACCACGGCCAGGCTCCACCCGGGATTGTCCCGGCTCGCACCCGCCACCAGCGTGGCGATCAGCACCGGGATGAAGCGGATGAGCTCGGTGACCGGGTGGACCAGCAGCATGCGCTTGTCGAGCCGCTGCCAGTTCTCGGCGTCCGGGCCGAGGGGCGTGCCCGGCCCCGATGCCGCGGTGATCGGTGAAAGCACTTCCGTCGGATAGGAATCCGGGAACACGTCCGGATCCGGCGGTGGCGGCTGGGTCATGTGGCGTCCCCCCGGTGCTGTGCGGCGATGGCGGTGAGCTGGGCAACGGTGTCGCGCGCGTCGGCCAGGGCGAGCGCGCTGATGTGCACGGCCCCGGCCGAGGAGGCGGTGGTGACGGTGACGGTGGCCAGTCCGAGCAGCCGTTCCAGCGGTCCGCGGTAGGTGTCCACGGTCTGCACGCGGGTGATGGGCGCGACCCGGCTCTCCTGGGTGAACCAGCCGGTCCGGGTGTAGACGGCCTCGTCGGTGATCTCCCAGCGGTGCACGGCGTAGCGCCACAGCGGGATGGCCACGATGCTGAATATCGCTGCCAGCAGCACGATTCCGAACACCAGCGCCTGCAGGCCGCGCCGGTGCGAGTCGAACAGCGCCCAGACCCCCACTCCGAGGATCGGCACCGCCCACGACAGCGCGGCGCTCAGCGCCCACAGCAGTTTGGCGCGTGGGCTGGGACGCCGCGACGGGTCGGCCAGGATGCCGCCGGGAGCGAGGGGCTGGGACATGCTGCCCATGCTTGCATGAATCCGGCCGCGGAGGCGGTTGTACCGGAGAGGACCGGACGCCCGGTTTTTCCGCCGCGGCGTGGGTCCGCTACTTGGGCGTAATGCGGAACAGTCCGGTCGTGGTGCCCTGGTATTGGATTCGGCCGGGAGCGATGGTCCCGACCATTTCCAGGGTGTCGTTCACGGTGGTCGCGCCGACGAACTGCTCGGTGTCGACCTTGCCGGTATCGGCGTCGATCACCGCGAAGCTGTAGTTGTCGGTCACCCCCGCGCTGCCGCTGCCCAGGCCACTGCTGCCGCTGCTGCTGCCACTGCCGAGTGCGCCGCTGCCGCTGCCGAGCAGGGAGTGCCGGGTGAAGGTGTAGATCTTGCCGTCCGCCACCGACAGTCGCGGCACCGCCGAGGAGGGCACGGTGTTGGTCCAGACCACGGTGCAGCCGGAGCCGGTGACGTCGATGCGGGTCATGCCGCCCGAAATCGGTGCGCTCGCGGGCTGACTGGTGCCGGCGTTGGGCGGCAGCGCCGGGTAGGGATAGCCGTAGGTGCTGGCCACGAACACGCTGTTGCCCGATCCGATGGGGGAGTTCTCGGTGCCGTCGATGGCGGGCACCGAGCACACCGGCCGGCCGGTGGCGGTGTCGAAGACGAGCAGGTTCTCCTTGGTGGCCGCGTTGTCGGTGATGGCCAGGTATTCGGTGCCGTCGCCGGGTCCGAAGAAGGTCGGCGTCGCGCCGGTGCCCCAGCTCAATTGGCCGGGCTTGCGGGCCGGGCCGCGGTCGTAGGCCTGCCGCCACACGATCTGCGGGTTGCCGCTGCCGTCCACGTTCAGCAGGTACAGCGCGTGGTCGGTGGCCACGGCCATGCCCTGGGGCGCGGTGGCGATGCTGTTGGCCACGTTCTCGCCGGGCGCGAGCACGATCGAGTGCGCGGTGCCGTCGGTGTTGACGAATCCGGCCGCGGCGCTGTCGGTGGCGAACCACACCCGGCCCTGGTAGTCGGGGGACACCGAACTGACCGCGTCACAGGTGCCGCCGCCGCAGTGTCCGGTGACCGCCTGTGTCACATCGGTTTTCGAGGCGATCGACAGCGACCAGGAGCCGTCGGAGCCGCGCTGGTGCCCGATCCGCAGCAGGCTGCCCGAGCCGTCCACGGTAACCATCTGGTCGTGGTTGTCCAGGTAGGCGTAGACCCCGCCGAGCAGGCTGCCCTTGGCCAGGTCGAGGTGCGCGAGGGTGTTGCCGTTGCTCGGGTCCAGCAGCAGCACTTCCGGCGCGCGATCGGTGATCTTCGTGCACAGCGCCTGCGGGAAGCCGTCCGCGCCCTGCAGGATCGTCGGGCAGGCCGCGCCCTCCTCATGGAAGTCCGCGTTCACGCCGCCGGTGCCGACGCCGGGCAGTGGTGTGGTGTCGGAGGCCTCGGCGTCGCCGTGCATGGTCGCGGTGCCCACCGGTCCCAGGTACGGATTGGCGGGCGGCACCGGTCCGAATGCGGAGGCGGTGCTGGTGGCGATGGTCAGCAGGGCGGTGGCGCCCAGCCCGGCGACGACAGCGGCGCGGCGGATTTTCGCGAGCACGAAGGTCTCCCTCTTCTTCTGCGAAGTGGACGCCCGCGAGGCTATTTCATCGGAACCGAGATTTGAATAGATGAACTCGAGGATACGAATAATCAACTCGGAATACCGGACGTGGGCGGCAGGTTGGCTCGTTCCATGGCACCCGAGTCGGAACAGCCGGATGGATGGCGCATGATCGAGACCGTGACGGATCTACCGAACCCGAGTCTGCCGCCGAGGCCCACCAGCAGTTCGGCTGCGCCCGCGGGTTCCGCCATGTCCGATGGTTCCGCTGTGCCCGCCGATACTGCTGTGCCCACCGATTCCGCGATGCGCCGCGCGCTGCGCCGGGCCCGGGACGGTGCGACCCTCAATCTCGACGAGGCCGTGGTGCTGTTGCATGCGCGTGGCGCCGATCTGGAGGATCTGTGCGCGTCGGCCGCTCGGGTGCGCGATGCCGGGCTGCGGGAGTCCGGCTACGCGGGTGAGGTGCTGCCGATCACCTACTCCCGCAAGGTGTTCATCCCCATCACGCATCTGTGTCGCGACCGCTGCCACTACTGCACCTTCGTCACCGTGCCCGGCAAGCTGCGCGCGCAGGGCAAGGGCATGTACATGGAGCCGGACGAGATTCTCGAGGTCGCCCGGCAGGGCGCCGAACTCGGTTGCAAGGAAGCGCTTTTCACCCTGGGTGACCGCCCGGAGGAGCGCTGGCCCGAGGCGCGGCAGTGGCTCGACGAGCGCGGCTACGACTCCACCCTGGACTACGTGCGCGCCATGGCGATTCGCGTGCTGGAGGAGACCGGCCTGCTGCCGCATCTGAATCCGGGCGTGATGAGCTGGGAGGAGCTGTCGCGGCTCAAGCCGGTGTCGCCGTCCATGGGCATGATGCTGGAGACCACCTCGACGCGGCTGTTCACCGAACCCGGTCAGGCGCACTACGGTTCGCCGGACAAGGACCCGGCGGTGCGGCTGCGCGCGCTCACCGACGCCGGACGCCTGTCGGTGCCGTTCACCACCGGCATCCTGGTGGGCATCGGCGAGACCGTGGTCGAGCGCGCCGAGTCCATTCTCGCGATTCGCAAGGTGCACAAGGCTTTCGGGCACGTGCAGGAAGTCATCGTGCAGAACTTCCTGGCCAAGCAGAACACCGCCATGCGCCACAGCCCGGATGCCGGGATGGAGGAGTTCCGGGCCGCCATCGCCGTGACCCGGCTGCTGATGGGGCCGAAGATGCGCATCCAGGCGCCGCCGAATCTGGTGTCGCTGGAGGAATGCCGGGCGCTGCTGGCGGCGGGTATCGACGACTGGGGCGGGGTCTCGCCGCTCACCCCCGACCACGTGAATCCGGAACGGCCGTGGCCGAATCTGGAGACCCTCGCGCAGATCACCGCCGACTGCGGCTATGTCCTCACCGAGCGCATCACCGCCCACCCGAAGTATGTACTGGCGGGCCATCCGTGGATCGATCCGCGGATTTCCGAACATGTTGCGGCACTGATGGATCCGAAGACCGGCCTGGCCGCGGACGTGAAGCCGTCCGGCCTGCCCTGGCAGGAGCCCGACCAGGATTGGGAATCGGTCGGCCGCATCGACCTGCACACCGCCATCGACGCCGAGGGCCGCCTGACCGAATCCCGCAGTGACGCAGGGATTGCTGATGCGCTTGAAAAAGACACAGTGCTGGGGGCGTTCGGCGACTGGGAGAGCGTCCGTGAGCAGGTGCTCGAGCTGGCCGGTTCCGCCCCGGAGCGTATCGACGCCGACGTGATGGCCGCCCTGCGGGCCGCCGAGCAGGACCCCGCGGGCCTGACCGACGACCAGTACCTGGCCCTGGCCACCGCCGACGGCCCGGCCCTGGAGGCCGTGACCGCGCTGGCCGACCAGCTGCGCCGCGACACCGTGGGCGACGAGGTCACCTACATCGTCAACCGGAACATCAACTTCACCAATATCTGCTACACCGGCTGCCGCTTCTGCGTGTTCGCGCAGCGCAAGGGCGATGCCGACGCCTTCAGCCTGAGCCCGGCCGAGGTCGCCGACCGCGCCTGGGAGGCCTGGGTCGAGGGCGCGACCGAGATCTGCATGCAGGGCGGCATCGATCCCGAGCTGCCGGTCACCGGCTACGCGGACCTGGTGCGCGCCATCAAGGCTCGTGTCCCCGGGATGCACGTGCACGCGTTCAGCCCGATGGAGATCGTCAATGGCGCGTCCCGCAGTGGGCAGTCGGTGCACGACTGGCTGTCGGCGCTGAAAGAGGCCGGGCTGGACAGCATTCCGGGCACCGCCGCCGAGATCCTGGACGACGAGGTGCGCTGGGTGCTGACCAAGGGCAAGCTGCCCGCCTCGGCCTGGGTGGATGTCGTCACCACCGCGCACCGGCTGGGCCTGCGCTCCAGCTCGACCATGATGTACGGCCACGTGGACAATCCGAAGCACTGGGTGGGCCACCTGCGTGTGCTGCGCGGAATCCAGGACGAGACCGGTGGATTCACCGAATTCGTGCTGCTGCCGTTCGTGCACCAGAGCGCCCCGCTCTACCTCGCGGGCGCCTCCCGGCCCGGCCCGACCGTGCGGGAGAATCGGGCCGCGCACGCCCTGGCGCGGATCATGCTGCACGGCCGGATCGAGAATATTCAGACCAGCTGGGTCAAACTTGGTATCACCGGAACCCGGCTCATGTTGAACGGCGGCGCCAACGACCTCGGCGGCACGCTGATGGAGGAAACCATCTCCCGCATGGCCGGTTCCGAACATGGATCAGCCAAGACGATCGAGGAACTGACGGAGATCGCGTCGGGTATCGGCCGCCCGGTCCGGCAGCGCACCACCACCTACGGTGTGCCACGGACCCGCCTCTCCGTGACTTCGGCGGACGGCTGAGAGCCGCTCACCATTGTGGTGGAGGGCGGAAGTTAGGGCAGGCTCTGCGGGAGTAATGTTGTCAGGCCGGGATAGGGTTTTGCCGGGCGGAGTATCCCGCATGTGAGGACAGACTAGGAGAACGGCAGTGCCGTACATCATCGCTGAACCGTGCGTTGACGTGAAGGACAAGGCGTGCATCGAGGAATGCCCCGTGGACTGCATCTACGAGGGCGGCCGCATGCTGTACATCCAACCGGACGAGTGCGTGGACTGTGGTGCATGTGAACCGGTCTGCCCGGTGGAAGCCATCTTCTACGAAGACGACACCCCGGATCAGTGGGCCGGTTACGTCAACGCCAATGTCGACTTCTTCGACGACCTGGGTTCGCCGGGTGGCGCCGCCAAGGTCGGCAAGGTCGACTACGACCCGCCGTTCATCGCCGCGCTGCCGCCGATGGCCAGCGAGTAGGACGAGCATTTGACCGCGCGTGGCCGGGTCAGCGCTCTGCTACCCGATTTCCCCTGGGACACCATCGCTTCCGTGAAGGCGAAGGCGGCGTCGCATCCGGACGGCATCGTCGACCTCTCGGTCGGGACACCGGTCGATCCGGTGGATCCGCTGATCCGCACGGCACTCTCGTCGGTGGCGGAGGTGCCGGGCTACCCGACCACGCACGGTACGCCCGAATTACGCGAAGCCGTTGTCGCGGCGCTGAAGCGGCGATTCGGGATCACGGGGGTGGACCCGGCGGCGGTGCTGCCGGCCATCGGCACCAAGGAGCTCATTGCCGGGCTGCCGCGGCTGCTCGGCCTGGGATCGCAGGATCTGGTCGTCATCCCCGAGGTCGCCTACCCGACCTACGAGGTGGGCGCGCTGCTCGCCGGGGCTCGTTATGTGCGCGCCGACGGCACCACGCAGCTCGGCCCGGAGCGGCCCGCGCTGATCTTCCTCAACTCGCCGTCGAATCCGACCGGCAAGGTGCTGGGCGTCGACCACCTGCGCAAGGTGGTGCAGTTCGCCCGCGAGCGCGGGGCCATCGTCGCCTCGGACGAGTGCTACCTGGGGCTGGCCTGGGAGGGCCGCGCGGTGTCGATCCTCGACCCCGAGGTCAGCGACGGTGACCACACCGGCCTGCTCGCCATCCACTCACTGTCCAAGACCTCGAATCTGGCCAGTTACCGGGCCGGTTTCGTGACCGGTGATCCGGCGCTCGTGGCGGAGCTGCTGGAGGTGCGCAAGCACTCCGGCATGATGCTGCCCTTCCCGATCCAGGCGGCCATGACCGCGGCCCTCGGCGATGACGCGCACGAGGTTCAGCAAAAGGACCGCTACCGGGCGCGGCGGGTCGTGCTGCGAGATGCCCTGCAGCGCGCGGGATTCCGGATCGACGACTCGGAGGCGGGTCTGTACCTGTGGTCGACGCGCGGCGAGGAATGCCGCACGACCCTGGATTGGCTGGCCGAGCGCGGCATCCTGGCGGCCCCCGGCGAGTTCTACGGCCCGCGCGGCAATCAGCATGTGCGCATTGCCCTTACCGCCACGGACGAACGAATCACCGCGGCCGCTGATCGTCTGACCAGCTGATTTCCCGTTACCACCGGGCCCGTGATAGCGTCTACGACGTTGCAAGGCCCGGTGGCCGAGCGATTTGCAAGGCCCTGTGGCGCAGTTGGTTAGCGCGCCGCCCTGTCACGGCGGAGGTCGCGGGTTCGAGTCCCGTCAGGGTCGCACTGTTCCGCCTCACGGTTCCGCCTCCCCGCATATTCAGCGGGGGGCTGGGAGCCGTTCATAGCCGGCAATCCGTGCCGGCGGTTGGGTGCCGACACCATTCTGGGCGTGCCCGGGGAGTTACCCCCATCTCGCGAAATCAGCTGTTGCCTCCCTAATTTTGCGCAAAACTGACACACGTTCTCTTCACAACCTCTATAACAGGTTCTCATCGCAACTCGATGAGGAGTCTTTCAGTGCGTGGTCTGTCTTACGAAACCCCCGGTAAGAGTGTCTATGGCAGCAATGTCAGCCGGCGCGGGTTCCTAGCTGCAACAGGTGTCATTCTGGGGGCGGCTGCGCTACTACCGAAGGCGCCTCTGGCGCGGGCGCTACCCACGGGATCGATCAATGACGGCGATACGATGCCGATCCTGGTCATCGGCACCGGCTACGGTGGCGCGGTCGCGGCGTTGCGGCTCGCGCAGGCCGGGCAGAACGTGATCATGGTCGAGAAGGGCATGTCCTGGACCCAGCCCGGGTCCGACGGCAAGGTCTTCTGCAACATGCTGAATCCGGACGGCCGGTCCTTCTGGCTGCGCACCGAGACCGATCAGCCGATCAACCACTTCATGGGCGCGCCCTACAACAAGTCCATCTCCAGCTACACCGGTGTGCTGGATTCCGAACAGTTCAGCGGGATCCGGATCTACCAGGGCCGCGGCGTGGGCGGCGGCTCGCTGGTCAACGGCGGTATGGCGGTGACGCCCAAGCAGGAGAACTTCGCGAGCATCCTGCCCTCGGTGGACGCCGGCTCGATGTACAGCACCTACTACCCGCGCGCCAATGCCGGGCTGAAGGTCAACAACATCGACCAGACCTGGTTCCAGGGCGCGGACTGCTATCAGTTCGCGCGGGTCGGCATCAAGCAGGCGCAGCGGTCCGGGTTCGCGTACACCTTCGTGCCCAACGTCTACGACTTCAACTACATGAAACAGGAGCAGGCCAGCACCGCCCCGCGGTCGGCGCTCAACGCCGAGGTCATCTACGGCAACAACTACGGCAAGAACTCGCTGGACAAGACCTATCTGGCGGCGGCGTCGGGCACCGGCAAGGTGACCATCGTGCCGCAGCACGTGGTCACCACCGTGGCGCCGGCCAATGGCGGCGGCTACTCGGTGTCGATGAACCAGATCGACACCAGCGGCAATACCGTCAAGGCGAAAACCGTTACGGCGCAGAAGGTCTTCTTCGCGGCGGGCAGTGTCGGCACCAGCAAGCTGCTGGTTACCCAGAAGGCCACCGGTAAGCTGGGCAATCTGCCGGACTCGATCGGCGCCGGCTGGGGCAACAACGGCAATGTCATGGTGGCCCGGCAGAACCAGGCCTGGGACGCCACCGGCAGCCTGCAGTCCTGCATCCCCTGCGTCGGCATCGACAACTGGGCCGACAGTGGCGGCCCGGCCTTCGCGGAGGTATCGCCGTTCCCGGCCGGCATCGAGACCTTCGCCAGCCTGTACCTGGCCATCACCAAGAACCCGAATCGCGGCACCTTCTCCTACAACTCGGGAACCGGTGGCGTGGACCTGAACTGGCAGACCGCCTGGAACCAGCCCAGCATCGATTGCGCCAAGCGCATCTTCGACAAGATCAACAGCAAGGAAGCCACCATCTACCGGACCGACCTGTTCGGCGAATACAAGACCTGGGGCGATGATTTCGCCTACCACCCACTCGGCGGCTGCGTGCTGAACGTGTCCACCGACAACTACGGGCGGCTCACCCAGTACCCGGGCCTGTACGTCATCGACGGCTCCCTGATTCCGGGCCTCACCACCGTCAACCCGTTCGTCACGATCACCGCGCTCGCGGAACGCAATATCGAGACGATCATTTCGCAGGACTTCCACTGAGGAAGCGGCCTCGCCGACGGAGAAATTCCGTCGGCGGGGCCGGCCGGGGCGTGTTCGTTCCGGTCGGGCAGCGGCGATCGCGTTAGCCTTGGATATGGACGCTGTCACGGTTGTCCCTGCTCCCGGCAATGAACCGGTGCACACCTACGCCCCCGGCAGCCGCGAACGCGAGCTGCTGGCCGGCAGGCTCGCCGCTCTCGCCGCCGACCCCGTGGATGTGCCGCTCGTCATCGGCGGCAAGCATCAGCCCGGCGGCGGCGAGCGGCACACCATCGTGATGCCGCACCGGCGCCGCCAGGCACTCGGGACCTACACCCACACCACCCACGACGAAGCGCGCGCGGCCATCGCCGCGGCGACGGCCGCCGCGCCCGGCTGGCAGGCCATGCCCTTCGAGGAACGGGCCGCCATTCTGCTGCGGGCCGCCGACCTGCTGGCCGGGCCCTGGCGCGAGACCCTGGCCGCCGCCACCATGCTCGGGCAGTCGAAAACGGTGCAGCAGGCCGAAATCGACGCACCCTGCGAGCTGGTGGACTTCTGGCGCTTCAATGTCGCCTTCGCCCGGCAGATTCTCGCGGTCCAGCCGGAATCGGCGGCGGGCGTGTGGAATCGGATGGACTACCGGCCCCTGGAGGGCTTCGTCTACGCCATCACTCCGTTCAACTTCACCGCCATCGCCGGGAACCTGCCCACCGCGCCCGCGCTCATGGGCAATACCGTCGTCTGGAAACCTTCTTCGGCACAGACACTTTCGGCGTACTACACGATGAGGCTGCTGGAGGAGGCGGGCCTGCCGCCCGGGGTCATCAATATGGTGACCGGCAGCGGCGCGCAGCTCTCGGAGGTGGCGCTGGCCGACCCGCGGCTGGCGGGCATCCACTTCACCGGTTCCACCCGCACCTTCCAGTACCTGTGGCAGAGCGTCGGCTCGAATATCGGCCGCTACCACGGATATCCGCGGCTGGTGGGGGAGACCGGCGGGAAGGACTTCATCCTCGCCCACCCGTCCGCCGACCCGGATGCCTTGCGCACGGCCATGATTCGCGGCGCCTACGAATACCAGGGGCAGAAGTGCTCGGCCGCCTCGCGCGCCTATATCGCCCGGTCGGTGTGGCAGCGCATGGGGCAGGACTTCCTGTCCGAGGTGGAGTCGCTGACCTACGGCGATGTCGCCGATCTGTCGAATTTCGGTGGGGCCGTGATCGACAACCGCGCCTACGACAAGTGCGTGGCCGCCATCGAGAAGGCGAGGGACCGGGGGCTCACGGTGCCCGCGGGCGGTGGCTACGACGACAGCGAGGGCTGGTTCGTCCGGCCGACCGTGCTGCTCGGCGAGGACCCGGGCGACGATGCCTTCGCCACCGAGTACTTCGGGCCCATTCTGTCGGTGTACGTCTACGACGACAGCGCCCCCGACTCGTTCGCCGAGATCCTCGAGGTGGTGGACGGGACCTCGCCCTACGCTCTCACCGGTGCGATCTTCGCCCGCGACCGTAAGGCCGTCGAAACCGCCGCGGACGCACTGCGATTCGCCGCTGGCAACTTCTACATCAACGACAAGCCCACCGGCGCGGTGGTCGGGCAGCAGCCCTTCGGCGGGGCCCGCGCCTCCGGCACCGACGACAAGGCGGGCTCCTACCTCAACCTGCTGCGCTGGGTCGCGCCCCGCACGCTCAAGGAGACCTTCGTTCCACCGACCGACTACCGCTACCCCCACATGGAGACGCGATGAATCCGCTGCGGCCCGCGATTCTGGCCGCGGCCGGATCGTCGCGGATGAAGGACGCCATCACCCGGGTGCCGGTCACCGCCGCGGTGGTCCGGCGGTTCGTGGCCGGGGAGAGCCGGACCGAGCTGGTGCCGGTGGCGCGTGAGCTGCTGGCGAGCGGCCGCGCGGTGAGTGTCGACTTCCTGGGCGAGTACACCACCGAGCACGCCCAGGCCGATGCCGCGGTGGCGGAATACCTTTCGCTCATCGACGATCTGGCCGAGGCCGACCAGATGAGGCCCGGCGCGCACACCGACATCCCCCGGGTGGAGGTCTCGCTCAAGCTGTCGGCGCTCGGCCAGTCGCTGGGTCATGACGGGCCCGCCATCGCCGCGGAGAACCTGCACAAGCTGTGCGCCAAGGCCGTCGAGCGGCACGTCTGGGTGACCGTCGACGCCGAGGACCACACCACCACCGCCGGCACCCTGGAGGCGGTCCGCCAGGCCCGCGCCGAATTCCCCTGGCTCGCAGTCGCTTTGCAGACGTACCTGCGTCAGGCCGAGGACCGCGCCCGCGACCTGGCCGCCGACGGCACCCGCGTCCGCCTCTGCAAGGGCGCGTACCAGGAACCGGCGACCGTCGCCTATCAGCGCCGCGCCGAGGTCGACGTCTCCTACCTGCGTTGCCTCGGCGTCCTCTTTCGCAGCGCCTGGTATCCCATGATCGCCTCCCACGACCCGGCCATGATCGACGCCGCCCTCGCCCTCGCCATCGAAAACCACCGCAACCCAGGCGATTTCGAGTTCCAGATGCTCTACGGCGTCCGTGACGCCGAACAGCGCCGCCTCGTCGCGGACGGCCACTCCCTGCGCGTCTACATCCCCTACGGCACCCAGTGGTACGGCTATCTCGTGCGCCGCCTCGCCGAACGCCCCGCCAACCTCGCCTTCTTCCTGCGTGCCCTAGCTGACCGCGCCTGAGAATTCGCGGTCGCGGGTCGTTCCCGGCGCGCGCCAGGGCCGCACACTCGAGCGTGCGGCCCTCCTCCGGACGGGGTTTCAGGGGTGAAACCCCTGAGAGTCCGAGAGTTGGTTCAGACCAGGGGGCGGCCGAGGCGACGGCGGAGGCGCATGTCGGCGAGGTAGAAGTTGTAGGGGAACAGGCGGATCGGGGTGGGCATGCGGGTCCAGATCGCGGAGATCAGGCGCAGGAAGCCGGCGAAGATGCGCTCGTCGCGGGCGGACCAGGTCATGGCCATCTCCTCGCGCAGGTGCGGGGGGAGCAGGGCGGTGACGATGAAGCGGTGCAGCCCGCCCAGGGTGATCTGCAGGGGCCAGGGCAGCATCTTCAGGTCGGTGAGGTCGTTGAAGTACTTGCGGGTGGGAGCATCGATCGACTTGGTCGCGAGGTTCTCCTCCCAGTACACGTAGAACTCGTCGCGGGTGGCGGGCCACATCTCGGGGCGCATCTGCAGGGTGGTGCCCAGCCGCGCGCAGTACCGGTAGAAGGCTTCCGCCAGTTCGGGATTCATGGGGCCGCGCATGCGGTGGTAGAGGTCGTCGACGCCCCAGTAGAGGCAGGCCGCCACCCACAGCTGCAGCTTGGGGTCGAAGGCGTTGTACTTGACCGCGCTGCCGGGCTTGGAGTGGACGCTGCGGTGCGAGCGGTTCACCGCCTCGCGGTAGTCGCGGCGGTCATCCTCGTTCCCGAGCAGCGCGACCGACAGATAGGTGAGGGTGGTGCGCAGCCGCTTGATCGGGTGCAGCGTCACCTTGCCGCTGTCGACGTCGCTCTCCATGACGCCGTACGCGACGGGTTTCAGCGACAGCTGCATGACGACATTGGCCGCACCGCCGAGGAAGGCCGCGACGCCGTCGATGTGCTCACGCACGGATTCCGGGGTCATCGGCTCGTAGGCCGGCGGGAACTCGTCGAACTTGCGCAGGGGGGCGGTCATCGTCGACTCGGCTCCTCGTCGTCACTCCTCGCCCATGAGGAGAGTGTGAGAAATTTCGTTACTCACCTTCTCACCGCGAGGTGGTCATGTCAATGTGCGAAGATTAGTGCCTCACCGTTTCTTTGCGACCGGAAAGGGTCCGGACCATGGCCAAACTGGCCAAACTGCTGCCGCTCGTCCGCGGATCCGGCCCCGAGGATCACAACCAGGCCAAGGTCCTCGATGCCGCACTCATGGCGTTCCTGGACTTCGGCATCAAACGCACCAGCATGGTGGAGGTCGCCCGCCGTGGCGGGCTGTCGCTGGCCACCCTCTACCGTCGCTTCGCGGGCAAGAACGACCTCATCCAGGCCGTCGGCCTGCGTCAGGCCCGCCAGCTCGTCGAGGACATCGACGCCGCGGTGCAGGTTCCGGTCGAACGCGACGCCAGCGCCGAGGAGCAGATCACCGTCCTGTTCATCGCGTTCATCGAGGGTCTGCGCGGCAATCAGCTGCTGGGCCGCCTGCTCAAGACCGAGCCCGAGGTGGTGCTGCCCTATCTGACCGTGCAGGGCGCGCCGGTCATCGAACTCGGCCGCGATTACCTTGCCGAGTTCATCGCCCGCCTGCAGGCGGAAGGCAAACTGCCGCAATACGATCCACTGCCGCTGGCCGAGATGATCGCCCGCGCGGCGCTGTCGCTGGCGCTGACGCCGCAGACGGTCATTCCGCTCGACGATCCCGTCGCGCTGCGGCAGTTCGCTCGCGACCACATCATTCCCGGATTCCGGATCCTCTGACCCGCACCGGGTTTCACACCAGCCGCAGGCCCAGCCTGCGCCGCAGACGCATATCCGTGAGATAGACGTTCAGCGGGAAGGCCCGCAATGACGGCGGCACGACCGATTCGGCCGCACCTGCCAGCCGCAGCATCCGGGCCAGCGCGCGGTCCTG
Source organism: Nocardia sp. NPDC059154 (assembly GCF_042755705.1). NCBI lineage: Bacteria > Bacillati > Actinomycetota > Actinomycetes > Mycobacteriales > Nocardiaceae > Nocardia > Nocardia sp. NPDC059154. The sequence goes on from NZ_JBHZCS010000034.1 coordinate 49,960, forward strand.
CCGCGGCGTCCAGGTCATGCCCATCTCGTCGCGGAGGTGCTGCGGCAGCAGGCCGGTCACGAAGAAGCGGTGTACGCCGCCGAAGGCCAGCTGGAACGGGCGGGGCAGCATCTTCAGGTCGATGAGATCCTCGAAGTAGGCCCGGATCTTGGGGTCGATGCGGGTCGTCGCGAGGTTCTCGTCCCAATAGCGGTCGAAGGCAGCGCGATCGGCGGGCCACATGTCCGGGCGCACCTGCAGCGTGGTGCCGAGCCTTGCGGCGTGGAGGTAGAAGGCATCGGCGTCGTAGTCGGCCATGGGTCCGTGCATGCGCTCGTAGAGATCACGCGCACCCCAGTACAGACAGGCCGCGACCCAGAGCTGCAGCCGGGGATCGAAGGCGTTGTACTTCACGGCGCTGCTCGTGCGGGACCGGACGTACTTGTGTACGGAATCGACGGCCTCCCGATAGGCCGCGCGGTCTTCCTCGGTGCCCAGCAGGGCCACGGCCAGGTAGGTGAGGGTGGTGCGCAGCCGTTTGAGGGGATGGACCATGACGTTCCCGGATTCCACCGGGCTCTCCACCACGCCGTAGCCGACCGGCGGGTGCGAGAGCTGCATGATCACGTTCGCCGCCGCGCCGAAGAAGCCTGCCGCACCGTCCAGATAGCGGCGGACGTCGATCTCCGGTGCGGGGGCTGCGGATTCGAACCGGTCGGGCAGCGGCCTGGTCATCGTCGACCACATCCTCGGGTGAGAAAGTTATATAGAAACTTTCTTACCCACTCGGGTCGCCTGTCAACCGGCTCGGCGGGTTCGCAAGCGATTCGTTGCCGAGCGGCTCCGGTAGCGTGGGCCCGTGTCGCCGCTGTTGCTGAGCTCGTTGAACCCGGCCGCCATCGCCGCCGGAGCCGATATCCCGGATGCCGTCACCATCGACGGGGAGACGTTGTCGCGCAGTGATCTGCTCGGCGCGGCCACCTCCGTCGCCGAACGCGTGGCCCAGGCGCGCCGGGTGGCCGTGCTGGCCGAACCGACCGTCACCACCGTGCTCGCCGTGGTGGGCTGCCTGATCGCCGGGGTGACCGTGGTGCCGGTGCCGCCGGACTCGGGTAGTGCGGAACTGGCGCACATCCTGCGGGATTCGGGTGCGCAGGCCTGGCTGGGCAAGGCTCCCGAGGGCTCCGACCTGCCGGTGATCCCGGTGCGCAAGCACGCGCGGTCCTGGCATCGATACGCCGAACCCGCCGGGAAGGCAACGGCTTTCATCCTCTACACCTCCGGTACCACCGGCGCGCCGAAGGGCGTGATGCTCAGTCGCGACGCCATCGCGGCGGGCCTGGACGCGCTCATCGAGGCGTGGGGCTGGACATCGAAAGATGTTCTGGTGCAAGGCCTTCCGCTGTTCCACGTGCACGGCCTGATCCTCGGCATGCTGGGCCCGCTGCGGGCCGGCAGTCCGCTCGTCCACACCGGCAAGCCCACCCCGAAGGCGTACGCCGACGCGCACGGCACCATGTACTTCGGCGTGCCCACCGTGTGGTCGCGAATCACCGAGGACCCCGACGCCGCACGGGAATTGGCGAAGGCGCGGATCCTGATCTCCGGCAGCGCGCCGCTGCCCGTGCCGGTGTTCGAGCGGCTCGCCGAGCTCACCGGGCACGCCCCGATCGAGCGCTACGGCATGAGCGAAACCATGATCACCCTCTCCACCCGGCCCGACGGGGAACGCCGCCCGGGCTGGGTCGGCACCCCGGTGGCGGGCGTCGAGACCCGGCTGCGCGACGAGGCGGGCGACCCGGTGCCGCACGACGGGGAGAGCGTCGGCGGACTCCAGGTGCGCGGCCCCATGCTCTTCGACGGCTATCTGAACAAGCCGGAGGTCACCGCCGAGAACTTCACCGCCGACGGCTGGTTCCGGACCGGCGACGTGGCGGTCATCGACGCCGGGGGCTTCCACCGCATCGTGGGCCGGGAATCGGTGGACCTGATCAAGTCCGGCGGCTACCGCATCGGCGCGGGCGAGATCGAGACCGCGCTGCTGGGGCATCCGGCGGTGGCCGAGACCGCGGTCGTCGGCGTCCCCGACGACGATCTGGGGCAGCGCATCGTCGCCTATGTCGTGCTGCGCCCCGGGGCGGGCGCGGCGATCGCCGACGAGCTCATCGCCCATGTGGCGGGCGAACTTTCGGCGCACAAGCGGCCACGCGAGGTGCGCGTGGTGGACGGCCTGCCGCGCAATGCCATGGGCAAGGTCCAGAAGAAACTGCTGTCTTGACCTCGAGTGCACTCGAGGTCCTACCGTGATCGGTATGACCGCATCTCTGTCGCCCGCCCAGATCGAGTACCTGAACAGCCAGCGACTGGGGCGGCTGGCCACCATCCGTCCCGACGGCTCACCGCAGAACAATCCGGTGGGCTTCCGCTACAACCCGGCCCTGGGCACCATCGACATCGGTGGACGCGATCTGGGCGCGAGCCAGAAGTTCCGCAATCTGCTGAAGGAGGAGCGGGTCGCCTTCGTGGTCGACGACGTCCCCTCCGTCGATCCCTGGACGGTGCGGTGCCTCGAAATCCGCGGCACCGCGCAGGCGTTGCGGGACGTGGAGCCGTGGTACCCGGGCCTGTCCCCGGAGCTGATCCGCATCACCCCCGAACGGGTCATCGCCTTCGGCCTCTGACACCGGAGTTCCGGTGCCGGAGGTTTCGGGGTCTCGTCGGGTCCGTGAGCGAACCTCTAGCTTACGTGAAGCGAAATAGTCACGTTCCCAAGGAGATTCGCTCGATGCACACCTCTCTGCGCACCACCGTGGCGGCCGCCGCCGTCTTCGCCGGCCTGCTCGCTCCCGCCGCCGCGGCCACCGCCGATGCGCTGCCCCTCACCCCCATGCAGCAGCCGGCCGAGCAGATCGCCGGCACCACCGGCACCGGCTCGGTGAACACCGGGCCCACCGGCACCGGATCCTTCGACCCGTCGTCCACCGGCTCGTCGAACCTGATCAAGGCGTTCCAGACCGGGTCGGGCCAGTGCAACTCCGGCGGCATCCCGTTCCCCGTCATGGACGGCTCCGCGGCGCCCTGGTGCGGCCTCTACCACTGAGCGCGAAATGACGAAAACCCCTGCGGCGCGAGCCGGCAGGGGTTTTCGCGGCACTGGAGTCAGTCGTTGGCGTGCAGCGCCGCGTTCAGCTCGATACCGGTGCCCTTGCGGGGCCTGACCTCGACCGCGCCGGTCAGCGAGTTGCGGATGAACAGCAGGTTCGACTTGCCCGACAGCTCACCGGCCTTCACGACCGCGCCGTCCGGCAGCGCGACCTTGGTGCCGGCGGTGACGTACAGGCCCGCCTCCACCACGCAGTCGTCGCCGAGCGAGATGCCCAGGCCCGAGTTCGCGCCCAGCAGGCAGCGCTCACCGAGCGAGATGACCTGCTTGCCGCCGCCGGACAGGGTGCCCATGATGGACGCGCCGCCGCCGACGTCGGAGCCGTCGCCGACCACCACACCGGCCGAGATCCGGCCCTCCACCATGGAATTGCCGAGCGTGCCGGCATTGAAGTTGACGAAGCCCTCGTGCATGACCGTGGTGCCCGAGGCCAGGTGCGCGCCCAGCCGCACCCGGTCGGCGTCGGCGATGCGCACCCCCGACGGCAGCACGTAGTCGACCAGGCGCGGGAACTTGTCCACGCCGTACACGGTGACCTGGCCGCGGGCGTGCAGCTTCAGCCGGGTCAGCTCGAATTCCTCGTTGGAGCAGGGGCCGTGGTTGGTCCACACCACATTGGCCAGCAGGCCGAAGATGCCGTCCAGGTTCGCGCCGTGCGGGCGGATCAGCCGGTGCGAGATCAGGTGCAGACGCAGGTAGGCGTCGTGCGTGTCGATCGGCGCGGCGGCCAGATCGGCGATGACGGTGCGCACCGCGACGACCTCCACGCGGCGTGCCTCGTCCGTGCCGACCGACGCGGCGAACTTCGCGAATTCGGGATCCGAGGCGTCGAGCCGGACGGTGCCGACCTCGTCGGCGGAGAAGGTCCCGAGGCTGGGATACGGGTACCAGGTGTCCAGGACTGTGCCGTTGACTGTGATGGTGGCTAGGCCGACTGCAGATGCTCCCTGTGTACTCACGTCCCCCTACGTTACCGGGCTGTGAATTCATAACGCATGCGGTGCCGATTTGTGCCAACGCAGCGGCCGTGCGAAGAGCGGAGGTTATTCCTCCTTTATGGTGGATCAAGTGACCATCGATCTGAGTGCCGACCCCATTTCACTCACCGCCGCGCTCGTGGACATTCCGAGCGTGTCGAAGAACGAGAAGGTCATCGCCGACATCGTCGAAACGGCGCTGCACGAACAGACCACCGGATTCGAAATCCTGCGGCACGGCAATACCGTGCTGGCGCGCACCAATCGGGGGCTGCCCACTCGCGTCATTCTCGCCGGGCATCTGGACACCGTGCCCATCGCCGACAATGTCCCCGGCCACTTCGAGACCACCGCGGACGGCGAACGGCAGCTATGGGGTTGCGGCAGCGTCGACATGAAGTCCGGTGACGCGGTCTTCCTGCACCTGGCGGCCACCGTGGCCGATCCGGTCCACGACCTGACCCTGATCTTCTACGACTGCGAGGAGATCGCGGCCGAGTTCAACGGCCTGGGCCGCATCGAACGCGAACTGCCCGAGTGGCTCGCGGGCGATCTGGCCATTCTCGGCGAGCCCTCCGGCGGCTGGATCGAGGCGGGCTGCCAGGGCACCCTGCGGGTGCGGCTGACCACCTCCGGCGTGCGTGCGCACACCGCGCGAGCCTGGCTGGGGGACAACGCCATTCACCGTCTCGCCCCGATCCTGGAGCGGCTGGCCCGCTACCGGGCGCGCGCGGTCGAGATCGACGGTTGCACTTACCGCGAGGGCCTGTCCGCGGTCCGCGTCGAGGGCGGCGTGGCCGGCAATGTGGTGCCGGACGTGGCCACCGTGGACGTGAACTTCCGCTTCGCCCCCGACCGCACCCTCGATCAGGCCACCGAGCACGTGCGTGAGGTATTCGCGGGTCTGGAACTGGATTTCGAGCGCACCGACGGCGCGCCCGGCGCCCTGCCCGGCCTGTCCAATCCGGCTGCCAAGGACCTCATCGAGATCGCGCACGCGCACGGCAGCGGCGGCGTCCGCGCCAAGTACGGCTGGACAGATGTCTCGCGGTTCGCCGCCCGCGGCATCCCGGCGGTCAATTTCGGCCCGGGCGACCCGAATCTGGCCCACAAGCGCGACGAGCACCTGCCCGTCGAGCAGATCACCCAGGTGACGTCGATGCTGCGCAGTTACCTCACCGGCGCCAAAGACTGAGCAGTTGTTCAACACCCCGCTGATCGAGCGACCGGCGGGGGTCACCCGCTCCCTGTACGGTTGGCTGCATGTCTGCTGACGCCGAGTACGAGGGTGTGCGTTCGCCTAAGACGCCACGATTCCGCGGGCCGATCATGCTGCGGCGGGATCGCAAGAAGGGGATAGGCACCACCGATCAGCATCTGCTGGACGAGCGCGGGCCGGCCGACTGGGTGCACACCGACCCCTGGCGTGTATTGCGCATCCAGGCCGAATTCGTCGAGGGCTTCGGCGCTTTGGCGGAGGCGCCGGCCGCGGTGGCGGTCTTCGGCTCCGCCCGCACCCCCGCCGAGTCGGCTGAATACCAGGCCGGCATGGCCATCGGAAGTGCCTTGGCCCGAGCCGGTTTCGCGGTCATCACCGGCGGCGGACCGGGCGCCATGGAGGCGGCCAACCGGGGTGCGTCGGAGGCGGGCGGATACTCCATCGGTCTCGGTATCGAGCTGCCCTTCGAGCAGCACCTCAACGAGTGGGTCGACCTCGGCATCAATTTCCGGTACTTCTTCGCGCGCAAGACCATGTTCGTGAAGTACGCCCAGGCATTCGTCTGCCTGCCCGGCGGTTTCGGCACCCTCGACGAACTGTTCGAGGCGCTGACCCTGGTGCAGACCCGCAAGATCACCCGCTTCCCGATCATCCTGTTCGGCACCAAATACTGGGCGGGACTGATGGATTGGATGCGCGACTCGCTGCTCGGCACGGCCAAGGTCGCCCCCGGCGACCTGGGGCTGCTGCACATCACGGACAGCGTGGACGAGGTGGTGCGGATCGTGGTGGAGGCCGCGCACGCGCGCCGTGAGCTGGACGAGGCGGGCGTGGAGGATCAGTGGTGAGCACCGCCTACGCGGTCTGCGTGTACTGCTCGGCCAGCGTGGACGATCCGGTGGCGCTCGATCTGGCCACCCGGGTGGGCGACGAGATCGGCCGTCGCGGTTGGCAATTGGTGTCCGGCGGCGGCAATGTGTCCATGATGGGCGCGGTCGCGCAGGCGGCCCGGGCCGCCGGGGCCAGGACCGTCGGGGTGATCCCCAAGAAGCTGGTGCACCGCGAGGTCGCCGACACCGACGCCGACGAGCTGATCGTCACCGACACCATGCGCGAGCGTAAACAGGTCATGGACGACCGCGCCGACGCCTTCCTGACGCTGCCCGGCGGCATCGGCACGCTCGAGGAACTCTTCGAGACCTGGACCGGGGCCTACCTGGGCGTGCATGCCAAGCCGGTGGTGGTGCTCGATCCGCAGGACCACTACGCGGGCCTGTTCGAGTGGGTCGGGGGGCTGCGGCTGCGCGGATACGCGGGCCGCGAAGCGATCGATCGGGTGCTGGTGACCAAGGACTTCGACTCCGCGTTCGAGGCGCTGCGCCCCAGCCGTTGAGAAACCAGCTGGTTTCACTCGACAAGATCGGGCGAATCGGTAAGGGTGGGCACCGGGGGACGTGAGCGCGAGGAGCACAGCGAAGTGAATACCGATGTCCGTTCGACGGTGAGCCTGCTCGACCTGGTCCGCGGTCTGCCCGGCATGGCGATGCAGGCCCCCGGCATGCTCCGCAATGTTGTGCACATGCTGGTGAAATCCGGCGACAAGGCGTCCATCGGGCTGTTCTTCCAGCGCGGCGCGGCCAGGCACCCGGACCGGCCCTTCCTGAAATTCGAAGGGCGCGTGTACACCTGGGGCGAGGCCAACTCCGAGGTCAACCGGTACGCGAAGGTACTCGCCGCGCATGGGGTCGAGCGCGGCGACGTGGTCGGCATCCTGATGGTCAATCGCGCCGAGGCGCTGTTCACCGTGCTCGCCACCGTGAAACTCGGCGCCACCGCGGGCCTGCTCAACCACAATCAGCGGGACGTGGTGCTGCAGCACAGTTTCGGGCTGCTGAACTCGGTGCTGGACGTGATCGGCGAGGAGTGCGCCGACGCCCTCGACACCCTCACCGAGGCCCGGCCCGCCCTGCTCTGGTCCGAGCAGCTGGCCGCCGAGGCCCGCACCGCCGACGCCTCGAATCCCGCTGTGACCGAACAGATCACCGCCAAGGAACGCGCCTACCTGATCTTCACCTCCGGCACCACCGGGCTGCCCAAGGCCAGTGTCATGACCCACCTGCGCTGGACCAAGTCCATGGCCGGCATCGGCGGGCTCGGCGTCCGGCTCGACGGCCGGGACACGCTGTACTGCTGTCTGCCGCTTTACCACAACAACGCGCTCACGGTGGCGCTGTCCTCGGTGATCGCGGGCGGTGCGACCTTCGCGCTGGGCCGGAAGTTCTCGGCCACCCGCTTCTGGGACGAGGCCATCGCCAATCAGGCCACCGCCTTCATCTACATCGGTGAGCTGTGCCGCTACCTGCTCAATCAGCCGGCCAAGCCCGCCGACCGCGCGCACACCGTCCGGCTCTGCGTCGGCAACGGCCTGCGGCCCGAGCTCTGGGACGAGTTCCAGCAGCGCTTCGGCATCGAGCGGATCGTCGAGTTCTACGGGGCCAGTGAGGGAAACGTCGCCTTCATCAACGCCTTCTCGGTTGCGCGGACCGCCGGCTTCACCCCGCTGCCCTTCGCCATCGTCGAATACGACGACGCCACCGGCAGGGCGTTGCGCCACCCGGACGGCCGCCTGCGCCGGGTGCCGCCGGGCGGGGTCGGGCTGCTGCTCGCCAAGGTCACCACGAGCTCGCCCTTCGACGGCTACACCGACGCCTCCGCCACCGAATCCAAGCTCGTGCGAGACGGTTTCGAGCCGGGCGACTGCTGGTTCGACACCGGCGACCTGGTGCGCGACCAGCGCTGGGGCCACATCGCGTTCGTGGACCGCCTCGGCGACACCTTCCGCTGGAAGGGCGAGAACGTCGCCACCACCGAGGTCGAGGGCGCCTTCGACGGCATCGACTCCGTCACGCAGGCGGTCGTTTTCGGCGTCGACATCCCGGGCACCGACGGCAAGGCGGGCATGGCCGCGGTGACGCTGCACGAGGGTGGGCACTTCGACGGCAAGGTCGCCGCCAAGGTGCTCTACGACCATCTGCCGACCTACGCCGTGCCGCTGTTCATCCGCGTGGTGCCGGAGCTGGAGCAGACCTCCACCTTCAAGAACCGGAAGGTGGAACTGCGCAAGCAGGGCTACACCCCCGACGACGAGAGCACCCTCTACGTCCTCGCGGGCCGCACCGAGGGCTACGTTCCCGCGTACTCCGAATACGCCGCCGACGTCGCCGCGGGGCGCGCGCCCGGCAACTGAACAGCAGCCGGTCGGAGCCCGGTTCCGGTCGGCTGCCCAGCAGCGGTGCCACAGCCCTCGGTACAGTCGAGGGCATGTGTGCGCCGTTGCCGACATTGTGCGGGAAGCCGGTGGCGACGGATCGGGCGCTTGTCATGGCGATCGTGAACCGGACGCCGGACTCCTTCTATGACCGAGGCGCGACGTTCAGCGACGAGGCCGCTATGCGGGCCGTCGACCGGGCCGTCGCCGAGGGCGCGGATCTGGTCGATATCGGCGGGGTCAAGGCCGGTCCGGGCGCCGAGGTGGACAACGTCGAGGAGGCCCGCCGGGTGGTGCCGTTCGTGGCGGCCATCCGCGAGCGCTACCCGGATCTGCTCATCAGTGTGGACACCTGGCGTGCCGACGTGGCCCGGGCCGCGGTCGCCGAGGGCGCGGATCTGATCAACGACACCTGGGCGGGGGCGGACCCGGATCTGGTCGGCGTCGCCGCCGAACTGGGCGTAGGAATTGTGTGCTCACACACCGGGGGTGCGATTCCTCGGACCCGTCCGCACCGGGTCCGGTACACGGATGTGGTGACCCAGGTCACCGAGACGGTGGTGGCCGCGGCCGAAAATGCTGCGGCGGCAGGGGTGGCCAAGGACTCGATTTTGATCGATCCGACCCATGATTTCGGCAAAAACACCTATCACGGGCTCGAATTGTTGCGTGCGATAGACGTTCTTGTGAAAACCGGATGGCCCGTCTTGATGGCGCTGAGCAATAAGGATTTCATCGGAGAGACTCTTGGTGTCGTCGAGCTGTCCGAACGATTGGAGGGCACATTGGCAGCGACTGCTTGGTCGGCCGCCGCGGGTGCTCGCGTCTTTCGAGTGCACGAGGTGGCTCACACCCGCCGGGTGGTGGACATGATCGCCGCCATCCAGGGTCACCGCCCACCCGCCCGTACCCTGCGAGGTCTCGCATGAAAACAGACTGGGTGAACACCAACACCTTCGACAGCCCCGACTGGACGGTGGCGGAACTCACCGCCGCCAAGGGCGACCGCACCGTCTCGGTGGTGCTGCCCGCCCTCAACGAGGAAGCCACCGTCGCCGCCGTGGTGGCCAGCATCCGGCCCCTGCTCGGCACGCTGGTGGACGAACTCGTCGTCCTCGACTCCGGGTCCACCGACGCCACCGCCGCCCGTGCACGGGCGGCCGGAGCCACCGTGGTGACCCGCGAACAAGCCGTCCCCGAACTCGACCCCGTACCCGGCAAGGGCGAATGCCTGTGGCGCTCGCTGGCGGTCACCAGCGGCGACATCATCGCCTTCGTGGACTCCGATCTCATCGACCCCGACCCCAACTTCGTCCCCAGGCTGCTGGGCCCGCTGCTCACCGTCGACGGCATGCACCTGGTCAAGGCGTACTACCGCCGCCCGCTGCGCACCGGCGAATCGGTGGACCACCACGGCGGCGGCCGCGTCACCGAACTGGTGGCCCGCCCGCTGCTGGCCGCGCTGCGGCCCGAACTGTCGAATGTGCTGCAGCCCTTGGGCGGTGAGTACGCCGGCACCCGCGAACTGCTCACCTCGGTACCGTTCGCGCCGGGCTACGGCGTCGAAATCGGGCTGCTGCTCGACACTTACGACATGCTGGGCCTGTCCAGCATCGGCCAGGTCAATCTCGGCGTCCGCCAGCACCGCAACCGCCCGCTGGCCGACCTGGGCGTCATGAGCCGCCAGATCCTGGGCACCGTCCTGGGCCGCAGCGGAATTCAGGACTCCGGCGCAGCCCTGACCCAGTTCCCCATGGTCGCAGGCGAATTCATCGCCCACGCCACCGAAGTCTCGCTGGCCGACCGACCCCCGATGAACACCCTCCGCCCGGAGGAGGCCGCCGCCTGACCTCGAGGGGCCGGGCGGCGGCGCACTGCCCTCGCCCGCGCCACCTCGCTGGATTCCGTTGCGCGCCATCATGTCGGCCATGGATCCGGCTAGCGGTCGTGGCGGTAGATCGGCGTCAGCAGGTCGGCCTCGATCGGTTCGCCGGTGGAGCGGTCGTACCGGACACCGACCACCGCCGAGAACGGATGGGTGCTCGCGCGCTCGTGCAGGGTCGCGAGTCTGGTTGCCAGCAACCGGATCGCGCCCAGCGAGGCGGGCGGGTGCAGGCCGTCGATGACCAGCACGCTGCCCTTGCCGTCCGGGCGGGGGAGGCGGGCCAGGTAGGCGATGTCGTAGGGCTCGGTGCCGCCCGGGCGGTAGACGCGGCGGGCGGCCCGGTCCTCGATGCCCCGGCGTACCCGCCCGGCGCGCGCCACCGTGCGGCGCAGGCGCGGGTCCGCGGCCACGAGATACCGCAGACTGGGCGACAATTCGGGCCCGCCGAGCACGATCAGGCCGTCCCGGTCGAGGTCGAGTGGACGGCCCGGCAGGAAGCGCTGGACATTGGCGGTGAAGCCGAGTTCCCGCAGTAGCTCGACCAGCCGGTGCGGCGCCGCGGCATCGGGCGCACCCACGACGGCGATGGCGCGCGTCGTGCTGCGAACGTCCGGGGTGAGGATGGTGAGCGGCCCGTGCCCGAAGAACAAACCTTCCGGTACTGGCCCTTGAGTACTCACCTGGTGAATGCGGGCGCGGGAAAGTCCCGCGGCCGCACCTATTCTCGCGAACGTCCAGCCCTCGGCATGCAGTTCGCGGATGACGGCGCGGCGGATGCGAGTCAGCTCATTGATCTGCTGCTGCGCGGCTGCCACGCCTTCGGTGGCGGCTTTCAGGCGTTCGACCTTGTCCTCGATCGCGAATACCCGGGCCACCTCGTCGGCCGACATGTGCGCAGTCTAGATAGCTGGACAGCATCATGCGTCAAGTACGCTCGACATATTTGATCTCAAGTGGCGTCCGGATCCACCGGCGGACGTTCGTTGCGCTCCAGCGGTTTTTGTTCCTTCGGCATCGAAACCGGGCCGGATCCGCTGTTGGTGTAACCGTTTCCGCTGTTCGGGGAGCTCACCGGCTTGTCGAAACTGGTCAGGTCATTGAAGCTGTTCAGGATCGAATCGTCCCCGTCGAGCAGGTGTTTGGTGACCATGGATCGCGGATTCATACTGCGCAGTTCGTTCAACTGCTCCAACGGTTTCCGGATCTCGTCGAATTCCGGGCCGAGCTCACTGCGCAATTGCTGAGTCGCGCCGGTAGCGTAATCGCGCGCCTGTTTGAGAGCGTGCGCGGTCCAGCGAACGGCGCCGGGCAGACGCTCCGGACCCAGAATCACAAGTGCGGCGACGAGCAGAATGAGCATCTCGCCCCAGCCGATATTGCTGAACACAGTGTCTATTTTGCCTTCCGCTTCGCTCCAGGCGGTTCGCGGCCCTGTTACCCCGGTCTTCCCTCCTCCGCTCCTCCAAGGCGCAGGTCTATGGAGCCGTTCGCTCCCCCGCTCCGTCGGTCCAGACCGGGGCGGGCCGCGAACTCTGGGTCGTTCTATTTTTCAGGTGGTGTCCATCAGTCCGATTCCAGGGTGACCGGGACATCGACCTCGCGGCCGTCGCGAATCAGGCGCACCGTCACGGTCTGCCCGATCTCGTGCGACTGCACCGCAACCGTCAGTTCCTCCGGACCCGACACATCGCGATCGCCGACCTTCACGATCACGTCGCCCTCCACGATGCCCGCCTTGGCCGCCGGGCTACCGGCCTGCACATCGGCCACCGCCGCGCCGCTCATCACGTCATTGGCGACGATCTTGGTCTTGGCGCTGACTCCCAGCCGCGGGTGGTGCACCGAGCCGTCGCGGATCAATGCCTGTGAGATCCGCTTGACCTGGTCCACCGGAATCGCGAAGCCCAGGCCCACCGAACCGCCGCTCTCGGACTTGATGGCCGAGTTGATGCCGATCAGCCGGCCCTGCATATCCACCAGCGCGCCACCGGAGTTGCCGTGGTTGATGGCGGCGTCGGTCTGCACAGCGTCCAGGGTGGCATCGGTGTCGGTGCCCTCGCCGCCCACCTTCACCGGCCGGTGCAGCGCCGACACGATGCCGGAGGTGACCGTCTTCTCCAGGCCCAGTGGTGAACCCAGGGCCAGCACGTCGTCGCCGACCTGCACGTCATTGGAATTGCCGAGCTGGATCACCGACAGGTTCTTCACGTCGACCTTGAGCACCGCCAGGTCCGACTTGGTGTCGCGGCCGACGATCTGGGTCGGCACCCGCGAGCCGTCGGAGAACACCACATCCAGCTTGGCCTTGCCCGACTTGTCATTGGCGGCCAGCGATATCACGTGGTTGTTGGTGACGATGTAGCCGGCCCCGTCGATCACCACGCCCGACCCTGTGGATCCGGTGTCGCCCAGCCACGCCCGGACGGTGACCACCGCGGGCATGACGGCATTGACCACCTTGGTGATCTGGTTGTGCGATTCGCTGGGTGCGGGCGCGGACTGCAGCGCCACCTTGCGTGAGGTCAGCGCGGAGGCCGACGAGCCGGTGAACGCCCCGACGAACCCGCCGAGCAAACCGATGACCGCCGCGATGACCGCGAGCAGCGCCAGCGCCTGCCAGGACACCCGGCCACCGAACAGCACCTCCCGCGCACCCAGCTTGGGTCCGGGCGTCAGCGCCTGCGGCCGGGCCTGCGCCACGGCCGGAGTGCCCAGGCGCGCGGCCGAATTCGGGTCCCGCCACGGATCGGCGGGCGCAGCCGGGGCGGTCGTCTCGGTCTTTGCCTCCGGGTCCCGCTGCAGCAGGTCGGTCGAACCCTCCGGACGGCCGAACGCCTCCGCCAGCACCGCGTCCGGCGGGCGATTCTGAATCTCGGTATCCCCATGCGGCGCGACCCCGGCGGCACCCTTCGGTCGCGCGGCGAACGAGCCGTGCTGACCGTTCGGGCGGCGGAAGGCACGCGCGGTGTGGGTGTCCACATGTGGCCGCAGGACCGGCCGCGGCCCCAGCACCGGTGCGTCCGACGGCCTCAGGTTCCCCCGATTGGCCGCCGAATCGGAAACCGCATCCCGCTCGGGCCCCGGGCCCGTGTTCTTCGATTCGGTGGTCACGCTATGGACTCTACTTGCGCCACCACGAGGTCCACCGCCTGCTGTCGAACGAATCTTGGCGCAGGCCGAAGGAACTCATGCCGCGCGCCAGCGGACCCCGATCGCGGTCGGCGGGGTCGGGAGTCTGGTGATTGCCGCACTCCTGCAGCAACGCCCGCGGAATCCGGCTGAGCGTGTCGTGCAGGCTCAGCGGCGCGGAGATCTGATCCGAGGACTGCCGCAGCGCGATCCGGGCCTGCTGCTGGGCATCCACCTCGGCCGCGCACTCGCGGCACACGGAAATGTGGTGGGCGGCACGCAGGTACGCGTTCATCCGCAGCTCGCCGTCCACATAGGCGGCGATGGCCTCACTGGCCAGGTGCTCGGTGGGGGCGAAACGCGGGGGACGACGGTGCGGTCGGTCCTCGCCACTCATACGCTGCACACCCTTCCGGACGACTCGAGCTGTTCGGGCGACACCTGCCCGCGGGCGTGGTGTCCAGGAAGCGCGGGCGCAGTGCCCGCGGCTCACCCGACGTTTTCGGTGGCGGCGAATCGCCGCTCAATCCCATTATGCTCGAGGTGCTCGCGCAGTGCCTGACGTCCTCGGTGGATGCGGCTGCGCACGGTACCCAGCTTGACGCCCAGCGTCGCGCCGATCTCCTCGTACGACAGCCCTTCGATGTCGCAGAGCACGACCGCGGCGCGGAACTCCGGGGCCAGCGAGTCCAGCGCGGACTGCAGATCCGGATCCAGATTGGCGTCGTGATAGGCCTGCTCGGGATCCGGGCCCTCGGAGGGCACCCGGTCGTAGTCCTCCGGCAGCGCCTCCATGCGGATGCGGTTGCGACGGCGGACCATGTCCAGGAACAGGTTCGTGGTGATGCGGTGCAGCCAGCCCTCGAAGGTGCCGGGCTGATAGTTCTGCAGGGACCGGAAGACCCGGATGAAGGTTTCCTGGGTCAGATCCTCGGCGTCCTGCGGATCACCGGTGAGGCGGTAGGCCAGGCGATACACGCGATCGGCGTGCTCGCGGACCAGCTCGTCCCAGGTCGGCATGACGGAGCGATCGCCGGTGGCGTCGAAGGCTGCGGTCCCGGACAGGGCGGCCTCGTCGTCAGCGGGGGACAGGAGAAGGTCGCTGTCCAGCGTGGTGTCGCTGTCCAGCGGCTTGATCTGCGGGTGCAGAGTGTTGGCGTGTTCACGCGCCGCGTCGACCATGTGGATGGCGTTACCTCCTACTCGGGACCGTGGACCCGATATCGAGGACAACCAATCTGCTGGATCAGCTGTTCCCGATTCCGAGCCCGCGGTCGCTGGCCTGGCGTGAGCATTACTCTGGCGGGTCGTGATGAGGCCGCCGTATGCAGAGGCTGAGGGACACCTGAGAAAAATCGCCACACCAGCCGGTCACCGCCACGCCTTACCGCTGTATCGCCATTAGCCTCTACTTCGTGAGCCAGACTCCCGCGGCACAGAACCTGCAGCGCAACCTCGCCTACGTGGAGGAATCCGTCGCCGAGGACGACATCCTCGTCGGTGCGCGCGAGCGCGCCCTCGAACTCGGCGCGGCCCCGGTCGCGCCGGCGGTCGGCGCGCTGCTCAGCATGTATTCCCAGCTGCTCGGGGCGCGGGCCGTGGTCGAGGTCGGCACCGGGGCCGGGGTGAGCGGGCTGTGGCTGCTGGACGGCATGCGCGAGGACGGCACCCTGACCACCATCGACTCCGAGCCCGAGCATCAGCGCGCGGCCCGCGAGGCGTTCCGGTCGGCCGAGATCGCGCCGGCGCGCACCCGGCTCATCAACGGGCGGGCCCTGGATGTGCTGCCGCGGCTCGCGGATGGGGCCTACGACCTGGTCTTCATCGATGCCGCGCCGCTCGAGCACCCGCAGTATGTGGCGCAGGCAGTGCGGCTGCTGCGGGACGGCGGCGCGATCCTGCTGCACAATGCCCTGCTCGGGGGCCGGGTTCCGGACCCCGCCCAGCGCGACCCGCAGACCATGGCCGTGCGGGCGGCGACCCGCGCGATCGCCGAGGATCCGGATCTGACGAGTGTGCTGATCCCGGTCGGCGACGGGCTGCTCTGCGCTGCGCGTGGGTGAGATTCTGCGCCTTGCGCGGGTGAGGTTCTGCGCTTCGCGCGGGTGAAAACTCAACGCCCGGTGTGGAATTCGATTCCGCCGTGGGGTTCCGCGCGGCGA
The DNA here is from genome assembly GCF_042755705.1 of Nocardia sp. NPDC059154. Lineage (NCBI taxonomy): Bacteria > Bacillati > Actinomycetota > Actinomycetes > Mycobacteriales > Nocardiaceae > Nocardia > Nocardia sp. NPDC059154. The sequence goes on from NZ_JBHZCS010000034.1 coordinate 65,742, forward strand.
TAGTCCGCGTGTCGACAACTGTGGTCGGAGAACCTTCCCGGCGCGGAAATTCTCCGGTGACGAAGTGCCCGGACGTCTGGATTTCGTAAATCCTCTCGACTCGAGCCGAAAGGCCCTTGCCTTCGACTTGAACACGTGTTTAAGGTATTAAACATGCGTTCAACCGACGATCTGACAACCCGGGCCCGGATTCGCGACGCCGCGATCACCGTGTTCGGGGAGCAAGGGTTCGGGGTCGGCGTGCGGGCCATCGCGGCCGCGGCGGGAGTCTCTGCCGGGCTGGTCAATCACCATTTCGGGTCCAAGGACGGGCTGCGGGAGGCGTGCGACGAGTGGGTCCGGGAAACGATCCGGGCCGCCAAGATGGAGTACATCGAGAACCCCTCGCCCGGCGGGCTCATGCGCCAGCTGGCCGAGATCGAGGAGTTCGCCCCGGGCATGGCCTACCTGATGCGCAGCTTCCAGGCGGGCGGGTCGCTGATGAAGACCTTCTTCGAGCACATGGTCGAGGACACCGAGCAGTACCTGCGCGCGGGCGTCGCGGGCGGGTCCATCAAGCCGATGCGCGACGTGCGGGCCACCGCGCGTTACGTGGCCACCAACAACGGCGGCGGCATGATGATGTTCCTGCAGCTCTACGCGGCCGAACAGCCGGGGCCCATCGACTTCCGCAAGGCGCTGCGCGAATACGCCGACCGGATGATGCTGCCCGCGCTGGAGATCTACACCCACGGCATGCTCGCCGATTCCACGGCGCTGGACGCATTGACCAGTGCTGAGCAATAACCCATCAACGTCGTTTTCCTACAAGGAGATTCGATGAACGTTCCTGCCAATCCCGTGATCGAAGTCCGGGATCTGCACAAGAACTTCGGGCAGGTGCGAGCCCTGGACGGTCTCGACCTCGAGGTCGCCGAGGGCGAGGTGCACGGTTTCCTCGGGCCGAACGGGGCCGGGAAGTCCACCACCATCCGCATCCTGCTGGGCATCCTGTCGCGCACCTCCGGTGAGGCCGTGGTGCTGGGCCGGGATCCGTGGAGGGACGCGGTCGCGCTGCACCGCGACATCGCCTATGTCCCGGGCGATGTCACGCTGTGGCCGTCGCTGTCCGGCGGTGAGACCATCGATCTGCTGGCGCGCATGCGCGGCGGGATCGATCAGGATCGCCGCGCCGAGCTGATCCAGCGTTTCGAGCTGGATCCGAGCAAGAAGGCGCGCACCTACTCCAAGGGCAACCGGCAGAAAGTGGCTCTGGTGTCGGCGTTCTCGTCGAACGCCCGGCTGTTCCTGCTGGACGAGCCGACCTCGGGCCTGGATCCACTGATGGAGCAGGTGTTCAACGAGTGCGTGGCCGAGGCGGTGGCGCGCGGCACCACGGTGCTGCTGTCCAGCCACATTCTGTCCGAGGTGGAGCGGCTGTGCGAGCGGGTGACCATCATCCGGGCGGGCAAGACCGTCGAGACCGGCACGCTGGCCCAGATGCGGCATCTCTCGCGCACCTCCATCACCGCCGAAATGGTCGGCAGTCCAGGCGATCTCAGCCGCATCCCGGGAGTCGAGGACATCAGCGTCGAGGGCAATACCCTGCACGCCCAGGTGGACAGTGAACACCTGGGTGAGTTGATCCGGGTGCTCGGCGACGCCGGTGTGCGCAGCCTGGTCAGCCAGCCGCCGACGCTGGAAGAGCTTTTCCTGCGCCACTATTCGCTCGATGGTCGGGCTCCGGCCGACGAGCGCGAGCGGGTGTCGAAATGACCGCGGTCACCGCCACCGCGCCCCGCGCGTTCGAAACGCCGTCATTCGCGGGGGATTTCACCGGGACCTGGCAGCTGCTGCGGCTGTATCTGCGGCGCGACCGGATCATTCTGCCGCTGTGGGTGCTGTTGCTGTCGCTGCCGCTGGGCAGTGTGTACATCAAGAGCCTCGAGAAGATCTACCACACGCCCGCCGACTTCCAAGGCTTCGCTGACGGCATCCTGTCGAACCCTGCCGAACTGGCGATGTACGGGCCGATCTACAACACCAGCCTCGGCGCCTCGGGCGTCTGGAAGGCCGGGATGTTCTTCACGCTCATCGGCGTGGCCACCATCCTGACCGTCATCCGGCACACCCGGGCCGACGAGGAGACCGGGCGTACCGAACTGCTGGCCTCGACGCGGGTCGGGCGGTTCGCCGGACTGACCGCGGCGCTGATCGTGGCCTACGGTGGCGCGCTGGCCACCGGGCTGATCGGATTCGCCAGCATCGCGAGCACTTCCGTGCCGCGCTCCGGCTCGCTGGCCTTCGGTCTGGCGCTGGCCGGGTCGGGCATCGTGTTCGCCTCGGTGGCCGCGATCGCCGCCCAGCTGTCGGCCGGCGCCCGCGTGGCGCGCGGTATCGCCTTCGCGGTGCTGGGTGCGACGTACACGCTGCGCGCAGTCGGTGACGTGCGTGCCGCGGCGGGCCCGACCAGCCCGCTCACCTGGCTGGCCCCGCAGGGCTGGTCGCTGCAGGTGCGGGCGTTCGCGGGCGATCACTTCGCGGTGCTGCTGCTGCACCTGCTCACCGCGACCGTGCTGACCGTCGTCGCGTATTACCTACTGGCGCACCGGGATACCGGTGCCGGCCTGATCGCGGAGCGGCCGGGCGCATTCGTGGCCGGGCCCGCGCTGGGCGGCCCGCTCGGACTCGCCTGGCGGCTGCAGCGCGGGACGCTGCTGGCCTGGACGGTCGGACTCGGGCTGTACGGGTTGATGATCGGCAGCGTGACGAACGGCGTCGGCAAACAACTCGGCAGCAGCCAGACCATTCGCGATCTGATCACCCGCATGGGCGGTTCCGAATCGCTGGAGAAGTCGCTGATCAGCTACGCGTTCACCATGGTCGCGCTGGGTGCGGCGGCCTACTCGGTGTCGGCGGCGCTGCGGCTGCACTCCGAGGAGAGCACCGCGCACGCGGAAGCCGTGCTCACCGGCGCGGTCTCCCGAACCCGTTGGGTGGCTTCGCATCTGACGTTCGCCCTGCTCGGACCCGCCCTGGCGCTCGCGGTGTCGGGCCTGCTCGGCGGCCTGATCTACGGTCGCGCCGCCGGTGACGTCGGTCAGAAGACCGGTCAGGTGCTGGGGGCCGCGCTGGTGCAGGTGCCTGCGGTGTGGACCTTCACCGCCATCACCGTCCTGTTGTTCGGTCTGCTGCCACGCTGGGCGACCGTGGCGTGGGGTTTCCTCACCGCCGCCATCGCGGTCTTCCTGCTGGGCTCGCTCGCGGGCGCACCCCAGTGGTTCCGCGATCTGAACCCGTTCGAGCACGCCCCGAAGGTGCCCGGCGAGGCGTTCACCGCCACCCCGCTGGTGGTGCTCGTGCTCGTGGACGTGGCATTGATCACGGTGGGGCTCATGGCATTCCGCCGCCGCGACCTCCGATCCGCCTAGCGCGACACCTCCGCGACCGCCCGCACCGGACCCGCCGGTGCGGGTGTTCGCGGTGACCCGGTGTGCCGGGTAGCGCCGCGTTCCGTCGCCGGCGAATCCTCAGTTGCCGGTGCGGGTACGGCGATCGGGCAGGGTGGGCGGTGCAGGGGCAGTGCTGAGGTCTGGATTCGCGTGGTGACGCGGTGGTACAGCAGAGGGGGATCGATTTTTGCTAGGAGGTGGGGGATATGTTCGAGGGACTGGCCCTCGGGGTACACCTACCGGCCGGATGGCTCTGGCCCGCACTGGTTTTCTTCGGCAGCATCATCTGCGTGGGGCTGCTGGTACTGCTACTGGTGAGCGGAGCCCGTTTCGACGACCACGCGTCGCGGTACGTGCCGACGACGACCAGTACGTGTGAACCGTTCTGCGGTGCGCGAACTCCGGTACCCGGGTATTCGAACTGAACGGTCGTATCGAGGTTTCCGGACCGTCGGCGCGGATACTCCACGGGAATAGTTCGACGAGTGGGGGTACCCATGGGGCAGCGGATCCCGGCCGTGGTCGGGTTGTACTTCCGCGAGGCCGGGCAGTGGCGGCGCATCGCCGAATTCCGGCTCGCCGCGGACGGTCGCGCCACCTTCCGGACGGTGGACCCGGTCGAAGGACTGGTCGCCCGCGTCTGGTACCACCAGGGCGTCGACATTCTCGGCGAGAACCGCACCGTGCTGCCCGAGGACGGCGCGGCCTTCCTGCGAGCGCTGCTGCAGCCGTTCGGTTTTCGCGACTACTGGTTCCGTGACGACAGTTCGCCGCGCAGCGGGCGCACCCGCACCGGGCACGCGGTCTCGCGTAGCGCGGCCGCGGTGCGCCCGGACGCCTGCGACAAGGACTGCACGGCAGCGGAGCCGGATTGCCGGTGCGCCGGGGATCGAGCGCCGGCCGATGTCACTCCGCAGCCGCACGAGGAGCGGTCGCACCGTCCCGTGTCCCGGCCCGCCGCCTGGCGGCTGCTGGACGCGGATGTCCTCCGATTCTGAAGCGCCGCACCGGATCCGCTACAGGCTGTTGGCCAGCAGCGCGTACTGCGCGGCCGCCTTCTTCTGGGCGTCGGAATCATTGGTCCCGTTCACCACGCCCACGTACTGCTTGTAGCTGACGTAGCAGCGACTCGGCGTCTTGTCCGAGGTGCGGTGCACGCACTTGACGTCGGGCACCTTGTCCGGCCCGCTGGTCGCGGACTCCTGCAGGTTGCTGATCATGCCGGTCACGAAATCCGTGCTCGCCTTGCCATCTCGCAGCCGGATGACGAAATTACCGTCGGCGCTGGACATCTCGTCGGCACCGCCATCGGACACCAGCTTGGTCCAGTAGGCCATGTCGTCGGAGGGCAGGATGAGCCAATTGGCCGGGAACACCGCGAAATTGTCGGGATCGACGGTTTTGTGGTCGCGGTCGGTCACCAGGGTGCGGGCCAGCAGGCGATCGGGATCGACCGGCAGCTGCGAGATCTGGTCGTTCGGGGTCTCCTGGAAGGCGTCCAGCGTCGGGGCCTGGGCGTCGAGGGTCTTCTTGGCCCAGGACAGCAGATCCTTCTGATCGGCGCTGGGGCGCAGGATGAACAACGAGATCACGAAGTCCTTGCGCGCCATGGTCAACCCGATGTTCGGCACGCCCGGCCGCCAGTGCGCGTAGGCGTCCGGATAGTCGGGCAGGGTGAGCTTCTGGTTCACGTTCAGCGCGACATTGAAGTCGGCGTCCTCGAGTTCGCGGGCGGCCAGCTTGGCATTGTCGGCGGACGGGAAGCGCAGCACGCGGGTGGTGATGGTGGTGCCGTTCGGATCCGGATTGTCGTTGACGTCCTCGCGGTCCGAGCCGCTGGCCGCGAAACCGGCCACGAAGCCGCGGTTGGTCAGCACGCTCTTGACCGCCGAGGACAGGTGGCTGACATTCACCACATCGTCGACCGTGGACAGCACCACGCCGCCGCGGCCGATATTGAGATGGGAGTCGATCTTCACCGCCGGGGCGATGGCCGCGGTCATGCGGATGCCCTCGAGGGTGTTGCCCTTGCCGCCGTTGTTGCGGTCGTAGGTGTAGCGGTTCACCGGATAGGACCCGGTGTCCAGGGTGCGGACGTCCAGCTCACCGGGAACCGGGGTGCCGGACCTACCGCATCCGGACAGCAGGGCGGTCAAGGCGAGGCAGGTGATGGCGGTGACGACACGTGCCGGACGGCGCATGGTGATCCCTCCCGCGCGGCCCGTCGGCGGCGGCGCTCCATGCACAGATTTTCGGACCAGCATCGGCCGGATGTCCACTCTTATCCGTGTCGCTCGCGCGGCCGGATGGATTGAAACGCCTGGTAGTCAGACCCAGATGCCCTTGCCGACGGTCACCACGCCGCCATTGCTCACCGCGAAACGCTCCCGATCCCGGTCCCGGTCCACGCCGATGATCTCGCCCTCGGTGACCACCACGTTCTTGTCCAGAATGGCGTGCCGCACCACCGCACCCCGGCCGATCCGCGCGCCCGGCATGAGCACACTGCCCTCCACCGTCGCACCGTCCTCCACCAGCACATTCGAGAACAGCACCGAATTGCGGACCGTCGCCGCCGACAGAATGCTGCCCGCGCCCACGATCGACTCCTGGGCCAGGCCGCCGCGGCCGAACTTGGCGGGCGGCAGATTCTCGGCCGCACCGCGAATCGGCCAGTGCTTGTTGTAGAGATCGAAGACCGGATCCACCGACACCAGATCCATGTGCGCCTCGTAGAAGGCGTCGATGGTGCCGACGTCGCGCCAGTAACCGCGGCTGCGCTCGGTCGCGCCGGGCACCACATTGGTGGAGAAGTCGTAGACCGCGGCCGCGCCCGACCGCACCAGGCTCGGAATGATGTCGCCGCCCATGTCGTGGTCGGAGTCGTTGTCGTCGGCGTCGGCGCGAATGGCGTCCACCAGCACCTTGGTGCTGAACACGTAGTTGCCCATGGAGGCGAAGGTGACATTCGGATCGTCGGGGGTGCCGGGCGGATGCACCGGCTTCTCCAGAAAGCCGATGATGCGGCCGGATTCGTCGGAATCGATGCAGCCGAAGGCGCTCGCCGTACTGCGCGGCACCCGGATGCCCGCCACCGTCACGCCCGCCCCGGAGTCGATGTGCGCCTGCACCATCTGCTCCGGATCCATCCGGTACACGTGGTCCGCGCCGAAGACCACGATGTACTCCGGGTCCTCGTCGTAGATCAGGTTCAGCGACTGCATGATCGCGTCCGCGCTGCCGGTGTACCAGCGCGGGCCCAGCCGCTGCTGCGCGGGCACCGGGGTGATGTACTCCCCGCCGAAGCCCGACAGCCGCCAGGTCTGGGAGATGTGCCGGTCCAGCGAATGCGACTTGTACTGCGTCAGTACGCAAATGCGCAGGTAACCCGCATTCACCAGATTCGACAGCACGAAGTCGATGAGCCGGTACGCGCCGCCGAAGGGAACCGCGGGCTTGGCGCGGTCCTTGGTGAGCGGAAAGAGTCGCTTGCCCTCGCCACCGGCGAGCACGATCCCGAGTACGTGCGGCTGGCTCCTCACACTCCTGAAACTACCGGTTGTGCCCGAACACGGAATGTCCAGCTGGTGCCGTGTTCATCGCGATCTTGCGGACCACCTCGGTTGGTTAGCCCGCGAGCTAACGTTTAGTTTGGACCGGTGAGTTACCGCGCGGATGGAGCTCGCGGACTGCGAGTGGCCATGATGACCCGCGAATACCCGCCGGAGGTGTACGGCGGGGCGGGGGTGCACGTCACCGAACTTGTGCCGCGGTTGCGGCGGCTGTGCGATGTCACCGTGCACTGCATGGGGGTCGCGCGCGCGGATGCCGTGGTGCACCAACCGGATCCGATGCTCTACGCGGCGAATTCCGCGTTGCAGATGATGTCCGCGCAGCTGCGTATGGCCGACGCCGCGAGCTTCGCCGACGTGGTGCACTCGCACACCTGGTACACCGGGCTCGCGGGGCATCTGGCCGGGGAGCTGTACGGGATTCCGCACGTGCTGACCGCGCATTCACTGGAACCGCGAAGGCCGTGGAAGGCCGAGCAACTCGGCGGGGGCTACCGGCTGTCCTCGTGGTCGGAACACAATGCCATGACCCACGCCGACGCCGTCATCGCGGTGAGCGCGGGCATGCGCGCCGATGTGCTAGCCGCCTACCCCGACATCGATCCCGCCAAAGTCCATGTGGTGCACAACGGCATCGACGCCGACGTCTGGCATCCGGGTGGTCCCGCGTCCGGCTCGCGGGACGTGCTCACCGAACTCGGCGTGTCCCAGGGGCGGCCCATCGCGGCATTCGTCGGGCGCATCACCCGGCAGAAGGGCGTCTCGCATCTGCTGGCCGCGGCCCGGCATCTGGATCCGGACATCCAGCTGGTGCTGCTGGCCGGGGCCGCCGACACGCCCGCCATGGAGGCCGAGGTGGCGGCGTCGGTGCGGGCGTTGCGGGCCGATCGCGACGGCGTGTTCTGGATCAAGGAGATGCTGCCCACCGAGCTGGTGCGGCAGGTGCTCGCGGCCGCAACGGTTTTCGTGTGCCCGTCGGTGTACGAGCCGCTGGGCATCGTGAACCTGGAGGCCATGGCCTGCGGGACCGCGGTGGTGGCCTCGGATGTGGGCGGGATTCCGGAGGTGGTGGTGCCCGGGGAGACCGGGCGGCTGGTCCACTACGACGAGACCGCGCCCCGGGACTACGAGCGCGGCCTGGCCCGCGCCGTGAACACCGTTGCGGCGGACCCGGTCACGGCCGCCGCGATGGGGGCGGCCGGCCGCGACCGGGCGATCGGCGCCTTCGACTGGAACCGGATCGCCGCGCACACCGCGCACATCTACGACCTGGTCCGCAAGGGATAGCCCGGCGCCGGTTCAGGCGGTCAGGGGAAACCGCATGAACACATCGGCCCGGTCATAGGGACTGGGCGGCAGCTCCGAGGGCGGCACGTGCACGAAACCCATGGCCTCGTACAGGTGCACGGCACTGGCCAGCCGCGCATTGCTGGCCAGGAAGAACTCCGTCGCGCCCAGATCGCGCACCCGCTCGATGGCGGTGGCCAGCACCACCCGGCCGATGCCGCGGCCCCGGAAGCGCGGCGAGACGGCCATTTTCGACAGTTCGAACACGCCCGGCTCCTCCTGGACCAGGGCGACACAGCCGACGGCCTCGCCGTCCAGCCGGGCGATCAGCACCTCGCCGCCGTGATCGACGATGGCCTGCGGATCGTCGAGGGTGGCCAGGTCGGCGGGCTCGACCGAGAAGATGGTCTCGATCCACTCCAGGTTCAGGTCCTTGAAGGCGCGGGCGTCGTCGGGCGAGGACATCGGCGCGACCACGATCGAATCGAGTTCCGGGGCGCGGGCTTCCGTCTGCTGAGTCACCAGGAAAGCATGTCGGACGTCGAACCATAACGTCCAATACTTGATAGCTGCGATCGATATGATCAACTTATGAACCCCGGTGTGGAGCTGCGGCACCTGCGCTACTTCCTGGCGGTCGCGGAGGAACTGCACTTCGGGCGGGCCGCCGCCCGCCTGCACATCGCCCAGCCTGCCCTCACCCAGCAGATCCAGCGCCTGGAAACCCTGCTCGGAACCCGGCTCTTCGACCGGACCTCGCGCACCGTCGCGCTCACGGCCGCGGGAATCGTGCTGCGCGAGCGCGCCCGCGCCCTGCTCGGTCACGCCGAACGCGACCTGGCCGAGGTCACCCGCATCGGCCAGGGCAGTCAGGGCACGCTCTACCTGGGCTTCGTCCCCTCGGTGCTGCCGCTCGAACCGCTGCGCGGGGTCCGCGAATTCCGTGAACGCTTTCCGCTCGTGCAGGTCGACCTGGTCGAAGGGTTCACCAGCCACCTGATGGAGCGCCTCGCCAACGGCACTCTCGACATGGCCATCGTCCGCGACCCCGACGAGCAACCCGGCACCGTCACCGTCCCTCTCATCACCGAGCCGTTCGTGGCGATCCTCCCCGCCGACCACCCCGACGCCGGACGCGCCACCCTCACCGGCGCCGAACTCGCCGAGAACCCGCTGGTCTTCTTCCCGCGCGCCGCGGGCGGACTCGCCTACGAGAAGAACCTCGCGCCGCTCCTGGAATCCGGCCGCCGCCCCCGCATCGTCCAGGAGGCCACCAACTGGACCATCATCCTCTACCTGGTCGCCGCGGGCCTCGGCGTCACCATCGCCCCACGCAGCGCCACCTTCACCGCCCCCGACTCGGTCCGCATCATCCCCCTCGCCGAAACCGACGCGGCCACAACGATTTACATCGCCACCCGGGCGGACGACACCCGCCCCCTGGTCCACAACCTCCTCGACCTGCTCCCGAACCGCCCGAAACCTCCGGAACCGCTCGGGCTCAGCGTGGGCGATACACCGAGATCGTGACCGACGCGGTCACCGGCATCGGATCAGGCAGGGCCGCAATCTGTTCCGCCCGCCCCTCGACGGCATGAAACGCCGACGGCCCCATGGCCGCCACGTTCGCCACATCCTCGTGCGAGAGCTCCATCGTGTACTCGACCGCATCGTGCCCCACCAGCTCGAACCGCTCCCCGAGCGATTCGGCGAGCCGATCCGCCTTGGCCGCATCCACACTCACCATCCCGAGCGGCTCGATCAGCTCACCCAGATGCCGCGAGGTCGGCGTCACCACCACGAACCGCCCCTCGTCTCCCAGCACCCGCGCCACCTCGTCCGCATTCCGCGGCGCGAACACCGACACCACCGCCCCCATCACGCCATCCCGCACCGGCAGCCCCCGCCACGCGTCCGCCAGCACCGACCCGCCCCGCGCATGCGCCCGAGCCGCCCGCCGCGCCGCCGCCTTCGACACATCGAGGGCGACTCCCCGAGCTCCCGGCACGGCATCCAACACGGCCGCCAGGTAATACCCGGTCCCCGCCCCGATCTCGAGCAGCGCCGGGCCGCCGCCTGCGGAGAGGAGGGTGGTGGCGAGTCGTGCTGCGGAGGCCGCAGTGACGGTCGTTCCGGGTGCGAGGGTTCCGGGGCGGAGGCGTCGATGCCGGGTCGGCGTGGCTGGGCCGGGTTTGCGTGGAATGTGGGAGCTCGCCGGGTCGGCGGCGCCACCGTGTTGCCGGGCTGCGGGTAGGTGCGTGGGCGAGGCGGCAGCCGTGGGGGAGTCCGCTCCGAATACTGCTGTGTCGGAATCAGTTAAGGGGCGGGGGGTGGCGTCGCGGTGGGGGAGGGCTGCTGCGACGGTCTCGGCCAGGGCGGCGGCGATGGGGGCGAAATGCCCTGCGGCTTGAAAGGCGGTGCGGGCGTCGAGCATGGCCGGGGTGTCGCCGGTCATTTTGGTGGACGCGCCGGTGAGGAGGCTGATGTAGCCCTGCTTGGCCAGGTCGAAGCTGTGGCCGTGCGGGCAGCGCAGGGTTCGGGCGGGCGGGTCGCCGGCTCCGGGGTCGGCGACGGGAGCCGTGAGGGGCAGGCCGCACTGTGGGCAGGCCAGCAGGTCGGCGCAGGCCAGGAGCCGTTCCGCGGGGGAGGGCTCGGCAGTGCCGACTGTGGGGGGATATGAGTTGTTGTTCACCGTGGTACCGGTAAGCCTGGGAGCCCCCGGGATTCTCGAGGGGGTTCGGGGGCGAAGCCCCTGAGAGTCCCGGGAGTTGGGCTCACCGGCACCGGCGAGTCGATCGATCAGCTGGTGACTTTGACGAGTTCGTCACCGAGCGCCGCGGCTTCATCCGGCGTGAGCTCGACGACCAGACGCCCGCCACCCTCGAGTGGAACCCGCATCACGATTCCCCGCCCTTCCTTGGTTGCCTCGAGGGGACCGTCCCCGGTGCGGGGCTTCATGGCCGCCATCCTCTGCTCCCTCCAGATCTGCGCGGTCTGCTGCGCACTTTCATGGAACTCCAGTTGTCACCAACCAGGCAGCCCGCCGGCATGTGGCGGGCTACACCATGCCCATTCTTCCCTATCGCGGATCGGGGCGGGTACCTGAGTTCCAAAAACCGACCGTCGTGGCGTTCAGCGAGTACCGACATTCACCCAGCAATCGGCGATGTGATCGTCTACCATCCCCGTCGCCTGCATGAGTGCGTATGCGGTCGTGGGTCCCACGAATTTGAACCCGCGTCGCTTGAGTTCTTTTGCGAGAGCGGTGCTTTCGGTTGTGACAGCGGGCACATCGGACATGCTCCGCGGGCGCGTGCGCGGGGCCGGGGCATAGGACCAGAGCAGGGCGTCCAGGCTCTCGCCGAGATCGCGGGCAACTCGCGCATTGTGGACGCTCGCCAGTATTTTGGCCCGATTGCGAACAATGCTGGGATCCGCCATGAGGCGTTCCACATCGGCGTCCCCGAACCCCGCCACCCGTTCGATCGCGAAGCCCTCGAATGCGGTCCGGAAGGCGGGCCGCTTCCGCAAAATCGTGATCCACGCCAACCCCGACTGAAACGCCTCGAGGCACATTCGTTCGAATAGCGCGTCATCGCCGTGCAGCGGTCGTCCCCACTCCTGATCGTGGTAATCCCGATAAAGCTGGGACCCCTCCGCCCATCCGCACCGAATCAGTCCCTCGGTGCTCGCGTCCGCGGTCACCGCGCGCCCGGCTCTTCGCCGTGCTCCGCCGGGACGGCCGGTTCGGCCGGAAGCACCTGGGGGACCGCCGCCTCGCTCGGCCCGGACTGCGAATTGGTGCCGGGCTCGGCGGTCGGCTCCGCCGCGGCCTCCGCTCCGGTCGCGCGGGCGAGTTCGCCCTCGAGTTCGTCGATGCGTGCGGCGAGCCGCGTCAGGGCCCAGTCCACCTCGCCCGCCTTGTACCCCCGGAACGCCTGCTGGAAGCGCAGCGCCCGCACATCGCGGCCGCTGATCCCCGTCGCGGGCAGCACGGTGACGGTCGTCCCCTCCGGCAGCGGCCCGAGCTCCTCCGACCGCCCGAAGATCGCACTGGCCACCAGGAACAGCAGCGCGGCGACCAATCCGACGATCAGCACGTACAGCAGCATCGTGAGCATGCCCCGAGCTTAGGGCCCGCCCGCAGCGCAGTCCGCCCGTACCCCTGGCGGAAACGCGCCCTCGAATTCCGCACTCCCCCAAGGGGAGAACAAAGTCAGAGAGCTCTCGGCGCGGGATTCGGGCGAATTCCGCGCTGAGAGCTCCCTGATCGCGATTGCTACAGGTGGCGGGTGGTGTCGATGGAGAGGGACATGCCGGCCAGGCCGCGACGGCGGACGGACAGCTTGTCGGCGATGTCGAGCAGGGCCTTGCCCGACGAGCTCTCCGGGGCGCGCAGCACGATGGGGGTGCCCTCGTCGCCGGCCTCGCGCAGCTGCTGCTCGATCGGGATCTGGCCCAGCAACGGGACATTCGCGCCGATGGCACGGGTCAGGTTGTCGGCCACGGTCTGGCCGCCGCCGGCGCCGTAGAGCTCCATGCGGGTGCCGTCGGGCAGATCGAGCCAGGACATGTTCTCGATGACACCGGCGATGCGCTGGCGGGTCTGCAGGGCGATGGAGCCCGCGCGCTCGGCGACCTCGGCGGCGGCCAGCTGCGGGGTCGTCACGACCAGGATCTCCGCGTTCGGAATCAGCTGGGCCAGCGAGATGGCCACATCGCCGGTGCCGGGCGGCAGGTCCAGCAGCAGGATGTCGAGGTCGCCCCAGAAGACGTCGGCCAGGAACTGCTGCAGCGCGCGGTGCAGCATCGGGCCACGCCACACCACGGGGGTGTTGCCCTGGGTGAACATGGAGATCGAGATGACCTTCACGTCGTGCGCGATGGGCGGCAGGATCATGCGCTCGACCTGGGTGGGCCGCTGCTCGGTGCCCAGCATGCGGGGCACGCTGTGGCCGTAGATGTCGGCGTCGAGCACGCCCACCGAGAGGCCCTTGGCGGCCATGGCGGCGGCGAGATTGACGGTGACCGAGGACTTTCCGACACCGCCCTTGCCGGAGGCGACCGCGTAGACGCGGGTGAGCGAGCCGGGCTGGGCGAAGGGGATGACCGGTTCCGCGGCGTCACCGCGCAGCTTGCGGCGCAGTTCGGTGCGCTGCTCGTCGCTCATGACGTCCAGCTCGACCGTGATGGCGCCGACTCCGGCCACGTCGGCGACGGCCTTCGTGACCCGTTCCTGGATGGCGGATTTCATCGGGCAGGCCGATGTCGTCAGGTAGATCACAACGTGGACACCGCTATCCGCGCCGACCTCGACGCTCTTCACCATGCCCAGCTCGGTGATCGGCTTCCGGATCTCCGGGTCGATCACCTTCGCGAGCGCGACCCGCACATCCGATTCCATAACCACTGGCATGCGCCCAAGTCTAGGAGCGCCGTCGGCCGTGCCGTTTTCGCCCTCCGCTTATACCCGGGGCGGGTGTGGGGGCGTGGTCTAGATGCGAGGCAGCGCGGCGGCCGCCGGGGAGATTCCCGAGCCGTACGCGGTCTCCCACGCCATGACGTTCGCGACGTAGGCCATGGAGTTGTTGTAGCGCAGGATGGCCCGGGTCTGCTGGCCCGGATCACGCATATCGAGGCCGCCCGAGCAGAGGTACTTGCCGGCGGTGAGCGCGGCGTCGTACATGTTCTGCGGATCGGCGACGCCGTCGCCATTGCCGTCGGCCGCGTACTTGCGCCAGGTTTCGGGCAGGAACTGCATGGGGCCCACGGCGCGGCGGTAGCTGCCGGACAAGCCGTCCAGGTCGCCGCCGTCGGAGGTCGCGACCACGTTGTTCCCGGCCAGCCTGCCGTCGAGGATCGGGCCGTAGACGGATTCGAGCGGATAGCCGTTGTCGTCGATCTTGCCGTAGCCGTGGGTGGATTCGACCCGGCCGATGCCGGCCAGCAGGTTCCACGGCATATTGCAGGTCGGATTCTCCACGGCGAGAATGCGTTCCGCGTTCTCGTAGGCGTCCTGCGCTACGCCCGGCATGCCGAGCGGCCCGGCGGCGCGTGCCGACGGCACCCGGCCGTCCGGCTGCGCGACGGACTTGACCTCCGGCGGGCCAACGGGCGCAACCTGTTTGGCCTCGTGCAGCAGCGGTTCCGGTGCGGCGGCCGGTATTACGGCTGCCTCGGGCTTGGGTAGCTGTTCCTCGCTGTCGTTCGACAGCTGGTGCTGGACGGTAGCCGCGAGCTTGTCAGCGATGTTCCCGTCGCCGGCTCCGGTAACTGTGGCCAGTCCGGCGGGTACGAGCCCGGTCAATGCGATGACCGATCCACGGCGAACTTTCGGGACCGGGGGTTTGCGGTGACGACCCACTGTGTGGTGACCCTCCATTGCCATCGGTTGATACCGGGGTGATGCAACGAAGGCCACGTTACCTTATCCGAGACCTTTCTGTTACCCCTTCGTGACCAACTCTCAGGATTTGAAGGAAACGCAAGTCAGACGCGAGTTCCGGAGCGGCGCGCCGGAACTCGCGAATCGCATAATCGTTACGGGGCGGGCGCGGGGGCCGGCGCCGGAAGCGGAATCGTGATGCCGAACGGCAGCGTGATGCCGGGGGCCGGGGTGGTGGTCGTGGTGGCGTCCGGAGTGGTTTCGGCCGGGGCCGCGGCCTCGGGTTCGGGCGTCCCGGAGGGCGCGACCGTTTGCTGGTCCTGCGGTTGCTGGACGGACTGCTGCGGCTGATCCTGCGGCTTCTGGCCCTGCTGACCCGTCTGGGTGTTGCAGGTGGTGACGGCTGGCTGATCCTTGACCACCGGCTTGCCGTCGGGTCCGAACTGCTGCTCGGCCGGCTTGCCGTTCTCGGCCTTGGCGGCGTCCTCGGGCTTGGTCTTGACGGCGTCCTCGGGCTTGGTCTCGTCATCGGTGGCCGGGTCGCCGGGGACCTTGTCGGCCTTCTGATCCGGCTGCTGCGCCGGAACCGTCACCTGCTCACAGGGATTCGCGGGCACCACCGGAGCCGGGCAGAAGATGCCGCACGGGATCGGCGGCAAGCCCGGGATGGTGATCATCACCTGGGTCGGCGTCGGCGTGGTGGACTGCCGCGTGGTGTCGGGCGCCTCGGTGGCCGGAATCGTGGTGGAGGCCACCGAGATATCGGGGCCGTTGACCGGAACGTAGTTGTTGGGCACCAGATCCGGCGAGATGCTCACCTGCTGCGGGGCGCCGCCGGTCTTGTAGGCGTTGGCCCAGCTGAGCACATTGGCCGCGTACGACACCGAATTGTTGTAGCGCAGCACGGCCCTGAGCTGCTGCTGCGGATCGGCCAGATCCATGCCGCCCGAGCACAGGTACTTGCCCGCCGCCAGCGCGGCGTCGAAGACATTGTTGGGATCCGGTGTGCCGCTGCCCTTTCCATTCGCGGCGTACACCGACCAGGTGCCGGGCAGGAACTGCATGGGGCCGATAGCCCGCACGAAACTGCCGTCGCTGGCCTTGATGATCTCGTTGCCGGGCAGCGTCCCGTCCAGGGCCGGGCCGTAGATGGGCGAGACCGTGGTGCCGGCGGCGTCGGTGCGGCCGTTGTTGGCGTGGTTGGACTCGATGCGTCCGATTCCGGCCAGCAGGTACCAGGGCAGATGGCAGTTCGGTTCCGAAGACTGCAGCGCCAGTTCGGCATTGCGGTAGGCGGCCAGCACGATCTCCGGAATGCCCAGCACGCCACTGCCGCCGGGCAGCGCGATGTCCTGCAGCGGCACAGTGCCGCCGAAGAGCGGCGAGCCGTCGGCGGGCGGGGTCATAGCGCTGAGTTTGCGGGGGGCCTCCGGAGCTGCCGGAACCAGGCCGACGGTCTGATCCGAGGGGGTGTCGGCGGGACTGTTCACGCTCGCGTTGTGCGTGGCGGCGGCCGCCAGCAATGCGTCCGGCGCGGCCTGCGGGGCCACGGTGTGGACGGTCGTATTGGTGGCAGAACCGGCGGTGACCAGACCCGCAATCAACAGTGCCGACGCTGTCACCGGAGCAGAAATTCTCTTCGCCACCACACAATCCCCTCAGTCGTGCGGCCGGTGCCCCGTGGTAACGCTCATACAGCGGCGGTGTCTGGGTCGGTCGCTCGGAACAACGTGATCCAGGTTACCCATGAGTCAGCTGGATCGGAACGACTTCGGTGGTCAGTCGCCATCTTTTTGTGCCGAAATTGCGACCTCGTCAGGCTTCCGATCGGTACTCTTCTTTGCTTTCTTGACCTTCGTGACCTCGTCGCCGACTGTCAGTTTCTCCAACCTGACCAGTGACTCCTTGATGTCGTCCAGTTCCCGGCGCACGTAGTCGCGCGTGGCGACCTCGCCCACGGCCAGCCGCAGCGCGGCGAGCTCACGCGCCAGGAATTCGGTGTCGGCTTTCGTCTGGGCCGCTCGTGTCCGGTCCTCCTCGAGCGAGACCCGGTCGCGATTGTCCTGGCGGTTCTGCGCCAGCAGGATCAGCGGCGCGGCGTAGGCGGCCTGGGTGGAGAACGCCAGATTCAACAGGATGAACGGATACGGGTCCCACTGCAGCCGCAGCGCGAACACATTGAGCAGGATCCACACCACCACGATGACGGTCTGGATCACCAGGTAGCGGCCGGTGCCCAGGAATCGGGCCACCTTCTCGCTGGATCGGGCCATCGCCTCGGGATCCCAGTCCAGGCCGCGGAAGCGGCTCTCGAGCGGGGTCTCCAAACGCTGGCGGGCGCTGAGTTTTTCGAGCCGCTCGCTCATGCGCGGCCTCCCGTCCCCTCGATCACGGGCACGCCGTGTGCATCGTGTTGGTCTTCGTCCTGCTCGCGCCAGTCCTCGGGCAGCAGGTGGTCTAGCACGTCATCGACGGTGACGGCTCCCAAGAGATGATTCTCCGCATCGACCACGGGTCCGCACACCAGGTTGTAGGTGGCGAAATATCGGGTCACGGCGGTGAGCGGGGCATCGGGCCGCAGCTGCACCAGATCGGTGTCGACGATGCCGCCGACCAGGTTGGCGGGCGGTTCCCGCAGCAGCTGCTGGAAGTGCACGCAACCCAGGTAGCGGCCGGTCGGGGTGGCCGTGGGTGGACGCACCACGAAGGCCATCGAGGCCAGGGCCGGGGTCAGCTCGGGATCGCGGATGCGGGCCAGCGCCTCGGCGACCGTGGTGGAGGCGGTGATGACGATCGCGTCGGGCGTCATCAGACCACCCGCGGTGTAGGGCGCGTGCTCGAGCAGACGGCGCACCGGTTCGGAGTCCTCCGGATCCATCAGCGCCAGCAGCGATTCCGCCTCGCCTTCGGGCAGTTCGCCCAGCAGGTCGGCGGCGTCGTCGGGGTCCATGGCCTCGAGCAGGTCGGCGGCGCGTTCCACACCGAGCTGTTCGAGCAACTCCACCTGGTCGTTCTCGGGCAGTTCCTGGACCACGTCGGCGAGACGTTCGTCGTCGAAGGCGGAGGCGACCTCGATGCGGCGCTTCTGCGGCAGTTCGCGCAGCATGTGCGCGACATCGGCCGGGCGCATGCCCTCGAATTGCGTGAGCAGCTGGGTGACGTCCTGGCCCGGCATGTTGAGCTCGGTCTGGGTGAGCCCGCGCACCTGCGCCCAGTCGACCACGTGCACCGCACCGCGTCGCCCGAAGCCGACACCCAGACGGCGGCGTTCGCGCACGGCCACCCGGGAGACCACCCAGTCACGGGTACGGCCCTGCTCGATGCCCAGGTCGACCACCACCACGTCCGTGCCGGACAGGTGCGGCAACTCCGGATCCGCGACGCGGACGGTGGAGTCGAGAATCTGCGCGATGGCCAGCAGCTCGCCGGGCCGCTGCTCGAAGCGGCGCACGCTGATGGTGCCCGTGGTGAGGGTGATCGCGCCGGGGTCGATGGTCTGCACCCGCAGCATGGGCACGAAAATCCGCTTCCGGGTCGGCAATTCGACGAGAACGCCCAGGACTCGGGGTTGCTGGCGGTCATAACGTATCGAGATCACGATGTCCCGGAGGCGGCCGATAGACTCGCCGTCCGGTCCCAGTACCACCAAGCCCGCCAACCGGGCGGCGAAAACCTTCGTCGCTGCCATGTTTGGTAAGGCTAGTGGGTCAAACGCGTCCTAATTGTCGCGCCACGTGAAGGAGTGAGCCATGACATCGCGCCGATCGGTGCTCGCCGTCCCCGGCAGCAACCCGCGCATGATCGAGAAGGCCAAGGGACTGCTCGCCGACGAGGTGTTCCTGGATCTCGAGGACGCGGTCGCACCGGCGGCGAAGGAGGCCGCGCGGGCGAACATCGTGGCGGCCCTCAACTCCGGCGGCTGGGGCGCCCAGATCCGCGTTGTGCGGGTCAACGATTGGACCACCGAGCACACCTATGCCGACGTCATCACGGTGGTGGAGGGCGCGGGCTCGGAGCTGGACGCCATCCTGCTGCCGAAGGTCACCGATGCCGGGCAGGTGCAGGCTCTGGACCTGCTGCTGACCCAGCTGGAGAAGGCCAACGGACTGCCGGTCGGGCGGATCGGGATCGAACCGCAGATCGAGAACGCGCTCGGGCTGCGCAATATCGATGCCATCGCCACCGCGAGCCCGCGGGTGCAGACCCTGGTGTTCGGACCCGCCGACTTCATGGCCTCGATCAATATGCGCACCCTGGTGGTGGGCGAGCAGCCCGAGGGCTATGAGCCGGGTGACGCCTATCACCACATCTATATGACGATCCTGCTGGCGGCCCGCGCCCACGGCCTGCAGGCCATCGACGGCCCCTACCTGGCGGTCCGCGATATCGACGGCTTCCGCCGCAACGCATCCCGCACGGCCGCACTGGGTTTCGACGGCAAGTGGGTGCTGCACCCGGATCAGATCACCGCCTGCAACGAGATCTTCAGCCCGCGCCAGGCCGACTACGACCGGGCCGAGGAGATCCTCGACGCCTACGCGTTCCACACCTCGACCGAGGGCGGCGCGCGGGGCGCGGTGATGCTCGGTGACGAGATGATCGACGAGGCCAGCGCGAAGATGGCTCAGGTGATTGCTGATAAGGGCAGGGCGGCCGGAATGGCGCGAACCACGCCTGCCCTTTGAATCGGGCACGGCGAATCGGTGTCCGTCGACGCGAAATAGCATGATGGAGTCATGACGAATCCCATGGGGAATCCGAGCCGGGGCCGTCCCGGCCTGCCGACGCCACCGTCGGGCTGGCCGGTCGGCTCCTACCCGACCTATGCCGAGGCGCAGCGGGCGGTCGACTACCTGGCCGACAACCAGTTCCCGGTGGAGGGCGTGACCATCGTCGGCGTCGACCTCATGCAGGTCGAGCGCGTGCTGTACCGGCTGACCTGGGGCAAGGTCATTGGCGGCGGCATGGTTTCGGGTGCCTGGCTGGGCCTTTTCCTGGGTCTGCTGCTGAGCATGTTCACCTCCGGCGGGCCCATCGGCCCGCTGGTGGTCGGCTTGGTCGGCGGCATCATCTTCGGCCTCATCTCCGCGTCCATCCCGTACGCGGCCACCCGGGGCCAGCGCGACTTCGCCTCCACCATGCAGCTGGTGGCCGGCCGCTACGACGTGCTGTGCGACCCGAAGACCGCCGAGCAGGCGCGCGACATGCTCGCCAGGCTGGCCATCTAGATCCATGGAGGTACTGGATCAGGTCCGGGCCGCGGTGCTCGGTCATTTCGAGGTGGAGTCCGCGGACGCGGCGTCGGTGACGTTCCTGGGTTTGGAGCCCATCGACATCCTGCGTATCCCGGACGGCGAGTTCGTGCACTATGCCACGCTGGGCGGCTCCCGGCATCCGATGACGGATCCGGCCGCGGCGCTGGCCGATCCGGTGCGCGGGCCGCGCGCGGAGCTGGTGCTGACGCTGCGCGGCGGTGCGGGCGCGGGTTCGGGGCTGACCCGGACGCTGGGCGTGCTGGTGGCGGCACCCGCGGTGGAAGGTGTTGTGCTGCAGGCGGATGCGCTGCTCGATCTGGGAGAACCGTTGTGGACCAACGCGCCGTTCACCGCGGTGCTGCTGGGTGCGAGCGACATCCCGGAGGTGGCGCTGCCGGAACCCGCTGAGCCCGTGCGGTTCCTGACGGTCGCGCCGATCACCGCGACGGAGGCGGCGTGGGTGCGGATTCGCGGCGCGGCGGCGTTGCGCGACGCCTGGGCCGAGGCGGGAATCGATGTGCGCGATCCCGCCCGGGCCGCAGCGTCGCTCTGATCGACCGCTGCGTCGCTCTAATCGAACGGGTTGCCGTCGATCGGACAGGTCGCGCCGGCGGCCGGAAGCGTTCCCGCGATGAGATAGTCGCGTTTCGCGGCCTCGGAGCAGGTGCTGTGCACGTACATGCTGCTGTGCCCGGCTCCCTCCACCACCAATAGGCGCGCGTCCGACAGTTCCGCCGCGCCGGCGGCGGCTCCGGCCAGCGGTGTCGCGGGATCATTGCGACTGTTGATCACCAGGATCGGGGCGGTCGGCCGATTCCACGGTCCGGAGTAGGGGTGCACGGCGGTCTGCGGCCAGTAGGCGCAGGTCAGTGCGTCCAGGACGCCGAGCCGGCCGAAGACGGGCACCCGCTGGTCCTCACTGATCGCGAGGGCGCTGTAGCGCCGCTCGTCGCGCGGCACCCGGCTGTCGGCGCACTGGACGCCGTGGAAGGCCTCGGTGTAGTTGTCGTCGTAGGTGTTGGCGCCGGTGCCGCCCAGGCCCTGCGAGCTGCCCGTGCCGATGTCGGCCACCTGCCGCACCAGGGCCGCGGTCTCGGCGAGCACATCGGTCGGCTGATACGGGGTGTTGCGCAGGTCGTAGAGGAGTTGCAGGGTGGCGGCGACCTGCGGCCAGCCGGCCGGATTGGACAGCTGGCCCGCCGCGGCCACCACGGTGCCGTAGTCGTAGCGTTTGCCGTCCCACGAGATCGGTTCGCGCCGTACCCGTTCCAGGATCCGTTGCCATTTGTCCCGCGGATCTCCCTGGGAGAAGGCGCATTCGGGCCCGGCCGCCACGCAGGCGTCGAGCATGGCGTCGAATGCGCCCGCGATTCCGGTGGCCACGTCCTGACGGGTGTCGATGGGCTGGTCGGCGGCGGCGTCGTCGAGACCGAGGGCGTTGCCGCGGAAGTCCATCGAGCCGTCCAGCGCGAGGGCGCGGACCCGGCCGGGAAACATGTTGGCGTACAACGCGCCGAGGTAGGTGCCGTACGAAATGCCGTGGTACGTCAGCTTGTCGTCGCCGACGGCCCGGCGCAGCAGATCCAGATCCCGCGCGGTGTTCTCGGTCGACAGGTGCGGCAGCAGGTCGGCGGCACGCTGTCCGCAGTTGTCCGCCAGCGTCTTCGCGGCCGCGAAGAACGGCGGCTCCGTGCCGGGCGTCCCCGGCATCGGGGGATAGGTGGCGAAGAACAGCTGCTGCGCGGTCGCATCCGGAAAACAGTGCACCGGTGCGCTGTTCGCGGCGCCGCGGGTATCCCAGGACACCAGATCGAAGCGGGCGCGCAGCTCGTCGGAGAACAGCCACGACCAGTGCGCCCGTTCCCGCAGCCGCTGCACCCCGGACCGGCCGGGGCCGCCGAAGTTGACGAAGAGCGTGCCGATCCGCCGGGCCGGGTCGGCGGCGGGGAGTTTGATCACGGCCAGGTCTATAGATCGGGCCTCGGGATGCGCGTAGTCCAGTGGCACTCGCGCTGTCGCACAGGAGAATCCGGAATCGCAGTCGGTCCACTGCAGGGTGGGTGCCGGTGCGGCATCGGCGAGGGCGTCGACGTAGGAGTCGGTCGCCGGACCGGCCGCGGCGGGCACCGGCACCGCCAGGAGAAGCCCGAATATTGCTGTCCACCAAGCCATCCGGCCGCGGACCGGTGAAGTCCTCATCACGAACACAGCCGAATTCATAGCAACCCGGCCGCGGGCGCGTCGAGGCGGCCGGCAAAGCCGCTGGTGGCTTTCGGTGCTCAAAGCCAGTTGTTGCGATGGAAATTCGCGTACAGCAGGGCGCACAGGGCGATCATCGCCACGATCACGATGGGGTAGCCGTAGGTCCACGAGAGTTCCGGCATGTGTTCGAAATTCATGCCGTAGACGCCCGCGATCATGGTCGGCACGGCGGCCATGGCGGCGTAGGCGGAGATCTTGCGCATATCGGTGTTCTGCTGCACGCTCACCTTGGCCAGCGCGGCGTTGATGAGGGCGCTGAGGGATTCGTTGAAATCGATGATCTGCTCGGTGACCGCGGTGTGGTGGTCGGTCACGTCGCGCAGGTAGCGGCGGATCTCCTTGGGCAGCGGCAGGGTGGTGTCGTGGGTGAGCACCTGCAGCGGCAGCCCGAGCGGCTTGACGGCCCGGCGCAGTTCCACCACTTCACGTTTCAGCTGGTAGATGGCGTCGATCTGGAGCTTGTTCGCGGGGGTGAAGACGGCCTCCTCGATGGCGTCCACATCCTCCTCGATCGCCGCCGTGACCTCCACATAGGAGTCGACCACGCGGTCGGCCACCGCGTGCAGGACCGCGCTGGGCCCCAGCGCGAGCTGGCGCGGGTCGGCTTCGAGATCCTTGCGCACACCGCTCAATTCGGTGTGCTCACCGTGGCGGACGGTGATCACGAAATCGGGTCCCGCGAACACCATGATCTCGCCGGTGTCGACGATCTCGCTGACCGTGCTGAGCTCGTGCTCGACGTAGCGCACCGTGCGCAGCACCAGGAACAGGATGTCGTCGTAGCGTTCGAGTTTGGGCCGCTGCTGCGCCTTGACCGCGTCCTCGACGGCGAGTTCGTGCAGGCCGAAGGTCTGCGCGATATCGGCCATGAGTTCCTTGCCGGGTTCGAACAGTCCGAGCCAGACGAATCCTTCGTGGCGTTCGCGCACTTCGGCCAGCGCGTTCTTGTAGGAGCTGTGCTCGAACAGCCGCACCCCCTCGACGTAGACCGCGCAGTCGACGATCCGGCCGTGATGGACGGGCATCTTGGCGGGGTCTCGCGGCTCGCCGGACCGCCCGGGCCAGTGGAAGGACGGCAGCGGCGGTATCGAGGACACATCAAGGATGCTAATCGTCCCGCCCCCTGGCGATGGTTCGGGCCGCAGGCAATATAGGGGGCGTGCGCATCGATCTCCACACCCATTCCAACGCGTCCGACGGCACGGACACCCCGGCCGAACTGATCGCGAACGCCGCCGCTGCCGGGCTCGACGTCGTGGCCCTGACCGACCACGACACCACCTCCGGCTGGGCCGAGGCAGCCGCCGCGCTCCCTCCGGGCCTGACGCTGGTGCGCGGCATGGAGATGTCGTGTGTCGGGCTGGGGGAGGACGGCTATCCGGTGCCGGTGCACCTGCTGGCCTACCTGTTCGACCCCGAGGACGAGTCCTTCGCGCAGGAGCGGGAGCGGTTGCGCGCCGAGCGGGTGGTGCGGCTACGGGCCATGGCCGAGCAGATGGCCGCCGACGGTCTGCCCATCGATCCGGACGCGGTCATGGCCTCCGTGGGCCCGTCGGCGGGTCGCCCGCATCTGGCCCGGGCGCTGGTGCAGGCCGGGGTGGTGCCGACCGTGGATGCCGCGTTCCAGGATCTGCTGGCCCCGCACGGCCGCTACTACGTCGAGAAGGCCGACACGCCGCTGCGGCGGGCCGTCGAAATGGTGGCCTCGGCCGGCGGCGTGAGTGTCGTGGCGCACGCCCGGGCTCGCAAGCGCGGGCGGCTGCTGGCGCTGGATCACATTCGCGAGCTGACCGAGTTCGGGCTGGGCGGCCTGGAACTCGATCACCCCGACCACAGTGCGGAGGACCGCGAGGTGCTGCGCGGGCTGGCCGCCGAGCTGGGTTTGCTGACGACCGGCTCCTCGGATTACCACGGCGCCAACAAGACCATTCGGCTCGGCGAATTCACCACCGACCCAACGCAATTCGAGGAAATCGTGGGCAAAGCGAGTGGAGTCCCGGTGATCACCGCATGAGAGTGGTCCGGGGCCTGAGCGGAGTGGTTGCGGGGGGCACGCTGGTGCTGGCGGCCACGGTCGCCACCACCGCGATCATCGGTGCTCGGCGCGGTTTCCCGGGTCCCGGATGGGCGGCTGTGACGTGGCATGTGACCGCGGCGGCAGCCGTGCTGGCCGCCCAAATTTATGCGGATAGACATCGGGGTTTTGCGGCTTTTTTCGGATGTTTGGTCGTTTTCGTGATAGCCGGATATCTGCTCTGGGCGCAGTGGTGGAATTGAAATACCCATAACGGTTGCGAGTGAGTGAACCGTCGTCGAACATTTGTCGTTATGACCGAATTCGACGCCGATGTGCTGGTGCTGGGAGGTGGCCCGGCCGGAGCCTGGGCCGCGCTGGCCGCTGCCGCTGCGGGCGCGCGGGTATTGGTCGCCGACAAGAGCCGTTGCGGCAGCAGCGGCCCCACGGCTCGGGGCGGGGTCACGCTGTGGAACATTCCGTCCGGTCCGGCCCGGGACGAGGCCGTGCGGCAGAACTTCGCGCACGGCGGCGGACTGGGGGACCCGGAGTGGATGTACCGGGTGCTGGAGGAGACCCATCGGCGTGTCGGCCAGCTGGTGACCGGCGGCTTCCGGTTCCGGGGTGAACACGCCGAGCGCCCGGCGCGGGTCTATCTCGACGGCGCGAAGTATCTGGGGCGGCTGCGGCGCAGCATGGTGATCGCGGGGATCCGCATCCTCGACCACCATCCCGCACTCCAGCTCATCACCGACCGTGACGGCGTCGTGTCCGGCGCGGCGGGTGTGACGCAGGGCGGCGAGTTCCGCGGCTGGACCGTCCGGGCGCGCGCGGTGGTGCTGGCCACCGGCGGCTGTGCCTTCCTCTCCGGTGGCGCCGGCACCGATGTGGACACCGGTGACGGGCTGCTGATGGGGGCCGAGGCGGGGGCCGAGCTGTCCGGTATGGAGTTCTCCAACGCGTATTCGCTGACCCCGGTGGCCGATTCGCCGCTGCTGGGCGGCCGCCCGGTGGCCGCCGTGTTCGCCTCCGACCAGGTCATGCACTTCGCCACCCTCTACGACGAGTCGCGGGCGGTGCTGTGGGGGCAGGGATGCGGTTCGCGGGCACAGGCTTTCGCGGCCATCGCCGACGGGCGGCGGGTCTATGCCGCGCTGGACGAACTGCCCGAGGCGGTGCGCGCGGAGCTGCAGCGGCACGGGCCCAGCCTGACCGGTCAGGTGCCGCTGTGCGCGGTGCTGGAGGGCACGGTGCGCGGCACCGGCGGGCTGCGGCTGACCGGACCGGACTGCGCGACCACGGTTCCCGGTCTCTACGGCGCGGGCGACGTCACCACCCGGGAGCCCATCACCGGGGCGGTCAGCGGGTTCGGCGGCCAGAATGGCGCGTGGGCCATCTCCTCCGGCGTCTGGGCGGGCGCGGGCGCGGCCGATTTCGCCGTGGGCCGCCGCAAGCTCGGCAAGGCGCGCCCGGTGCCCGGCGCGGGCCTGGGCGACCGGGCGCGCCTCGATCCGCGCGCGGTGGTCGGCCTGGTCCAGGAGCACACGCTGCCGCTGCGGCGCAGCTACTGGCGCAGCGACGGCAGCCTGCGCGACAGCATCGGCGAACTGGACGGCATGTGGCCCGGCGTCGAATTGGCGCTCGGCGGAAAGGGACCCGATCGCCTGCCCGCCCGGCAGGCCGCCGCGCTGCTGGCCGTCGCCCGCTGGACCAAGTACTCCGCCCTGGCCCGCACCGAGACCCGCGGCATGCATCGCCGCACCGACCATCCGGGCGCCGGAAGCGACTGGCGCGTACGGTTGCTCTCCGGGGGTCTCGGCAGTGTCTGGGTCCGGCCGGACCTCACAGCGGCGGGTGTGACCCCCGCTTGACAGCTCACAGCCGCCGCCGCGACCGCGTTGTGACAGTTCTCCGAGTTCAGGTTCCGACCAGCGAGTTCCTGTTCATCTCGGCGTGATTCGACTGCCTTACCCTTCAACGATGGTGAGGCGACGCGACGGACCCGGGGGCGATTTGGCAGGCCGTCGCAGCGACTGGCAGAATGGGCCGATCCCGGCCGCAGCCACCGCCCGGCCCGGGACACTCGGTGATCACGAACCCCGACTCGCGGGTTCACACGAGGTCACCCCGGCTGTATCGCCCGGACACACCCCTCCGGTTCTCGCTCGACGATCTGCGCTGCCGCGACACACTTCTCGCAATGCCGTAATACTTTGTATGCGTCGCCACGATGAGGTGGCAAGGTTTCCACGAAGTGGCTCGGAAGTGGTGTCGACGTCGCTGAACGCGGCTGCGGCAAAAGATATATGAGCACCGAAACCACAAATTCCGCTATTACCGAACGGTAACCGTCAAACGGTTGAGTCCGAACCGATCAGGAGTGAAATCGTGTCACCCGTGACTGAAGCAGTGAATGCCACCGAGGCCCCCGCGTCCAATGGGGCGAACCTGTCCGACATCACCACGGAAGAAATTTTCGCCGGGCACCTTGGCGGCAAGCTCTCGGTCGAACTCACCGCTCCGCTCGACACCCAGCGCGATCTGTCCATCGCCTACACCCCGGGCGTGGCGCAGGTCTGCCGCGGCATTCACAAGGACGAGAGTCTGGCCAAGACCTACACCTGGGCCGAGCGCCTGGTCGTGGTCGTCTCCGACGGCACCGCCGTGCTGGGCCTGGGCGACATCGGCCCGCGCGCCTCGCTGCCGGTGATGGAGGGCAAGGCGGCGCTGTTCAAGAAGTTCGCCGGTCTGGACTCGATCCCGATCGTGCTGGACACCAAGGACGTCGACGAGATCGTCGAGACCCTGATCCGCCTGCGCCCGAGCTTCGGCGCGGTCAACCTGGAGGACATCTCCGCTCCGCGCTGCTTCGAGATCGAGAAGCGCGTCGTCGAGGCCCTCGACTGCCCGGTCATGCACGACGACCAGCACGGCACCGCCATCGTGGTGCTGGCCGCCCTCAAGGGTGCGGCCGCGGTGCAGGGCCGCGACATGTCCGGCCTGAAGGTCGTGGTGTCCGGCGCCGGCGCGGCCGGTGTGGCGTGCACCGACATCCTGCTGGCCGCCGGGGTTTCCGACATCGTCGTGCTCGACTCCAAGGGCATCGTGAGCCGGGACCGTGCCGACCTCAACAGCGTGAAGGCCGAACTGGCGCAGCGCACCAACCCGCGCGGTCTCACCGGCGGCGCGGCCGAGGCGCTGGCGGGCGCGGACGTGTTCCTGGGCCTGTCGGCGGGCACCATCGCCGAGGAGCTCATCGCGTCGATGGCTCCCGAGTCCATCGTGTTCGCCATGTCGAACCCGGACCCGGAGATCCACCCCGAGGTGGCCAAGAAGTACGCCGCCATCGTTGCCACCGGCCGCAGCGACTTCCCGAACCAGATCAACAATGTGCTGGCGTTCCCGGGCGTCTTCAAGGGCGCGCTGGACGCTGGTGCGCGCCGCATCACCGAGGGCATGAAGGTGGCCGCGGCCGAGGCGATCTTCAACGTGGTGGCCGGTGAGCTGTCCGTGGACAAGATCATCCCGAGCCCGCTGGACCCGCGGGTCGCCCCGGCCGTCGCCGAGGCCGTCGGCAACGCGGCTCGCGCGGAGGGTGTGGCGTAGCCACTCACCGAGCGACGAAAGGGGCGCTTCGTCGTAAGACGAAGCGCCCCTTTTCTTATTGGACTAGACCGTGGCCGAGACCTTTTCGAGGTCGGGGGTGACGGCATTCTCGTGCCAGCCGGGCGGGCCGAAGATATATCCGAGACGGCCGCGCCAGGTTCGGGCAGTCCGGACATCACGGACCAGATCGACGAGTTCGGTGTAATTGACCTTGATCGGATTGTCGGTTTCGATGTCCTTGGTCAACCCGTAGCGAATCGGTTCGGTTTCCGCGGCGAAGCTGCCGAACAGGCGATCCCAGATGATCAGGATGCCACCGTAATTGGTGTCCAGATATGGCTGGTTGGAGCCGTGGTGCACGCGGTGGTGGGCCGGGGTGTTGAACACGAATTCGAGGGGCCGCCACAGGGTTTTCACGCGCTGGGTGTGGATCGGGAACTGGTAGAGCAGCCCCAGCGACTGCAGGGCGAACACCATCCAGGCCGGGAAGCCCAGTAGTGCCGCGGGCACCCAGCACAGGCCGCGCACGATATTGGCGGCCGGATGCGCCCAGGGCAGCCGGATGGCGGTGGAGAAGTTGAAGAACCGGCTGGAGTGGTGGACGCTGTGCGAGGTCCACAGCAGCCGCACCCGGTGGTCGGCCCGGTGCGCCCAGTAGTAGCAGAAATCGGTGACGATCAGGCCCAGCACCCACACCCACCAGTGCGCGGGTGACAGGTGCAACGGGGTGAAGTGCGCGGCCAGCACCACGCCGGAGAACGGAATCACCTGCGCCAGAATCGGTTTGGCAATGCGGCCGAGCACGAAGGTGGCGATGTTGGAGGTGGTGTCGCGGCGGTCGATGCCATTGGCCGGGCGGTCCGGGTCGCGCCGGTTGTCGATCCATTCGATCAACATGAGCAGCGCGAACGCCGGCAGGGCGTAGATGAACAGATCGGCATTCACGGGCGTGCTCCTCGGCGGGGCGGTCGGGCTGCTGACATGTGCTCGACGCTAGTTCGGCGGCGCGCGCGGATCGTCGCGCCGGCGGGGGATTGCGCGTCCCCCACACGGGGGACGGCCGGTCCCCGGGGTACCGTGCGGCCATGGATGTGACCAGGTCGCTGGCCCGGCAGTCGCTGCTGGTGGCCGCCGTCGCGGCGGCGCTGGACGGCGCCCAGATGGTGATGTGCGGGGCCTTCGGCGCCGCGCCCGCGCTGGCCGCGATCCTGACGCTGGCCACGGTGGCCGCGGATCTGGCGCTGGCCGCGCCCGCCTCGACGGCGGCCGCGGTGGCGATGGCGCAGGTGGTGGTGAAGGTGGCGGTGGCGCTGTTCGCCCACCACTACGGCATCACCGCACGGGTTTTCGATGTCGGCTTCCTGGTCGCGGGGTATCAGGCGGGTGCGTGGCTGAGCGGGATCAGCTCGGTGCTGACCGTGCTGCTGCTGGCCGGCGGCTCGCTGACGGTGAACCTGGTGGCGGCCATCGCGGGCGCCAACAATCCGATCCGGCTGGCGATCTTCGCGCTGGGCGCGGGCGTGGTGCCCTGGCTGGTGGGCCGGTACACCGCGGCGCGCGGGGCCTATATCGCGGAGCTGGAGCAGCGGGAGAGCCTGCGGCAGCAGGAGCAGCGGGCGGCGCTGGACCGGGCGCTGGCCGATGAGCGCGAGGCCATCGCCCGGGATCTGCACGACGTCATCTCGCATCATGTGAGCGCCATCGGGATTCATGCCGGGGTGGCGCGAATGGCGCTGTCCCGCACCGATACCGAGGCGGCGGCGCGGTCGGTGTCCGCGGTGGAGTCGAGCAGCCGCGCCGCCATGGTGGATCTGCGCCGGCAGCTGGACCTGCTGCACGGCCGCGACGACGAGGGCGAGCGGCAGCCCGGCCTGGCCGATATCGAGGATCTGGTGCAGCGGGTAAGGGACGCCGGATTGACTGTGCACGTGACGGTTTCGGGTGAGCCGCCGGTGCTGCCGGAGTCGCTGGACGTCATGCTCTACCGGGTGGTCCAGGAGCTGCTGACCAATGCGCTGCGGCACGGGCGTGATGCGGCCGCGCTGGAGATCGGTTATCTCCCGGGCGCGGTGGAGTTGCGCGAGACGAATCCCATTGCGGCCCTGGAGAGCACCACCGGGGTACCGCGCGGCCTGGACGGGATCCGCCGCCGGGTCGAACTGTTCGACGGCACCGTCGCCTACGGCGCCGACCCGTCCGGAACCCGTTGGGTCATCCGGGTTTCCGTGCCCGTTGGGACCGCATGATGCCCATGGGGACCGCACAGCCGATCGGAGCCGTATGAGCATCACCATCCTGATCGCCGACGACCACACCGTGTTCCGTTCCGGTCTGCGCGCGGTGGTGGACGCGCACCCTGATCTGGAGTGCGTGGCCGAGGTGGGCGACGGCCGCGCCGCCATCGAGGCGGCCGCCCGCACCCATCCGGACGTGGCGATCCTGGATGTGCGCATGCCGAAGCTGGACGGGCTCGCCGCCACCGCCGCCATCGTGGCGGCGGGCGGCACCCGGGTGCTGGTGCTCACCACCTACGACAGTGAGGCCAACCTGCACCGCGCGCTGTCGGCCGGGGCCAGTGGCTTCCTGCTGAAAAGCCTTCCGCCCGAAGAACTCGTAGCCGCCATCCGGGTGGCCGTGCGCGGCGACGCCGTCATCGATCCATCCATGACGCGCCGCCTGGCCACCCGCCTGGTGACCGGCATCGCCCCGCCGGTCGAGCCACCGGAGCTGGCGCAACTCACGGCCCGCGAACGTGAGGTACTCCTACTGGTGGCAGATGCCCGCAGCAACAGCGAGATCGCCGCCGCCCTGGGCGTCGGCGAGGAAACCGTCAAAACCCACGTCTCCCGAGTCCTCGCCAAACTCGGTGTGCGCGACCGCATCCACGCCGTCGTCTACGCCCACCAACACGGCCTCGTACACCCCAACCGTCCCCACTGACGACATCACGGCGCTCCGCCGGTTGATCGTCCGAGCGGTCGTGCTTGGCCGGGTCGGAGTGGGTCACCTCAGCTTGCGGCGAATGACGCGGTTCTCGAACATGATTCCGCCGATCAGCATTGCAAAGAGCACCGTGAAGCCGAGCCACATTGCTGTTGCCTGACCGATGGCACCCGCCGCCAGGATCGCCGCGAACGAAACGAGTAGCCGCCACGCTCGAACCAGAAACACAACCCACCCCCACGTTTTCGATGATCTTGCCAGCTCGATCCTAGACATGTTCTGGCACAAGGCAACTCGCATCTGCCGGCCACCGCCATCGAGGAGGGCCGGGACCTGTCCTCGATGGCGGTGGCCTGGCCGACAGCTCCTATCGTCTGCTGCCGGCCCGACGGGCCGGCCTCACTTCAGGTGCCGGGCGAAGAACCGGCTCCCTTCATCTGCCTCGGACGCCGGGACGCCGGTATGCCCGCCCATATTGGCGTGCAGCGCCTTCTCCTTGGAGCCGAAGGCGTCGAACAGGTCCAACGCCAGCTGCCGGTCGTTTCCCTCGTCGTCCCACTGCAACAGGACCTGCAGCGGAATGGTGACCTGCCGGGCCTCGGCGAACATGCTGCGGGGCACGAAACTCCCGGCGAACAGGCGGGCGGCGCAGATGCGCGGCTCGACCACCGCCAGCCGGAGGCCGAGGGCGATCACCCCTCCCGAGTACCCGACCGGGCCGCCGATCTCGGGCAACGCCAGGAGGGCGTCCAGGGTGGCTCGCCACTCGGGAACTGCCTGTTCGACCAGCGGGAGAATGAGACGTTCGACGATTTCGTCGGTGACCGGTTCGCCGGCCTTCAACGCCCGGTGCAGGTCGGTGCGAGCCTGATCGGTGACGGCGGAACGGGGCCGGTCACCGCTGCCGGGCAGTTCGATTGTGGCCGCGGCGAAGCCTTCCGCCACGGTGTGCCGGGCGCGGGCCACCAGTCGGGGGTACATCTTCTGCAGTCCACCGGGGTGGCCGAGCAGGATCAGCGGGGTTGGTGCGGATGCGGATCCGGGCGTCCACAGGATGCCGTGGATCTCGCCGAGAGTGAATTCACGCTCGAGGACGCTGTCGTCGTCGAGGCGCTGTTCCGAATTGAATTGCACGGTCGTGCCTTTCGGGAGTGCTCTTGAACGGCGCTCCCGGACGACCTATCGCCCGACCGTGACCCCGGAGGGGAGCACCCATGTCGATATTGCGTTCACGGGTACCACCTCCTCGTTCTCTGGCACGGCCTTCAGGAAAGTAGCAGTGGTCGCCGTGGTCCGCCAACTGGTTTTCGCGGAGGCTCGGTGGCCGGATGCCACGGAGCGAGATCAAGGCTCTGGTACCGCACGTTTCGGGGCTGCCTGGGTGTCGTGGGAGTGTGATGACAAAATCCACCCGTGTCAGATGATCTGAGTGCCCGCGGCCATACGCACGTCCGGGTGCTTGCTGGGGCAGGCGCTGCCGGTGAACCTGTCTACGAGGTACTTCCCGCAAAGCTTCTGGAGCACAACGACTATGAGATTCTCGGCAGTCCCGGCCTGACCTACGATTTCGCCGCCGGAGACCATCTTCGCGTCTTCGACGACGGCGGTTTCGAGGTACTGCGCCGTGGGGGAAACCTCTGCCTGAGGGCCTACCCGACGGGTATGCCGCCCTCCGATGTCGGGATCAGTACTCTCACTGCGGGATTCGAGCGGCTCGGCGGAGTGGTCGAGATGCCGCCCGACCGACGATTCATCGTGATCACAGTTCCGGTCGCGGTCGGTTTTCCTGCGATAGAGGATGTAATCGAGGGATGGGCGACCGAGCACGGCTGTGCATGGGGGTACGGCAACGTCTACGACGAAGACGACAACCCCCTCGGCTGGTGGATCAACACCTGAGCCGCTCCGATGTACGGCATTCGGCATCAATGAGTGTTCGGTCTGGGGATACGGACGCCAGCGGCGCGGAGCCTGTTCTCGAAAACCGCGGCTGCCCGCATCGTGGCGGAGGTCTGCGCTTCACCGTGCTGAGCGATCATCGTGTACCGGGTTGCGGTATCCGTGCGAGCTTGCAGGGCGGTCACGACTTTCAGGTGTTCGGGATTGGCGAGGAAGTGGTCGGCCATGTCGGTGGCGAGCTCGGCGCCGCGCGGGTCGTCCGGTTCCCAGGTCTTGGACTCGGCGGCGCGCTTGATCAAGGCGACGTAGCCGGGGTCGTCGAGGGCGTGGTCGAGATGAATGAGATAGTCGTCGAAGCCTTCCGGGACAAGGGCTTTGGCCAGCACCCAGCCTTCCCGGGCAGTCGCGACCTCGTCTGCGGGGAACCCGAGACCGGTCATCCGCTCCAGGAGCGCTACAGCGTGGTCGCCCAGCAGTGCCCGGTCCCCGTCGGCGAGCCGGTGCAGCGTGTCACGGCGCGCGATCATTTCCTCGATCCGTTCGGTGAGCCCGCGTTCGACGTCGGCGAGCGCGGCGGCGAACCGGTCGGCGTCGGCGTCGAGCAGAGGCCCGATCTCGGCCAGCGGTACCCCGGCGGCGGCCAGCGTCCGTACCTGTACCAGCCGCAGCAGATCGTCCGATCCGTACCGCCGGTAGCCGGAGCTGTCGCGGTCGGGCTCGGCGACCAGGCCGAGCTTGTGATAGTGCCGCACGGTCTTGATCGTGACGCCGACGAAGGCCGCCGCCTGCCCGATCGTGACTCCGTTCCTCATGGGATCAGCCTGCCCTGCGTCAAATCAGGCCCAGCGCAAGGGCCGCGGTACCGAGCGTCGCCACGATCGAGGTCACGCCGACGTGCATCCCGATCGAGAGCCGAATGTCCCTGTACCGCCAGGCGAACCAGTACCCCGGGAAGGTGAAGATCACCCGAGAGACGAACACCCACGGCGACCACAGGTGGTACAGCGCGAACAGCACGGTACTGACCACCGGCGCCCAGGCGCGCAGGTGGGCGATGCGGGGCAGCAGGAAGCCACGGAAGTACAGCTCCTCGATGAGCGGCAGCGAGATCCCGGTCAGCGGCAGGCAGATCACCGTCGTGGTGAGCAGAACCGAGTGCGAGTATCCGTGGAGATCGAGGTAGGTGTTGTTACCGCTGCCCCCGGTGTTCGCGTACGGGAGCCAGGTGAAGAAGTGCTTGAAGAAGTTGTTCAACGGGGCCAGCGCGACCCCGAACACCATCATCCACCCGATGAGTGCGGTGACCATCGCGATGAGCTTGCCACGCGGAACCGGCTTGTCGGTGTAGTGCAGCACGCCGTGTAGCGCGAAGCGGCCGTTGCGCTTGTGGCCCAGCCACAGCAGCCCGGCTTGGATCGGTATCAGGATGAGGCACAGCGCGATTGCCCAGCCCAGGAAGGCCGGGCAACCGATGGCCTTGGCGAATGGTTCGCCGATGAGCAGGTAGGCGCCGACGATGAGGACGCCGGGGACAAGGTGCAACGCGACGGACAGTGGCAGGGAATGGCGGTCGTCGAGCAGCCGCTCGACAATCCGGGGCAATCGCGTGCCTTCGATGGTGTACATAACGAGAACTCCTCGAACAGTTCATGAATGGGTATGCGGGATGAGTTGGAAAGCGCACGAGAGGGGGCCCGGCGGGCTCATTGAGCTCGCCGCGGCCCCCTCGCGGTCCATCCGAGGCGCGACAGGATCAGTCGCCCGCCGGGTCGTGCAGATCGCCGTCGCTCAGGCGCTCGGCTGAGCGGGATCGGCCCGGCCGCCGCAGAACACCTCGTTGACGAGGCGCTGCTGTGCCAGCTGGAACGGTGCCGCGATGGACATGGCGGAGTCGTCCACGCAGGTCAACGAGGCGGTCATGGTCTTGCTGCCGTCGGGCGTGGCATACATCAGTGTCGCGTAGCCCGCGTGGCCGCCGTTGTGGGTGATGACGGTTCCGCCGCAGGGCGTCTCCTGCACGAACACCCCCAGGCCGTAACCCATGCCCGGAATGCCCGTCGGGAACGGCGTGCGCATCTCCGAAAGCAGCTCGGCAGGAAGGAGTTTCCCGCTGTTCAGAGCGGAGATGAAGGTGGCCAGGTCGCGGGTGGTCGAGATCATGTCACCGCCGCTGGGGTTCCAGGACGGGTCGTGGCGGGTGACGTCGACCGTCTTCTCCCGGCCTTCCTCCTCGTACCGGTAGTAGGCGTGGGCGTGCGGCTCCGGGACCTCGGGGCCATCGGGCACCACGGTGCCCGACAGCGCGAGCGGCTCCAGGATCAGCCGCCGCATCTCCTCGGCGAACGAGCGGCCGGCGACCTTCTCGATCAGCAGCCGGACCAGCGCGTAATTCGTATTGGAGTAGCTCCAGCCGGTGCCCGGCTCGAAACGCGGCGGCTTGGACAACGACAGCTCCACCAATTCCTGCGGCCGATAGGTGTGGAAGCGGTCGTCCACCCACTGCTTCCCCCAGGGCGTGCCGGGCGCGGGGATCCCCGCCACGATCGTCCCATCCGCGTAGAGCTCGCCGGTGAAGTTGAAGATCCCGCTGGTGTGCTGCAACAGCATTCGCACCGTGATCCGCTCGTCCAGCGCGAACTCGGGCAGATAGGCCACTGCCGGGGTGTCCAGCCCGATCTTGCCCTCGGCCACCAACCGCAGCGCCAGGGCCGCGGTGAAAGTCTTTGTGTTGCTCGCGATGCGGACATGTCCATCGATCGGCGGCGTCGCGGCCCCGCCCAACTCGGCCACTCCGGCGCTATCGGCCCACTCGCCACGCTCGTCGCGTACGCGCACCGACACTCCGATGAAACCGGAATCGACGATCTCCTCGATCGCCTTCCGCAACTCCGGGCGATCCTGCCCGGCGGCGGCGTCCAAGGCAGCGGTGATCTTGCGGGCCATCTCGACCGCGGTGGAACCGGCACTGGCCGAATGGATCTGAGCGGCTTCGACAGCCAGCAGGATGGTGCCGCGGAAGTTCTCGGACTCCGCCGGAGCCTGCTCGCCGAGCACCCGCATGGCCGCGGTCAGAGCGGGCAATACCCGGTCGGCGAGGTCGGCGACGGTCCTGCCCGTCAGTTCGATGTCCTTGGTCCTCGCCGCGAGCACGTGCCCGACCAGGCCGGTCGCCGACGTCAGGGCGATGACGGCATTCGCGGCGGCCTTGTGGGGCGCGCCGGTGGCGGCCGCCATCAGGGACACCGTGCCGTAGGCGGCGGTCCGCAGGGTGCTCTTGTCCTGGTCGGAAAGGATGATCGTCATGGTGGTCCGCTCCTCGAAGCTGTGGTGTCCCGTCGGCGTCGTGCCGCTGCGCCGAGCTTCCACCTTGACCTCGGGTCAACCTCAACTGCGATCTGGCTCACAGCAATCCATCCAATGCGGCATCGACCGCACACCGCAGTACTTCCGACTTCGGGCTTACCCCGGCCGATTTTCGGACGGATCCCACCCGTGACGCGACGCACGAAACCCGGCAGTTGCGAACGTTCCGCGGGCCTTGGATCGTCACGGCCAGTTGATCTTCCGATGCCACGCGCTGGCCGGTTCGGTCAGCGTGCCATGCGGTGGGAAGAGGGCGTTGGGCTAGACGTTGCCTACCCGTATTTTCCTGGTAGGCAACGCTTGCCGGTGATCAGTGGCCTGTGTGGACGAGGTTGTCGTCGATGAGGTGCAGGCGGCGGGCGAGGTCAGAGACGAAGATCCGTTCGGGGTCGATACTGTCGCGGACGCGCCGCCATTCCTCGAGCCGCGGATACATCGCGCGGACCATTTCCGGGGTGGTGCGGGAGTCTTTGGCGAAGTACAAGCGTCCGCCCGCGTCGAGGACCCGCTGGTCGAGTTCGGCACAGAATTCGCCGAGTCCGGGTTTGAGTGGGAAGTCCAGGCTGAGCATGAACCCTGGGTGCGGCCACGACAGTGGGGCCGGGTTGGCGGCGCCCATGCGCTTGAACACGTTCAGGAACGACCGGTGGCCGGAGTGCGCGATCGCGCGCACTGCGGCCGCGAGCTGTGGTTCGGCGCCGAAGGGCATGGAGAACTGATATTGCAGGAACCCGCGGCGGCCGTAGGCGCGGTTCCATTCACCCAATAGATCCAGGGGGTGATAGA
The DNA here is from genome assembly GCF_042755705.1 of Nocardia sp. NPDC059154. Lineage (NCBI taxonomy): Bacteria > Bacillati > Actinomycetota > Actinomycetes > Mycobacteriales > Nocardiaceae > Nocardia > Nocardia sp. NPDC059154. Next base: position 102,545 of record NZ_JBHZCS010000034.1, read on the forward strand.
ACTGCGTGAGGTTCTGGATGCGCCCACGCGCCCGCCTCGGATACACCCGGTGCGCGGCTTCGGCGGCGATGCGGATGGTGAGGTTGTTGACCATGCCGTTGGGAAAGACGTCGGGCACCGTGAGCAGTTGGGGTGCATCGAATTTCAGCGGGTCGCGGCGCAATTTGGGCGGGAGCTGATCCAGGGTGGCCAGGGAGCCGCGGCTGAAGCCCGCGCGGCCGAGTTTCGGGCCGGTGCTGATGGTGTCCGGGACCGACATCGAGTATTCGTAGCCGTCATCGGAGCCGCCGGTGAGCAGTTCCATGGTCTGTTCGAGATTGTCGGTGCGGTCGTTGTCGACGAGGAAGTACGCGGTTTCGGTGTGTTTCATCCGTACCCGGGCGCGCACGACGATGCCGGTCAGCCCCATGGCACCCACGGTGGCCCAGAACAGATCCGCGTCGGTTCCTGCGGGAGTGAGGGTGCGTAGCGTGCCGTCGGCGGTGAGCAGTTCCATCGAGAGGACATGGTTGCCGAAACTGCCATGGGAGTGATGGTTCTTGCCGTGGATGTCGGAGGCGATCGCGCCGCCCACGGTGACTTGACGGGTGCCGGGGAGGACCGGAACCCACAGGCCATGGGGCAGAGCCGCTTTCATGAGGGTGTCGAGGCTGACGCCGGCGTCGATGTCGACCACGCCGGTGTCGCGGTCGATGTGGTGGATGCGGTCGAAGGCGGTCATGTCGACGACCAGGCCGCCGCCGTTCTGGGCGGGATCGCCGTAACTGCGACCGAGCCCGCGGGCGATGACCCCGCGCGGTCCGGCAGCGCTGACGGCTTTGGCGACCGTGTCGAGGTCGGGAGTGGAAAGTACCTGCGCCACAGACGATGCGGTACGGCCCCACCCCGACAGCGGGCGTTGATCGATCATCGATCCCCCTTGGATGAAATTCACCTCGCCACGGTAGCCGCGCTGCAAACGACGCTGCCAACACCACTGATCGGCCACCGGTTTGACCGCTGGGGATCGAGCCGCAAGCAGCACGACAGTGCGTTCATTTGCGACTCATCCTCGTGGCGAGTCGAGATGCGGGCTGGTGCTACAGCAGGTGTCGGAGCAGTTCGGCCCGTCGGCCGGCGCGACGTCGTGCGCTGTCGGGCTCGTTGCCGGAACCGCTCAGATCACCTGGGACAAGTGTGGATTGCCAAGCTGTTGGCCCGTTGACTGGGTCGGTGCAGTTGCTCAGGGCGTCGAACAGCCAGTGGTGGGCCTGCCCGACAGTGACACGAGTTCCGAGGAATTGACCGGTGAGGGCCCAGTACCGTCGAATGCGATGGTCGCTGTCGGTCGCGTCGATCAGCAATTGCTCTCGGAAACGAGGAGTATCGCGTTCACCGCGTGCACCGGCGTGAGCGCCGACGAATCGATCGAGTTCACCGCCGCCGTGTGGCTGCACTCCTTCCATGACCAGTGACACCACATCCACCAGAATGTCACCCACATCGGTGTACAAGCCGCGACGGTCACGGATCAGCTCCGGTTGGCCTCGCCAGAGTTGCTGTCGCACTACGCTGTCCATCGCGGGATCACTGACGAGGGCTGCCAACTCGGCATACGCGACAACCTCCTCGACAGAGGGATCGCCCGGCGGTTCCGGAACATTCCAGTAAACGTAGATATCGAAGTCGCGCTGCGGTATCGGTGCGAGGACACGCCGCCAGAATCGGAGGAGGTAGTCGTGTGCCGCATCGCCATCCTCCACGGCGGCCAGCACCGCCATTTGCTGCGCCAGCTGCGCCGGTCCGGCTGCGCCCAGGGCCCGCAGCGATGCGCGCCGCCAGGCCAACGACCTGAATTCGGCATCGACTCGTGCGCTTTCGGCAGCGATCGCCTCAGCGATCGACCGCTTTGCGTGGAGCACATCGGAGATCGAACCCAGGCCGAGACCGAGCGCGCGCAGCCGCCGAACCAGCAGCAGCCGATCAGTCGCGATCTGCGCATCGAACATCCGATGCCCACCTGAACTGCGGCACGATTCCAGAATGCCCTCGTCGCAATAGAACCGGATCGTGCGCACCGCCATCCCGGTCCTGCGCGCCAACTCCCCGATACTCACCACCACGCGCGGCTGCATACCGTCTCTCACGACCTGCTGAACCTCCACCCCGGTAGAGCATCCAGCGTAGCGTCGCGATTTGCGCTATCTGGCTGCCCATTACGTCGTCTGGCATCACACCGCATCGGACGACAAACTTCAGATCTTCGACGAGCCCGACCTGCACAGTGCCTGAGTTACTACTGGCCTGTGGCTGATCCGGCCAATGCCCTGAACTCGGCATAGTGCGTTCGGTAGGTGCGCGGCCGCTCGAGATGATCTCCGCCCGTGGATCTTCGGGTGTGCCGCGTGGCCGGTCCGAACAGCGCGGCGGTTGCGGATTTCACTATCGGGTGGCTGCGAGGTGTTCTCCGTAGAACAGCATCAGGCCGGTAGCTGCGGAAATTGCTGTGAGCAGCCAGAATCGGATGGATACCGTGGTCTCGGGCCAGCTGCTGAGTTCGAAGTGGTGGTGCATCGGGGCTATGCGGAACAGGCGGCGGCGAGTGGTCCGGAAGACGACGATCTGCAACAGAACCGAGAGGATCTCGGCGCAGAACAATGCACCGATCACGACCATGAGCAGTTCGGTGCGGGTCGTGATGGACAGCCCGGCCAGCAGCCCACCCAACGCCAGCGATCCGGTATCGCCCATGAAGATCTTCGCCGGTGCCGCGTTCCACCACGGGAACCCGACGCAGGCCCCGCCCGCCGCAGCGCTGACCAGGGCCAGATCGAGCGGGTCGCGAACCGTGTAGCACCCCGCGCCGGGGCGTGTCGTGCATGCGTTGGTGTACTGCCAGAACGTGATCAGCACATAGGCGCCTAGAGTCAGGCCCATCGATCCCGCGGCCAGGCCGTCGAGCCCGTCGGTGATGTTCACCGCGTTCGACCACGCGACCACCATGATGCACACCGCCAGCAGGAACAACGCCGGGACGAACGACAGCCAGCCGACATCGCGCAGGATCGACAAGTGCCTGCTGGCCGGGGTCAGTCCGGTGCTATCGGGGAAACGCAGTGCCAGTACACCGAAAATGATCGCGGCACCGAATTGGCCGACGTACTTGCCGCGGGCGGTCAGCCCGAGATTGCGCCGCTTATAGAGTTTGATGAAATCGTCGAGAAATCCGACCACACCCAGCGCGGTGGCCAGACCCAGAACCAGCAGTCCGGAGGCGGTGACTCCGTATGCGGATGTCCTGGGCCGTATTTGGTCTCGTTGCCGGTTGCGCCCGCTCTGTCCGATTCGGACCGCGCGAAATGCGGCTTCTCGGCCGGTCGCATGGGAAACGGGAGTGCAGCGACTTCGAACTGCGTGTGGCGTACCACACACCATTGAATTCGACGTCTAAGGTTCTGACTCGGTCCGCCCATCAGGGGTAGCTGAGTGGAGGGTTCGACGAATGACGTTCGGGAAAATCACCGCTGTCGTTTTCATGGCAATCTCGGCCGTGGGTATCAGTGCGGCGACCGCTCATGCAGAGCCGGCCCTAACGGAACAGCCGACTGCGGAGGACACGACTTCCGGCGTGGATCATGGAATCAATTACCAGATCACCGTTTCGCCAGTCGACAAGGCAGTTGTCGCCACTGTCGAGAATGGCAAGTTCGAGGTCGCGCAGAACGGTGCGGTGGTGCTCGAGTCCGGCGATGGAGCGGCGGTGACCGAAGTGCCGCAATCGCTCGCGGTCGACGGGCGTTCGATCGCGATTGCGCAGCACATCGGTCCGGACGGCCGCACCGTGACGCTGACGCCGACTCCGACGGCAGAAGATATTGCGCAACTGAAGGACATCAACTCCTACGACCGGCTCAAGGAGCAGGTCAACAAGAACCTGCCCGGCATCGCCGTCGGCGCCATCGTGGGCGGCATCCTCGGGGCGATGATTCCCCTGATCTGGGGTCTCAGCATCCCCGTGGGTGCGCTGATCGGTGCAACCGTGGGCGGATACGTCATGGGTGGCCCGGACTTCATCGACGCCGTACAGGGGTGGGTCACCAACCAGCCGTGATCACGGGCAGGTGAAATAGCGGCCAACCGGTCGATTCGGGCAGCCGCAGCCCCGAAGCGCTCGACCCTGACCAGGTGCGGTGATGGATTGCCGACGGCCGGCCACCGCGGAGTCGGCGGATCCACGAGTCGCCCACGGGCAGTTGTCCCGTGGGCGACGCTGTGCAGTGGCGGGGCTCAGTCCTCGATCGGCACCGGGGCGGTGTCGATCCCGGTCCGGTTCAGCGTCGAGTTGCGGTAGCCGAAGGTGGTGTAGAGGGCGAGACCGAGGAGCAGCCAGACGACGAAGCGGATCCAGGTGACGATGTCGAGGTGGCTGATGAGCCAGATCGAGAAGCCGATGCCGATGAGGGGGACGACCGGCACCCAAGGGGTGCGGAAGGTGCGGTCGGCGTCGGGTCGGGTGCGGCGCAGGCGCATGATGCCGAGCGCCACCACGATGAAGGCCATAAGGATGCCGACGTTGGTGAGTTCGGCGGCCTCGCGGATCGGGAGGAAGCCGGCGATGAGCGCGGAGACGACGCCGACCGGCCAGATGACGCGGGTGGGCACCTTGCGTTCGCCGGTCTTGCCGAAGTAGTTGGGCAGCAGGCCGTCTCGGCTCATGGCGAAGCCGACGCGGGTGACGGCGAGCATATTGGCGAACGCGGAGGTGGTGACGCCGACGACCGCGCCGACCGCGATGACCAGGCCCAGGATGCCCATGCCCACGGTGTCGAAGGCGCTGGAGAACGGCGCGGCCACATCGATATCGGTGTAGTTCACCATGCCGACGATGACCAGGCACACCAGCAGGTAGACGACCGAGGCGATGCCGAGACTGATCAGGATGGCCTTGGGCAGCAGCTTCTTGCCGTCCTTGGATTCCTCGGCGGCCGCGCTCATGGCGTCGTAACCGTAGACCGCGAAGAACGCCAGTGCCGCACCGGAAACCGCGCCGCCGACCCCGAACGGGAAGAACGGCGTGTAGTTGCCCGCCTTGATGTGGAACGCGCCCGCGACGACGACAATGGCCACGATCAACACCTTCACCGCCACCAATCCCGTTTGCACACGTGCGGATTCACGGGTACCACGCGAGAGCAGATAGGCCAGCAGCAGGCAGAGAACGACCGCGAACAGGTCGATCTTGCGGCCCTCGCCGGTGCCGGGCGCGCCGAGCGCCCAGGTCGGCAGATCGAATCCGATGTAATGGGTGATGTAGTTCAGGTAGCCCGAGACCGCGATCGCCACCACCGACACGATGGCGGTGTACTCGAGCAGCAGATCCCAGCCGATCATGAATCCGATGATCTCGCCCAGCGCCACATACGAATACGTGTAAGCCGAACCGGCTTTCGGCACCATGCCGGCGAATTCGGCGTAGCAGAGTCCCGCCGCGCCGGAAGCCACGACCGCGATGGCGAAGGAGATCAGCACGGCCGGACCCGCCACCTGGTTGGCCACGACACCGGCCAGGGAGAATACTCCCGCGCCGACCAGACCGCCCAGGCTCAGCGCGACCAGTTGCCACAGGCCCATGCTCTTGGTGAAATCGCCGGAATCGGCATCGGTGACGGGCATTCGCCGCATGACTCCGGCGAGGGTGATGGGCGGGCGTGGGCGGCGGGTGACGACAGACATTGTCGCGCCTTTCAGGTGGTGATTCTTCAACTAGGGGTGGTGGACGGCGGGGCAGTCGCGAGCCTCAGAAGACGAAGCCCTCTCAGAAGACGAAGCCCTCGGGGAACGGATCGGCCGGGTCGAGCAGGTAATTGGCCGTGCCGGTCAACCACGCGCGACCGGTGATCTCCGGCACCACGGCGGGATGTCCGGCGACGCTGACGGTCTCGACCGCGCGGGCGTGGAAGGTGGTGCCGATGAACGAGTCGTTGCGCAGCACTTGCCCATCGGAGAGCAGACCGCGGGCGTGCTGGCGGGCCAGCAGCGCGGAGGTGCCGGTGCCGCAGGGCGAGCGGTCGAACCAGCCCGGGTGGATGGCCATGGCATTGCGGGTGTGCGCGGGTTCGGAGGCCGGATCCAGGAACAGGACGTGCTTGCATCCGCCGATCCGCTCGTCCTCCAGATGCACCGGACGCTGGAATTCATTGACGGCGGCCATGATTCGCAGGCCGGCGTCGAGGATCCGATCCTGTTGGGCGCGGTCGAACGGTATACCGAGCTTGCCGAGATCGACGATGGCGTAGAAGTTTCCACCGTAGGCCATGTCGTAGCGGACGGTGCCGATCCCGCGCACCTCCACCTCGTTGTCGAGGCTGTCGCAGTAGGCCGGGACATTGCGCAGCGCCACCGAATCGGCATGGCCCGCCGTGATATTCACGGTCGCGACGACGCGTCCGGCGGGAGTGTCCAGGCGGATCTCGGTGACCGGTTCGGTCACCGGCACCATGCCCGCCTCCACCAGCGCAGTCGCCACGCCGATGGTCCCGTGCCCGCACATCGGCAGCAGCCCGCTCACCTCGATGAAAAGCACCCCGTAGTGCCCGTCGGCGGTGGTGGCCGGTTGCAGGATGGCCCCGCTCATCGACGCGTGCCCGCGCGGCTCGTTGACCAGGAATTTCCGCAGGCCGTCCAGATTCTCGAGGAAGTAGTCGCGCCGATCGGCCATGGTGTCACCCGGAATCGGACCGACCCCGCCGGTGACCACCCGGGTGGGCATACCCTCGGTGTGAGTGTCGATGGCGGAGATGATTCTGCTGCTGTGCATCAGGATTGCCCTTCGGTGTCGAGTTCGGCGAGTTCGCGCAATCGCACGACGGCGGCCAGCGGACGCCAGGCGGGAGTGGCGGCGGCCAGGCCGGTGGGAGCGAGATCCGCTGTGCCGTAGCCGCATTGGCCGCCAAGGGCCGGATCGTCGGTACCGGCGGACTGCGCGGCGCGCAGGGCGGCGACGGCGGTCCCGCAGATGCGGCCCTGGCACGGCCCGAGCCCGGCGCGGGTGGCCAGTTTGGCGGCCCGGTAGCTCTCGCCCGCAGCGTCCGCCCAGGCCGTGGTCAGCTCCTCCCGGGTGGTGTTCTCGCACCGGCAGATCACGGTTTCGGGGCGGGACCAGGCCACCGCCTCGGTGCCGATCGGATGCGCGGCAGCGAGCCGGGCGATGAACCGCCGGGCGGTGCGGTGGCGGGCGCGCAGGCCGCGTTCGGCGCTCGGATCGCCACCCGCGGCCGCGATCCCGGCGACGACGCCCTCGACCGCCGCGACCTGCGCCCCACCGATTCCGGTGAGTTCACCTGCCGCCCAGACCATGTCGGCGCTCGTCCGCTGATCCCGGTCGACGCTGACGAACCCGTCGGCTGTCAGGCGCGCGCCCGCGGCCACCGCGAGTTCGTGCTGCGGGGTGAAGCCGTGCGAGACCGCGACCGCGTCCACCGCGATGGTCGTATGGCTACCCGGCACCGGTGCCCAGTCTTCGTCGAGCCGGGCCACGGTCGCCTCTTCGACCCGGCCGTCGCCCGCGACCGCGACCACCGCGGTCGAGGTGCGCACCGGAATTCGATGGCGCAGACCGGAACCCGCGTACTCGATCAGTTCGGCCGCCTTGCCGGCACTGTGTCGCAGCTCCCACGGCCGGGCGACCCAGTGCCGCAGGATCGCCCGGGCCGGATTGGCCTCGAGCACCGCCCGGACCCGCGCGCCGCCATCGGCCAGGGAGTGGGCGACCGGGAGCAGGAACGGCCCGGTGCCCGACACCAGCACGGACCGCCCGATGAGCAGCCGCTGGGTTTTCGCGAGGGTCTGCGCGGCCCCGCCGGTGTAGACGCCGGGCAGATCCCAGCCGGGGAACGGGCACACGCGGTCGTAGGCTCCGGTCGCGATGATCAGCGCGTCCCCGCGCACCGCCCGATGCGTACGGCGATCACCCTCGAGGCCGATGAGCAATCGCACTGTGGGACAACCGCCCTCAGGGTGGCGTTCGAGGTGGTACACCGCCGCACGGGCCAGATACTCGCAGCGCGGATGCTCGGCCAGGAGCCGGGCCCGGCGCTCGGCGGCCGCGTACCCGTGCCCGATGGCCAGCGGCCGGCGGACTCCGTAGGCCGCGGGTATGCGGCGGTTGTACTGGCCGCCGAGCGCCTCGTTGGAGTCGATCAGCGTCACCGTCGCGCCGTGCCGCAGCGCCGCTTCGGCGGCCGCCGTGCCCGCCGGACCACCGCCGATGACCACCACGTGCCGGTTCATCGCTCGCTCCCGCCCGCTCGGCTCTGACTGGTGACGGTGTCGCCGTCGCGCGCCGGGCGGCGGCACAGGCGCACGTCCGGCACGCCGTTGACGGTCGCCACGCAGTCGAAGCAGACGCCGATACCGCAGAACACGCCGCGGCCACCGCCGTCGCGCGCGGTGCGCCAGTGTGTCCGCCCGGCGGCGAGCAGCACCGTGGCCAGGGTCTGACCGTGCACACCCGCCACCTCGACGCCGTCGGCGCGGATGGTCAGCGGCCGGTCCGCACGGCCGAGGCGGTCGCGGTCCGGGGGAATCAGATTGGGGCTCATGGTGAGACGTACTCCGTGCTCGAGGTGATGACCGCCGGTCGGTCGACGGTGAAGGCCGCGATGTCGACCTCGTCGGGCCGGCCGGTGAGGGCGGAGGCGACCAGCTGCGCGGTGCCGGGCGCGAGCCCGATGCCCGCGCCCTCGTGGCCGGTCGCGTGCCACAGTCCGGGCAGGCGCGGATCCGGGCCGATCACCGGGAGGTGGTCGTCGACGTAGGGACGGAAACCGCCGTAGGCGCGCATGATCGCGACGTCCGCCAGCATCGGGAACAGGCGCAATGCCTTGCGCGCGATGGCGGCGAGGCTGTCGGGGCGGATCCGGTCGTCGAATCCGGCCTGCCGCCGCGAGGATCCGATCAGCAGCGGGCCACCCCGGGTGGACTCCACCACGGCCGAGGATTGCAGCGCGGTATCCGAACTGCCCACCGCGCCGACGTAATCCGCGTCGTAGACCTTGTGGAAGACGGTCGGCGGCAGCGGAGCGGTGATCAGCACATCGCCGCGGCGCGGTTTGACCGCGATCGGCGCGCCCAGCACCGCCGCCACCGGACCCGACCACGGCCCGGCGGCATTGATCACCACATCGGCGAACCGGTCGCCGCGCGTGGTCCGCACGCCCAGCAGCCGATCGCCGCTGACGATCGAACCGGTGACAGCGCACCGGGTTTCGACGATCGCCCCGTCCGCGGTCGCGGCGGCGAGCAGTGCCGAGGCCGCGCCGACCGGCTGGACCTGCGCGTCGTCGGGGTAGTGGACCGCGCTGCTCACCTCGGTGGTGAGCGCCGGCTCGGCCGCAGCGAGTGCGGCCGCGTCGAGATCGGCGCAGTGCACACCGACCGCGCGCTGGCCGTCGGCGAAGGCGGCGAGTGCGGACGCACCCGCGTCGGTGGTCGCTACGACGATGCCACCCTTGGGTTCCCACTCGACGGCCGCGACCGCACGGGGCAGCCGTTCGGCGATGCGCGCGAGCGTCTCGGGCCACAGCCGCCGCGACAGTCGCGCCAGCTCCAGCTCCGGACCGGGGCCCTTGTCCGAGACCAGCACGTTGCCCTCGCCGTGCGCCGTGGTCCCGGACGCCACCTCGCCCGCCTCACAGATCCGCACCGACAGGCCCGCCACGGCGAGCCGGTCGGCGAGCGCGCAGCCGATCACGCCGCCGCCGATGATCAGCACATCGGTCCCCCTCACGGACGATGTGCCGGACGTGTCGAATGTCATTGCGCCCGTGCCCCGTTCACCGATCGAGGCACACCCAGCGGATTGTCGTCGCGCAATTCCGGCGGCAACAGTTCCGGCGGCACCGACTGGAACACCACCGGACGCAGGAACCGGGCGATCGAGGCGGTGCCCACCGAGGT
>NZ_JBHZCS010000035.1:0-965 GCF_042755705.1 Nocardia sp. NPDC059154
TCCCGCAGGAGGACATGCCGTTCCTGCCCGACGGCACGCCGGTCGACATCATCCTGAACACCCACGGTGTGCCGCGTCGTATGAACATCGGCCAGGTGCTGGAGACCCATCTGGGTTACATCGCCAAGACCGGTTGGCAGGTCGACGGTTCCCCGGACTGGGCGAAGAACCTGCCCGAGGAAATGATCGGCCAGCCCGCCGACACGAACATCGCCACCCCGGTGTTCGACGGTGCGCGTGAGGAAGAGCTGACCGGCCTGCTCGGTTCGACGCTGCCGAACCGCGACGGCGAGAAGATGATCAACGACGACGGCAAGGCCATCCTGCTGGACGGCCGCTCCGGCGAGCCGTTCCCGTACCCGGTCTCGGTCGGTTACATGTACATCCTGAAGCTGCACCACCTGGTCGACGACAAGATCCACGCGCGTTCGACCGGTCCGTACTCGATGATCACGCAGCAGCCGCTGGGTGGTAAGGCGCAGTTCGGTGGTCAGCGCTTCGGTGAAATGGAATGTTGGGCCATGCAGGCGTACGGCGCGGCCTACACCCTGCAGGAACTCCTCACCATCAAGTCGGACGACGTTGTCGGCCGCGTGAAGGTGTACGAGGCGATCGTCAAGGGCGAGAACATTCCGGAGCCGGGTATCCCGGAGTCGTTCAAGGTTCTGCTCAAGGAGCTCCAGTCGCTGTGCCTGAACGTGGAGGTGCTGTCCTCGGACGGCGCCGCCATCGAGATGCGCGACGGCGACGACGAGGACCTGGAGCGCGCCGCGGCGAATCTGGGTATCAACCTGTCCCGCAACGAGGCTGCGACGGTCGACGACCTGGCGCAGTGAGCGAACGGTCCTGGGGGGGGGGGGGGGGGGCCGGGGGAACGGAGGTGGGGGGTTGTTTTTTTTTCCCCCCCCCACGAGAGAAGGAAAGGTGGGGTGGGGGTGCACCCCCTCTCTTGAACCCCGATTGGT
>NZ_JBHZCS010000035.1:975-108135 GCF_042755705.1 Nocardia sp. NPDC059154
GGCAAGCTGTGCCCAAACCCGCCCCCCAACAGCGGCTGTGCGGCTAGAAGCCTGGGCTAAGTCAGCAAACTCTCTGGGACCCCCGAAAGTCCCCCCAGGGCAACGGATTTGAACTTTTGCTCATTCTCAACCCGAACAGGGGAAAGGAAGTTACGTGCTAGACGTCAACTTCTTCGATGAACTCCGGATCGGCCTGGCGACCGCCGAAGACATTCGCAACTGGTCTTTCGGCGAGGTCAAGAAGCCGGAGACCATCAACTACCGCACGCTGAAGCCGGAGAAGGACGGCCTCTTCTGCGAGAAGATCTTCGGTCCCACCCGGGACTGGGAGTGCTACTGCGGTAAGTACAAGCGTGTCCGCTTCAAGGGCATCATCTGTGAGCGCTGTGGTGTCGAGGTGACTCGTGCCAAGGTGCGTCGTGAGCGCATGGGCCACATCGAGCTGGCCGCCCCGGTCACCCACATCTGGTACTTCAAGGGTGTGCCGTCGCGCCTGGGCTACCTGCTCGACCTCGCGCCGAAGGATCTGGAAAAGATCATCTACTTCGCCGCGTACGTGATCACCTCGGTCGACGACGAGCTGCGCCACAACGAGCTGTCCACGCTCGAGGCGGAGATGGAGGTCGAGAAGAAGTCGGTCGCCGATCAGCGCGACGCCGACCTCGAGGCCCGCGCCCAGAAGCTGGAGGCCGACCTGGCCGAGCTGGAGGCCGAGGGCGCCAAGTCCGACGTCCGCCGCAAGGTCAAGGACGGCGGCGAGCGCGAGATGCGTCAGCTGCGCGACCGCTCCCAGCGTGAGCTGGACCGGCTCGACGAGATCTGGACCACCTTCACCAAGCTGGCCAAGAAGCAGCTGATCATCGACGAGGTGATCTACCGCGAGCTGCAGGACCGCTACGGCGAGTACTTCACCGGTGCCATGGGTGCCGAGGCGATCCAGAAGCTCATGGAGACCTTCGACATCGCCGCCGAGGCCGAGAACCTGCGCGAGACCATTCGCACGGGCAAGGGCCAGAAGAAGCTGCGCGCGCTGAAGCGTCTGAAGGTCGTGGCCGCGTTCCAGACCAACGGCAACTCGCCGATGGGCATGGTCCTCGACGCCGTGCCGGTGATCCCGCCGGAGCTGCGCCCGATGGTGCAGCTGGACGGTGGCCGCTTCGCGACCTCCGACCTGAACGACCTGTACCGCCGCGTCATCAACCGCAACAACCGGCTGAAGCGACTGATCGATCTGGGTGCGCCCGAGATCATCGTCAACAACGAGAAGCGCATGCTTCAGGAGTCGGTGGACGCGCTGTTCGACAACGGCCGTCGTGGCCGTCCGGTCACCGGTCCGGGTAACCGCCCGCTGAAGTCGCTGAGCGATCTGCTCAAGGGCAAGCAGGGTCGTTTCCGTCAGAACCTGCTCGGTAAGCGTGTCGACTACTCCGGCCGTTCGGTCATCGTCGTCGGTCCGCAGCTGAAGCTGCACCAGTGTGGTCTGCCCAAGCTGATGGCGCTCGAGCTGTTCAAGCCGTTCGTCATGAAGCGTCTGGTCGACCTGAACCACGCGCAGAACATCAAGTCCGCCAAGCGGATGGTCGAGCGTCAGCGTCCCCAGGTGTGGGATGTCCTCGAAGAGGTCATCTCCGAGCACCCGGTGCTGCTGAACCGTGCGCCCACCCTGCACCGCCTGGGTATCCAGGCCTTCGAGCCGCTGCTGGTCGAAGGTAAGGCCATCCAGCTGCACCCGCTGGTGTGTGAGGCGTTCAACGCCGACTTCGACGGTGACCAGATGGCCGTGCACCTGCCGCTGTCGGCGGAGGCGCAGGCCGAGGCCCGCATCCTGATGCTGTCCTCGAACAACATCCTGTCGCCGGCGTCGGGTCGTCCGCTCGCCATGCCGCGTCTGGACATGGTGACCGGTCTGTACTACCTGACTCGCCTGGAAGAGGGCGCGAAGGGCGAGTACCGCGCGGCCACCAAGGACGAGGCCGAGTTCGGCGTCTACTCCTCGCCCGCCGAGGCGCAGATGGCCGTCGACCGCGGTGAGCTGACCGTGCGTTCGCTGATCAAGATTCGTCTGACCGAGCAGCGTCCGCCGAAGGACGTCGAGGCCGAGCTGTTCCCGGACGGCTGGCGGCGGGGCGACGCGTGGATCACCAAGACCACGCTGGGCCGCGTCATCTTCAACGACCTGCTCCCGGCGGACTACGCGTTCATCGACGAGCCGATGCCGAAGAAGCGTCAGGCGGCGATCATCAACGATCTCGCCGAGCGCTACCCGATGATCGTCGTGGCGCAGACCGTCGACAAGCTGAAGGACTCCGGCTTCTACTGGGCCACCCGCTCCGGTGTCACCGTCTCCATGTCGGACGTGCTCGTTCCGCCGGAGAAGGCGGAGATCATGGAGCGCTACGAGGCGCAGTCGGATCAGATCGAGAAGAAGTACCAGCGTGGTGCGCTCGATCACCAGGAGCGCAACAACGCCCTGGTCAAGATCTGGCAGGAAGCGACCGAAGAGGTCGGTAAGGCGCTGCGCGCGCACTACCCGGCCGACAACCCGATCATCACGATCGTCGACTCGGGCGCGACCGGTAACTTCACCCAGACTCGTACCCTCGCCGGTATGAAGGGTCTGGTTACCAACCCGAAGGGTGAGTTCATCCCGCGGCCGATCAAGTCCTCCTTCCGTGAGGGCCTGACGGTTCTGGAGTACTTCATCAACACCCACGGTGCGCGAAAGGGTCTGGCCGACACCGCGCTTCGTACCGCCGACTCGGGTTACCTGACCCGTCGTCTGGTGGACGTGTCGCAGGACGTCATCGTGCGCGAGACCGACTGTGGCACCGAGCGCGGCATCGTGGTGCCGATCGCGGAGAAGCAGGCCGACGGCTCGCTCATCCGGGACGCCCACGTGGAGACCAGCACCTACGCTCGTACGCTGGCCACCGACGCGGTGGACGCGAACGGCAATGTCGTCGTCGAGAAGGGCCACGACCTGGGCGATCCCGCCCTGGAGGCGCTGCTCGAGGCCGGCATCACCGAGGTGAAGGTCCGCTCCGTGCTGACCTGCACGACCGGCACCGGCGTGTGTGCCACCTGCTACGGCCGCTCGATGGCGACCGGCAAGCTGGTGGACATCGGTGAGGCCGTCGGTATCGTCGCCGCCCAGTCCATCGGTGAGCCCGGTACCCAGCTGACCATGCGTACCTTCCACCAGGGTGGTGTCGCGGGTGACGACATCACGGGTGGTCTGCCCCGAGTGCAGGAGCTCTTCGAGGCTCGTGTGCCCAAGGGCAAGGCCCCCATTGCCGAGGTGTCGGGTCGCGTGCGGCTCGAGGACGACGACCGCTTCTACAAGATCACGATCATCCCGGACGACGGGTCGGACGAGGTCCTGTACGACAAGCTGTCGAAGCGTCAGCGTCTGCGGGTGTTCAAGCACGAGGACGGCTCCGAGCGTCTCCTGGCCGACGGTGACCACGTCGAGGTCGGTCAGCAGCTGCTCGAGGGCTCGGCCGATCCGCACGAGGTGCTGCGCGTGATGGGTCCGCGTCAGGTGCAGGTCCACCTGGTCCACGAGGTCCAGGAGGTGTACCGCTCGCAGGGTGTGTCCATCCACGACAAGCACATCGAGGTGATCGTCCGCCAGATGCTGCGCCGCGTCACCATCATCGATTCGGGTGCGACCGAGTTCCTCCCGGGTTCGCTGGTGGAGCGCGCCGAGTTCGAGTCCGCCAACCGCCGCGTGGTCGCGGAGGGTGGCGAGCCCGCCTCGGGTCGCCCGGTGCTGATGGGTATCACCAAGGCGTCGCTCGCGACCGATTCGTGGCTGTCGGCGGCCTCCTTCCAGGAGACCACCCGCGTGCTCACGGACGCCGCGATCAACTGCCGCTCCGACAAGCTGATCGGCCTGAAGGAGAACGTGATCATCGGTAAGCTGATCCCGGCCGGTACCGGCATCAACCGGTACCGCAACATCCAGGTTCAGCCCACCGAAGAGGCCCGCCAGGCCGCGTACGCTGTCCCGTCCTACGACGAGAGCTACTACAGCCCGGACGGCTTCGGCACCTCCACCGGTGCCGCGGTCCCGCTGGACGACTACGGCTTCAGCGACTACCGCTGAGCCTTGTAGGCAGTCAATGGAATTCGGCCCCCGCTCCGATCGGAGCGGGGGCCGAACTCTTTTCACGTCCGGGTGCGTATCGCGGGTTTATGCTGGTTGCGGCGATTTGTCCCATCCCCCGGTGGAGGAGCTGACATGTCCGTTGGTCGTGTTCGTCATGGCGTCTTCGCGGCGGTCTTCGGGGTGGCGGTGCTGTCCCTGTGGGCGCCGCAGGCCGCGGCCGATCCGGGCGGCGGGCTGGGCGGCTGTCAGCACGGTGGAGTGCTCAGCGGCACCAGGATTCCCGGTACCGGCAGCGCCGGCCAGAGCGTGCGGCGCGAGGCGGATCTGTGGGGGTGCTCCAGTCCGTTGCTGCCCGGCATCGTGGCGGGGCATTTCAGCGCCGAATTGCCGTTCAACAGTCTCGACGCGCCGTCCATGGGCCAATTCGCCTGGGCCGACGGCAGTTTCAGCACGGTGATCGCCCAGCCCAATGCGTTGTGGACGATCACCGACGGGCCCGGCAGCGGGCACACCTTCCGGTTCAACCTCGCCGGTGAGATGAACGTGTGGTGGTACCACTGGGACAGCAGCATGCCCGTGGACTCGATGATCTTCCTCGAGTGAATCGGGAATGCTCGAGTGAATCGGGAATGCGAACGGCCCGCGCTCTGACGAGGAGCGCGGGCCGAATTGTGCTGCGGGGCGGGTCAGTTCGCCGGTTGGGGGGCGGCGGGGAGGGCGGCGAAGACCGGGCGGAAGAGGTTGCCGGTGCCGGGGGCGAGGGTGTCGACGTAGCTGAGGGCCGCGTCGGTGGCCTGCTGGCCGCCGGACATCTGGAGCCCGATGGCGCCGCCGACCACGCCGCCGACCACGGCGAGCAGGGGAGCGGTGATGAAGTCGAGGACGAACAGGCCGACGGGGAAGCCCGCGATGAAGCCGATGGTGGCGCCGATGGCCGCGCCGGTGGCTACGGCGGGGAGGTTGGCCTGGACGACGTCGAAGAAGTGCTGCTGGGCGTCGACCTCGCGGACCGGGGTGTCGGATTCCGCGATGGGGGTGAGGGTCAGCCGGCGGTTGTCCTGGTCGATCGTCGGGGTGAATTCGGCTGTCTTGCCGTCGATGTCGTACTTCAGGGGGACCGTGGAGACCAGGACGCCGTCGTCGTTGGTCACGATGACGGCGTCGCCGTCCCAGGTGGCGAGGAAGTGCCCGGCCTGCAGGGTGCTGACGGCGGCGCGATGGTCGGCGGTGAGGGCCACGTCATAGCCGATGTTGTGATCGGTGCCCTTGATCTGCAGGGCGGGTTGCTCCGGAGCCTGCGCCGGTTCGGCGGTTGCGGTGCCCGCGACCGTGGTCGCGGTCAGGCAAAGCAGGGCGGGCGCAATGTATTTGGTTATAGCCATCGTGGTTTTCCTCGAGTTGCGGACTGGTTCCCCGACATTTGCGACAAACTACCGTTATCAACTCGAGATGTGAAGGGTTGTGGCGCACAAGGGCAATCGACACATGGAATCGGCAGGTCAGCGCCGGTGTCAGGAGTGGGGCGTGCCGGTCGCGAGTGGGTCGTCCGCGGGCTCGCCCAGCCGGACCACCACCACGCCGATGAGAATCAATGCGCCACCGAGCAATTGGATCGGCGCCGGCGCCTGACCGAGCAGCGCCCAGGAGAACAGAATGGCGGCCAGCACCTCGCCGAGCGCCGCGAAGGACGCCAGCCGGGAGCCGAGCAGCCGGGTGGCGGCAATGCCGGTCACGTACGAGACGGCGGCGGTGATCACGCCGAGCGCGAGCAGCGGCGCCCACCAGTCCACCGTGAAGCCCTGGAACGCTACGGACGCCGTGGTGGCGTGCAGCGGCACGATGCCGATCAGCCCGGCCGCCAGAATGCCGAGCCCGCCGACCAGCAGTCCGCCGGTGGCCAGCACGGTGCCGGGTACCTGATCCCCGGCGTGCGCCGACAGGATGAAATACGCTGCCGCGCCGACCATCGCGCCCAGCGCCCAGGTGATGCCGGCCCAGCTGGTGGCCGTCCCGGAGTTCAGGTCGAGCACCAGGATCAAGCCGGTCACGCCGATGATCGCGCCGAGAACGGTTGCGCGACCGGGCTTCTGGCTGTGCCGCAGCCACAGCCACACCACCACCGCGATGGGTGCGGTGTATTCGATGAGCAGTGCCACCGCGACATCCATGTGCGCGACGGCATTGAAGTAGGCCAGCTGCGCGGTGGCGACGGCCAGCAGACCGTAGCCCGCGAGCAGGGCGGCATTGCGGCGCAGCAGGTTCCAGTCGCCGCGCAGCTGCCGCGCGGCCACAGGCAGCAGCACCAGCGCGCCGAGCAGCACCCGCACGATGACCACGGCGGCCGGACTCCAGCCGGCGTCGATGAGCCCGCGGGCCAGCGGGCCGGAGAGCCCGAATGCGGACGCCGACAGTGCGGCGCAGAGCAGTCCGGAGCGCAGCCGCTGCGACACCGCCGCCCTGTCATGAGTCAAAGTCGCCATGACAAATGACGCTAAGCGGCCCCGGTGTAATCTGTCAAAGTGATTTTCGCTGATGACACTGTGGCGGCCATGGCGGCGGCGGTGGAACTGGTGAACTCGGCCGAGGACCCGGACACCCTGACCGAGATCGCCCAGCTGGACGAGTTTTTCGTCAAGCACGGCTACACCGGCGTCCATGCCCGCACCCGGGCGGAGCTGACGGCCGTCCGCGCCCAGCGCGCCCCGCTGCGCCGCTTGCTCACCGCCGACCGCGACACCGCGGTCGACCTGGTGAATGCCATCCTGGCCGAGCATCGCGCGGTGCCGCGGCTGGTCCGCCACGACGGCCTCGACTACCACATCCACGCGGTGCCGCCCGAGGCTCCACTGGATGTCCGCATGGCCGTCGAGACCGCCATGGCCATGATCGACCTGATCCGCGCCGACGAGCTGTCCCGGCTGGCCATCTGCGCCGACGAGACCTGCGCGGGCATCGTGCTGGACCTGTCCCGCAACCGTTCCCGCCGCTACTGCTCCACGGCCTGCACCAACCGCAATGCGGTCGCGGCCTACCGGGCTCGCAAGATGGTCGGCTGAGCCCGCGGGACGATCAGCTGATCACGTCGGCGAGCCGATCCACCTGATCGGCGTCGCGGCCGTAGCAGTACAGCATCACCTCGTCCGCCCCGAGATCGCCGAATTGCCGGATGGCGTCGCGGATTTCGCCGGGCGTGGTCAGCATGCCGTCGACCATGAAGTCGGCGCGGCCGGAGAATTCGTAGTACGCGCCCATGGACGCGCGGGCGTCGTCGAGCACGGCGGCCGGGCCGAGCGCGACATTGACCTGGGCCACGATGCGGGGCGCGCCGGCGCGGCCGTGGTCGCGCCAGGAGCGGCGGACGGTGTCGAAGAGCCCGCCCGCCCAGGAGGGCGCGGCGGCCGCGAGGAAGCCGCCGCCCCAGCGGCCGACGCGTTCCAGCGCCGCGGGCTGGAAGCCGCCGAAGAGCAGTTCCGGGCCGGGGAGCGAGCTCGGTGCGGGGCCGATGGGCCCGCAGGTGGAACTGAACGGTTTGCCCGCCCAGAGGTCGTGCATGAGGCCGATCTGTTGATCGAGGCGGCGGCCGCGAGTGTGCAGGTCGGTGCCGGAGGCCTCGTGGTCGTCGGCGCGCCCGCCCACGCCGAGCCCGAGCACGAAGCGCCCGCCGGACAGCACATCCAGGGTGGCGGCCTGTTTGGCGAGCAGTGCGGGATCGCGCAGGGGTGCGATGAGGACCTCGGTCTGCAGCTTGACGCGGCTGGTCGCGCCGGCGAGCACCCCGAGGGTGACCATCGGTTCGGGATTGTCGTAGACCAGCCGATCGAGCAGGCCGAGGGTGGAGAAGGGGCCGGCGTCGGCGCGGCGCGCCCAGTCGAGCAGGGCGTGGGGATCGGAAATGGGAAGTCCGAGACCGATGTGCATGGGGATGACCTCCATGGAGAGATGAGTGGGCACAACTGCACTGCCGCCCACTCCGCGCCTCTCCGGAGGCGGATGCTCTCATTCTGCGGCACAACTTCTGGAGAGCATCTCTTGGATTGTGGCCAATATAGGACGCTTTCGAACAATGTCGCAACCCGGCCGGTAGCTCCGGGTGCGCGGGGCGGGGTTCGGCGATAGTGTGGCTGCGCCGCCCTGGCGGGCCGGTGGATGGTGCTAGCGTGCCCGTACGCTGTACGAGTTCAATCGGGGTTTTCCAGGTAATGACGATGAGAACACAACTGCCGCTGCGGCCCTACGATGTCGTGCTGATCGGCGGCGGCATCATGAGCGCGACGCTCGCGATGCTGATCAAGCATCTGGAACCCAGCTGGACCATCGGCGTGTACGAGCGATTGCCCGAGGTGGGCTCCGAAGCGTCGGCGGCCTGGAACAATTCGGGCACCGGCCATGCCGGACTGTGCGAACTCGATTACACCACCGAGAATCCCGACGGCAGTATCGATATCGAGCCGGCGCTGGAGCTCAATGAGCAGTTCCAGCTCACCCGGCAGCTGTGGGCGTCGCTGGTGGAATCCGGGGTGCTGCGCAAGCCGGAGACCTTCATCAATCCGGTCCCGCACCTGACGCTGGCGCGCGGGCAGCGGGAAGTGGATTTCCTGCGCCGCCGCCACGAAACCATGTCCGCGCACCACCTTTTCGCGAATATGCGATTCAGCGACGACCCGGAGGTCATTGCCGATTGGGCCCCGCTGATCACCCGGGGCCGTGACGCCTCCGAGCCGATCGCCGCGACCCGCGATATCACCGGTAGCGATGTGGATTTCGGCGAACTGACCGGCCAGCTGTTCCATTGGCTGCGCTGGCAGGATGTCGAGATCCACCGCAATTGCGAGGTGCGCGGACTGCGCCGCAACAATGACGGCACCTGGCAGTTGCGGGTCGACTGGCGCACCGACAACGACCGCCTCACGCGAAAGGTGGACGCCCGCTTCGTATTCGCGGGCGCGGGCGGCTGGGCGCTGAAAATCCTGCAGCGAGCCGGTGTTCCGGAAGTGCGCGGTTACAGTCTGCTGCCGGTCAGTGGTCGATTCCTGCGCTGCGACAATCCCGCCGTGGTGGCCGAGCACGACGGGAAGGTCTACGGCAGCGCGCCCTCGGGTGCGCCGTCGATTGCCATGCCGCACTTGGATACCCGGGTGGTGAACGGCGATCGCGCGCTGCTGTTCGGTCCGTACGCGGGGGCGAATCCGCGTTTCCTGAAACGGGGTTCGCTCTTCGACGCCGCGGGGTCGGTGCGGCCGGGCAATGCGGGTGCGATCGCGGCCATGCTGAAGTCGAATCCCGAGCTGATGCGGCTGCTGGTGGCGCAGCTGGCCTCGACCCGCAAGAGGAGGCTCGCCGCCCTGCAGGAATTCGTCCCCGAGGCGCGCGCCGAGGACTGGACCCTGATCACCGCGGGTCAGCGCGCCCAGCTGGTGAAGCCGGATCCGGAGCAGGGCGGGGTGCTGGAGTTCGGGACGGAAGTCGTTGCCGCGCAGGATGGTTCGATCGCCGCGGTGCTGGGCGCGACACCGGGTGCGTCGACCGCCCCGGTGATCCTGCTGGAGGTGCTGGAGCGCTGCTTCCCGCGCTACTCCCGGCTCTGGGAGCCGCGGTTGCGCGAGCTCATGCCGACACTGGGGCAGAGCCTGGCCAAGGATCCCCGGCTGGCGCGCCAGACCATGGCCCGGACCGCGGAGGCGCTGGGGCTGGCCGGCCGGGTGGTGGGCTGATCCGGCGGGCAGCTGCCGTGGATCCGTGGCAGGAAGCTGCCGTGGACAAAGCCGCGCCCGGCCCGGTATGAAATTGGAACAGGTTTCAATTTCTGGCCGGGCAGGAGAGGCGATGGACAGCGCTACCAAGGACGAGGCGAACGCCGCCATGGGTGAGATGGTGATGGCGGGCTTCCAGAAGCTCGGCTTCATCCAGTTCACCGGTATCGAGGGCGTGCACTACGCCCCGGGCCGCAATGTGGTCCGCATGGCCGCGCGCCCCGAGCACTTCAACCACAATGGCGATATCCACGCCGCCCTGCTGTTCGGCCTGGCCGAGACGGCCGCCATGGGCGCGTCCATCTCCGGCATCGTGGACCTGCTCGGCGACACCTTCATCGTCGCCCGCGACGGCCGCATCGAATACCTGGCCCGCGCCAAGGGCGAGGCGGGCCCGTTCAGCGCCACTGCCGAGCTGGCGCCGGAGACCATCGCCGAGACCCGCGCGAACATCGAATCCGGCACCGAGATCGAGCTCGAGGTGCCGGTGACGATCGCCGACGTCACCGGCAAACCCGTGGCCCGCGCCGCCTTCACCGCGGTGATCCGGCCGCGCCGGAAGTGATTCCGGCTCCGGCGAGGTGACTCAGCGCTCGCTGTCGAGCATGGCCATCTGCGCGGGCGCGTAGCGGCCGCCCGCCACCTGGTCGGCGGGCACGGCCGCCTCGATGGTGGCCAGCTCGGCCTCGGACAGCCGAATGTCCACCGCCGCAACGGCTTCCGCCCAGCGCTCAGGACGCCGCGCGCCGATCAGCGGCACGATGTCCGTGCCCCGCGACAGCACCCAGGCAATGGCCAGCTGGGCCACGCTCACCTGGTGTTCGGCCGCGATCTTCGCCAGCGCGTCGACCAGGCGCAGGTTGGCGTCGAGGTTCTCGCCCTGGAAACGCGGGCTGTGCGCCCGGAAATCGGAGGGTGCGAACTGCTGCCCGGGCCGCAGCGAATCGCTCAGCAGGCCGCGGGAGAGCACCCCGTACGCGGTGATGCCGATGCCGAGTTCCCGTGCGACGGGCAGGATTTCGGCCTCGATGCCGCGCGAGACCAGGGAGTATTCGATCTGCAGGTCCACGATCGGGTGCACGGCCGCCGCGCGGCGCAGCGTCTCCGCGCCCACCTCGGACAGGCCGATGTGGCGGATGTAGCCGGCCTGCACCAGCTCCGCCAGGCCGCCGATGGTCTCCTCGATCGGAATGTTCGGGTCCAGCCGGGCGGGCCGGTAGATGTCGACGTAGTCGGTGCCCAGTCGCTGCAGGGAGTAGGCGAGGAAGTTCTTGGTGGCCGCGGGCCGGGTGTCGACGCCGCCGAAGCTGTTGTCGGGTCCGCGCAGCGCGCCGTACTTCACGCTGAGCAGGATGTCCTCGCGCTTACGGTCGGCCAGCGCCTGCCGGATGAGCAGTTCGTTGTGGCCCATGCCGTAGAAGTCGCCGGTGTCGATGAGGTTCGCGCCCGAGTCGAGGGCGGCGTGCACGGTGGCGATCGAGACGGCGTCGTCGGCCGTGCCGTACATGCCGGACATACCCATGGCCCCGAGGGCCGGGCGGGAGACGGCGGGCCCGGTCTTGCCGAGCTGAACGGTGCTGAGGTTCGTGGTCATGCCGATAACACTGCGCCTCCGCGGCGGGGTCCGGGAGAGGAGCGTTCATCCAGGGATCGGCGATCCCTGGTTACCACCGGTGGACGGCTGGCGAGGAATTCGCGCGGCGCAGACTGGGATCGCCGGTACCTGGCTAGCGGGCCCGGGACGGGGGACAGTGGTGAGGTGGATCGAACCGAGCTGGCCGACTTCCTGCGCCGCCGCCGTGAGCAGCTGCAACCCGCCACCGTCGGGTTGCCGCCGGGCGCGCGCCGCCGCACCCCCGGCCTGCGCCGCGACGAGGTCGCCATGCTCGCGGGCATGTCGACCGACTACTACACCCGGCTGGAGCAGGCGCGCGGCCCGCGCCCGTCCGTGCAGGTGCTGGCGTCGCTGGCGCGGGCGCTGCGACTGACCGACAGCGAGCGCGACCACGTCTACCACCTGTCCGGCCACCAGGCCCCCGCGCGCGGCGGCGACAGCCACGTGGGACCGGGCCTGCTGCACCTGCTCTCGAAGCTGGACGACACCCCGGCTGTGGTCATCTCGGACCTGGGTGAGGTGCTGGTGCAGAACCGCATGCACACCCTGCTGTCCGGGGACTACTCGCAGCGGCGCGGGCTGGAACGATGCATCCCGTGGCGCTGGTTCACCGAACCGGGCTCCCGCGCCATCTTCCCGGCGGAGGACTGGGAAGCCATGAGCCACAAGCATGTCGCCGATCTGCGCGCGGTCTCCGCCCGCCGCGCCGGCGACGCCGACGTGACCGAGCTGGTGGCCCGGTTGCGGGCCGCCAGCCCGGAGTTCGAGCGGCTGTGGAACGAGCACGAGGTGGGTACCGGAACCGGCCACATCAAGCGCATGGTCCACCCGGAAGTCGGTGTGCTGGAGCTGATCTGCGAACCGCTGCTCACCCCCAGCGCCACCCGGCACGTGCTGATCTACTACCCCGCGCCCGGCACCGACACCCAGGAGAAGCTGGATCTGTTGCGGGTCATCGGAACTCAGTCGATGACCAGCCGCTGACTGCCGGCCGCAACGAAATCGGCCCCGAACCAGTGCGGTTCGGGGCCGACCTTGTCACTCGTGCGGCACGCCGCAGCGGCGCTTGCGCGGCTTCAGATGCAGCCCCGGCAGCGGCGGCGCCGGGATCCGCTGGTCCGGCGTGTGCCCGGCGATATCGGCGAAGCGGCCGACATCGTGCTTCTCCCAGTCGTTGCGGGCCTGTTCGATCTCCTCGTGGCTGCGGGCCACGAAGTTCCACCACATGACCAGATCCTCGCCGAACGGTTCACCACCGAGCAGCAGCAGATGCGCGCCGCCCGTGGATTCGTGCAGCCGGAGGGACTCCCGGTCGCTGCCCAGGTAGAACAGGCTGCCGGGCGCGACGTCGGTGTCGTCGACGCGGAGCCCGCCCGTGATCACCAGCACCGCGTGCTCGAAGTCCGGATTCAGCGGCAGCGTCACCGCCGCGCCCGCCTCGAGCCGCAGATCGGCGCCGACGATCGGGGTGTAGGCCCGCGCCGGGGAGGTGGCCCCGCCGAGCGAGCCCATCAGGACGACGCCGTGCAGCCCCGGCAGCGTGAACTCGGGCAGGTCCCGATGCTGCTCGAAATGCGGTGCGATATACCGGGATTCGTCCGGCAGTGCCACCCACAGCTGGAGTCCATGACCCGAGATGTGGCCCGGCACTCGATATTCCGAGTGCGCGATGCCGCGTCCGGAGGTCATGAGGTTCAGCTGCCCGGGTGCGATCTCCACATCCGAGCCCACACTGTCGCGGTGACGGATCCGCCCGTCCAGCGGCCACGTGACCGTCTGCAATCCGATATGCGGATGCGGGTCGATGTCGTGCCCCTCCGGGTTGGCGGGCGAGCCACCGTCGAAATGGTCCAGGAAGCACCATGCGCCGACCGTCGGCAGGTCCCGCTGCGGCAGCGAGCGGAAGACGGTCACCCCGCGCACGCCACCCAGCGGCACCTCGCGGGCCGGGAAGAACTCGGCGCGTGGCCCGGGGCGCCCGGACGATTCGCACAGCGCCTCTTCCGGCCGCGGCTCCAGATCACTCATGCCCGCTCCTCCCTGCTCACCTCTTGATGCCCTTGCCCACCACGTATTCGTCGTATTCCGGGTGCTTGTCCAACCAGCCCTTGATGAACGGGCAGCGTGCCACGATGACGCGGCCGCGGGCGATCACATCCTTGATCGCCTCCTGCGCGAGCAGATTCGCCAGGCCCTTGCCGCTGAATTCCTGATCCACCTCGGTATGAATGAAGGTGGTGTCGTTGTCGTCGCGCTCGCGGTACTCGCTGAACCCGGCGAGCGAATTCCCGTACCACACCTCGTACCGGTGTTGCGCGTCGTTACGAACGACTGCGGCCGTCACGGCCTGTTCGCTCATTGTTCAGTTCTCCTTCCGCACCCGCACCGGATGTCTGCTCATAATCGACACGCGATTGAACGCGCCGATAGTGGTCGCAGCCCAGATGAGAACGGACATCTGGTCATCCGATAAATGTTGCCGCGCAGCAGCATACTCACGCTGCATGGTCTCCTCATCCGGCAATGAAGTGACCGTCTCGGCCACCGAGAGTGCGGCCTGCTGCAGTTCTGTGAACAGGTACGGACTGCGGTGCCAGGCGGTCAGGACATCCAATTGCTGCTGGGTGACACCGGCTTCGCGGGCGTACCGGGAATGCAGGTCCAGGCAGAACGGGCAACCGGTGAGCTGGGAAACGCGGACATTCACCAATTCCATGACCGCGCGGTCCAGATCGGCGGCCGCGGCGGCGTTCCGCACGGCGAACGCGACGCTGTTGAGTTCGCGGAAGACCTCGGGCGTCTGCTTGTCGATCCACACCCGGTCGTGAGTTACAGGCGACTGCATAGTGGCTGCATCGTAAGCCGAGAATGTGAACCGTGCCTTCTGGTCTGAAAATTGGTGTTTCAGACCGAGGTCTTCCGGGTGAACTCACCGGGGTCTTCCGCGTGAACTCAGCGTGCCGCAGCCGCCCGCTGCCGGGCGAAGAAGTCGAGCACGGCCGCGTGCCAGGCATCGGGCTGCTCCACCATGACGACGTGCCCGCCCGGGAGCTCGGTGTACTCGGCCCCCGGAATCCCGGCGGCCTGTTCGCGGGCGTTGGCCGGATCGCAGAGCAGGTCGCCGGCGAGCCCGATGACCAGCGTCGGCACCGCCACCTGCGGCAGGTCGGCGCGCACGTCCGTGTGCTCGATCAGCGCCGCCTGCGCGGCCGTGCCGCCCGGGATGTTCGCCGCGGTCTGCGCCAGGATCTCCGAAAGCTGCTCTTCGGGAAGGGCATTCACGAAGTCCGCGCTGAACCCGGCGAGCAGGGCGAACCGTGCGAAGGATGCGCGGTCCCCGGCCGCCAGGGCGCGCTGCCACAGTTGGATGTTCAGTCGCGACCGATTGTCGGGCCTGGCGAAGCCGCCGGTGAGCACCAGCCCGCGCACCCGCTCCGGATGCCGCACCGCCGCCCGGATCGCCACCGCGGTGCCGAGGGAGAAGGCGACGATCGACAAGGTCTCGGCCCCGCGAGCCACCGCCTCGGCGATCAGGGCGTCGGCGAGCGAGTCCAGGGCGAGCGGAGTGTCGTCGGCCGGGTAATCGGACCCGATGACCAGGTGATCGGTGGCGAGCAAGGGGATCAAGCCGCCGAAGTTGGCGTCGATGCCGCCGCCTCCGCCGTGGGCCAGCACGATGGCGGGGCCGGAACCGGAGACCTGGGTGGTGAGGACCGGGCTTTCGGGAGAAATGTTCGTCATGGCGGCGACGTTAGGGATTCACATGGGTGTGAAGGTCAACGCGATGTGCGGGAGGTCACAGTGCTGATCGGCGAACTGTCCCGGGCCACCGGGGTGCCCGCCCGGCTGCTGCGCTACTACGAGGAGCAGGGACTGCTTGTCCCGCACCGGGATTCGAACGGCTACCGCAGCTACCCCGCCACCGCCCCGGATCGGGTCGCCCGCATCCGCGAACTTCTCGACGCCGGACTGCCCACCCGCGATATCCGGGAACTGCTGCCCTGCGCCACCGAATCCGGCTTCCAGCACTGCGATCACTCCCGGCAGGTGGTGAGCGACGGCCTGGATCGCCTCGACGACCAGATCGCCGAGCTGGCCCAGCGCCGTATGCTGCTGGCCCGGCAACACGACGCGGTCCTGGCCGCGCCCTACGACCCGAATCCCGGTGTGGCCGAGGCGTCCTGAGCCCGACTCGGAACGATCAGGCGGTTTCTTCCCGGAGGCGGCGGTTGACCTCGGTGAAACCCGCTGCCACAGCGGCCAATTGCTCCGGAGTGAAGGCGTCCACGAAGAATTCACGCACCGTCTCGACGTGGCCCGGGGCGGCCTGTTCGAGGCGCTTGCGTCCGCCGTCGGTGAGGCGGGCGTAGACCGCGCGTAGATCGGTGCGGCAGTTGCGGCGGGTCACCAGGCCCGCCTTCTCCAGCTGGTCGACCTGGTAGGTGAGCTTGCTCTTGGAGTTGAGCAGGGTCGAGGCCAGTTCGGTCATGCGCAGTTCGCCGTCGGGGGCGGCGGCGAGGCGGACCAGGATCTCGTATTGCAGGTGGGAGAGTCCGGAGTCCCGCTCGAGCTGTCTGCCGAGTCGGCGTTCCAGCAGGCTGGAGGCGCTCAGGAAGGCCAGCCAGGCCGCCCGTTCCTCCTCGTTCAGCCAGCGTGGACTCATCTGCCCAGGTTACAGCCGGTTGTTCGGGTTGGAATAACCTCCGGGCCCTTGCGGTTCAAATTTGAACACTGTGCCCCATTCAAAGAATTGGTCCCTGGCCTCAGGAGAATCCTCATGAGCAGCACCTTCGTCGGCGCAAGCGTCCGCACCCGCGTGCGGATTCCGCTGACCTTCGCCGACGGCTACTCGACGACCGCGCAGGCGGTCACCTTCGACGGCCTCGCCGACGGCCGCGAGCACGTCGCCCTCGTCCTCGGTGAAACCGACCTCGGCCCGGACGGGCCGGCCACGCCGCTGGTGCGGCTGCACTCCGAATGCCTCACCGGCGACGTCTTCGGCTCCGCCCGCTGCGACTGCGGACCGCAGCTGCGCGAGGCCGTCGAGCTCATCTCCGGCACCGGCGGCATCCTGCTCTACCTGCGCCAGGAGGGCCGCGACATCGGCCTCTACAACAAGCTC
The DNA here is from genome assembly GCF_042755705.1 of Nocardia sp. NPDC059154. Taxonomy (NCBI): domain Bacteria; kingdom Bacillati; phylum Actinomycetota; class Actinomycetes; order Mycobacteriales; family Nocardiaceae; genus Nocardia; species Nocardia sp. NPDC059154. The sequence goes on from NZ_JBHZCS010000035.1 coordinate 17,574, forward strand.
GATGCCTACGCGCTGCAGGACTCGGGCCTGGACACCTACCAGGCCAATACCGAACTCGGCTTCGACGAGGACGCCCGCGACTACACCGCGGCCGCCCAGATGCTGACCGCCCTCGGCGTCGGCGAACTCGACCTGCTCACCAACAATCCCGACAAGGTCCGCCAGCTGACCACGCTCGGCGTGACGGTGCGCGACACCGTCCCCACCGGCGTCCACGCCACCCCCGACAACCTGCGCTACCTGCGCGCCAAGGCCGAGCACACCGGGCACACCATCCGGCTCGTCGGCTGAGCCGACCATCGAGTTCCGTGGCTGAGCCGACCATCCAGCTCCGTGGCTGAGATCGAGAGGAAATCCCATGTCCCAGGCCGTGACTCACGAGCGGACGGACCGCATGCCGGTGCTCTACCTGAGCCACGGCGCACCGCCCCTGGCCGACGACCCGATCTGGCCCGGCCAGCTCGCCGCCTGGTCGGCCGAACTGCCCAGGCCCACCGCCATTCTGGTGGTCTCCGCGCACTGGGAGGACGCGCCCGTCACCCTCGGCGCGACCACCACAGTGCCGCTGCTCTACGACTTCTGGGGCTTCCCCGAGCACTACTACCGGGTCCGCTACGCCGCCCCCGGCGCTCCGGACCTGGCCGCGAAAGTCCGTGCGCTGCTGGGCAGTCCGGGCCGGCCGGTGCACGAGGCGCCGACCCGCGGCCTCGACCACGGCGCGTACGTGCCGCTCGTCGAGATGTACCCCGATGCCGACATCCCGGTCCTGCAGCTGTCCCTGCCGACCCTCGACCCGGTCGGCCTCTACGACCTGGGCCGCCGTCTCGCCCCACTGCGCGACGAGGGCGTCCTCATCCTCGGCAGCGGCTTCTTCACGCACAACCTGCGCGAGGCGAACTTCTCCATGCCGGCCGACTTCGCGCCCGGCTGGTCCCGGGAATTCGATCACTGGGGCGACGAGGCACTGGCCGCCGGTGACATCGACGCCCTGCTGGACTTCGAGCACGCCGCCCCCGACGCTCGCCGCGCCCACCCGCGCACCGAGCATTTCGCGCCGCTGTTCGTGACCCTCGGCGCGGGCGCGGACGAACTGGCCACGCAGCACACCGCCATCGACGGCTTCTGGTACGGAATGGCCAAACGCTCCATCCAGATCGGCTGATCCGGGCGGAGCCTGCGCTCAGTTCCCCTGGCGGGCAGCGTCGTTCGGCCCGACCCGGGCAGCGCCGTACGACCCGACCGGCGGATCACACGTCTGCCCGCCGCCGTAGAGCTCGATCTTGTAGTCGAGGACCACCAGGGTGGACTGCAGTTCCTCGATCTGGGCGAGGACTTCGGCGCGGGTCCGCCGGAACATCTCGAGCCGCTCCGGATAGGTGTGCTCCCCGGCCCGCACCAGCTCCGCGTACTTGACCATGTCGGCTACCGACATGCCCGTGCGCCGCAGTTTCCCGATGAACCCCAGCCAGTCCAGATCCCGGTCGCTGAACCGGCGCTGGCCGGAGTGGTCGCGGCCCACGTAGTCCATCAGGCCGATGCGCTCGTACCAGCGCAGGGTGTCCCGGGTCAGGCCGCAGCGATCGGAGACCTCGCCGATCGAATATCGCGGCCGTTCGCGCTCCACGGTGTCCTGCGGTGCCGGATTGCGCTGTTGTACCGGTGCTGCGCTCATCGGTCTCGCCCCTTCCTGCCGAACCATCCACGACGTTAGTGGGTTGGAGTGCACTCCAAGCAAGCCTACGGGCGTACGACGTCGAGGGCGTGGGTGCGCGAAGTTTCGATGTGCGGCTCGACCGGCCCGTTTCGCGCCTACTCTGGGGTCATGGCTGGAAAAGACGTGGATCGGATCAGGGCCCGCTCGGCCCTGGAGACGGCCAAGGAACAACCGGTGATCACGGCCATTGCCGCGCTGCCCGTGGTGGCGGTGCTGGGCGTGGTGTGGTGGCTGCTCGGCTTCTGGCCGGCGCTGCTGCTCCTGCTGATCTTCGGTGGTGTCGTGGTGTGGAAGGGCAAGCTACTCGGCTGAGCCCGGCCCTTCCGAGGTCGCCGGGCCTATCGCGGCACGTGGAATCGCACCAGTTCACCCGTGCCCGGGTCGGCGGCTGCCCATGGGCGGTCGAACTCGATGACCGCCAGCGCCGAGGTGGGGAATTTCGCGCTCATCTCCTCGGCCGGGCCCGAATGCCGGTTGGCCGCCAATTCCCAGGCCGTCCAGGGCATTCCGGGGGAGTGGCCGATGACCAGCAGGGTTTCCACGGCATCGTCGGTGAGTTGCAGTATCTCGATGATGATGTGCGGGGACGCCTCGTAGATCGAGCTCTCGAACGTCACCGGCGCGGTGATGCCGGTGGCCGCCAAGGTCTCCCGCGTTCGCGTCGAAGTGGAACAGAGGACGGCGTCGATCTCCGGCTGGGTGGCGCGCAGCCAGTCACCCGCCAGTGCCGCCTCGCGCCGCCCGCGCGGGGCCAGGGGTCGCTCGTGGTCCTGCACGCCCTCGGGGTATCCGGATTTGCCGTGCCGCATCAGGATGAGAGTCCGCACCATAGGCATTACGGTAGGGGGCCTCGAGTGCGCCCGGGAGACCGGTCTCACAGCGGTGCACGCCGGTGCCGACGTGAGACAGTGCTCACACTCGAGGCACACTGAAGGTGGCGACACATCGCAGTGCCGACACCCGATGGAACGCCGCCTATATTAGAACGTGTTCTACCGACCCTGCTCGACCCCGAGCGGAGTATTACACGCGACAGTTTCGAGGATCTGCGAGATATGGCCTATGTGATCACGCAGCGTTGTTGCAACGACGCCAGCTGCGTACCCGAGTGTCCGGTCGATTGCATTCGTCCCACGCCCGAGCAACGCGAGTTCGCCACCACCGAGCAGCTCTACATCGACCCGGACACCTGCATCGACTGCGGCGCCTGCGTCGACGCCTGCCCGGTCGACGCGATCTTCTCCGAGGACGATCTGCTCGCCTCGCTGGCGCGCTTCAGCGATATCAATGCCGCCTACTTCCAACGGCATCCGCTGGAGTCGAACTTCGAGCCGCTGGTCGCGCCGTCCCGGGCGCCCAAGGAACTGGGCACGCTGCGGGTCGCCATCGTCGGCGCGGGCCCGGCCGCCTGCTACGCCGCCGAAGAGCTGCTGCGCCGCGCCGATGTCGAGGTGGAGCTGTTCGACCGGCTGCCCACCCCGTACGGCCTGGTGCGCGCGGGCGTCGCCCCCGACCACCCGGGCACCAAATCGGTGGCCGGCCTGTTCGAGTCGGCCTTCCGGCGCGAGGCGCTGCAGTACCGGTTGAATGTCGAAGTCGGCAAGCACATCTCGCACGAGGAGCTGCTCGCCCACCACCACGCCGTCATCTACGCCGTCGGCGCGGCCACCGACCGCCACCTCGGCATCCCCGGTGAGGACCTGCCCGGCAGCCACTCCGCCACCGAGTTCGTGGCCTGGTACAACGGCCACCCGGACTTCGCCGACCGCGAATTCGACCTCTCCGGCGAGCGCGCCGTCATCGTCGGCAACGGCAATGTGGCGCTCGACGTGGCCCGCGTGCTCACCGTCGACCCGGACGAGCTGGCCAAGACCGATATCGCCGACCACGCCCTGGATGCGCTGCGCCGCAGCAACATCAAAGAGGTCATGGTGCTGGGCCGCCGCGGTCCGCTGCAGGCCGCCTACACCTCGCCGGAGTTCCTGGCGCTCACGCACCTGAAGGGCGTCGATATCATCGTCGACCCCGAGGACCTGGTCCTGGACCCGGCCTCGCAGGCCGAGCTGGACGATCCGGAGGTCGAGCCCTCGCTGCAGCTCAAGTACACCCTCGCCCAGGAATACGCCGCCGGTTCCCGCAACCCGGACAACAAGCGAATCGTGTTCCGCTACCTGGTCTCTCCCACCGCCATCACCGGCGACGGCAGGGCCGAGGCGGTCGAGTACGTGCACAACGAGCTGGTCGAGGAGAACGGCCGCACCGTGGCCCGCGCCTCGGACCGCACCGGCACCGTCGAGGCGTCGCTGGTGCTGCGCTCCATCGGCTACAAGGGCGAGCCCGTCGCGGACGTGCCGTTCGACGAGTCCGCCGGCGTCATCCCCAATGACAAGGGCCGAGTCCTGGCCGCCGGCAACCCCGTTGCGGGCGTGTACGTCTCCGGCTGGATCAAGCGCGGTCCGCGCGGCGTCATCGGCTCCAACCGCATGGACTCGCAGGAGACCGTCGACCAGCTCATCGAGGACTTCACCCAGGGCAAGCTCGCTGCCCCGCAAGCCGGTCGCGCCGCGCTGGAGGCCCTGCTCTCCGAGCGCCAGCCCGACCAGATCGGCCGGGACGGCTGGAAGGCCATCGACGCCGCCGAGAAGACCGCGGGCAAGTCCGCGGGCCGCCCGCGCGTGAAGTTCACCAGCGTCGAGAACCTCCTCAAGGCCGCCAAGGGGTAAACCCAACTCTCGGGACTCTCAGGGGCTTCGCCCCCGAACCCCCAGGGACATCGGGGGCTCCCCCCGCACCCCCGAGGGATGTCGGGGCTCAGCCCCCGCGCCCCGAGGGGCGTCGGGGCCACGCCCCGGACTCCCAGGGACATCGGCGCCCGGGGGTGGGGCTGATCACCCCCCAACGGCTGTGGCCCCACCTGTAATGGGTTGGGCCACAGCCATTTTGGCGTCGGGGAGTCAGCTCGCGCCGAGGTTGATGAGGAGGCCGTCCTTGGTGCACAGGGAGGGGACGGTGGGGTCGGGCTGGGCGTTGCAGGACAAGCCGTTGATGGTGGCGACGTCGGTATCGCTGACCTGCCGGCCGTAGGCGGTGGCGACGGTGATGGCCTCGGTGCAGCCGGGGATGCCCGCCTGGTTGGCGTAGGCGATGACATCGGTCCGCAGGGAATGTCGCGTAAGGTCAGCCGATTTCGCAGTTGCGCCACCGGCTCAGCTGAGCAGCATCCGATTCGGCTCGGCAGTATCGAATTCGGTTGGGCAGTATCGAATTCAGCTGGGCAGCGGCCCGATGCGCACCGCCGTGGTCGTCACCCCGCCCACCACGAACCACAGCCGCAGCGCCGCCGGATGCCCGGTCCGATCGCCCGGCTCGTACCGGCTGCGCACGCTGATGTGCTGGCGCGCCAGCACCGGCGCCACGTACTCGATGACCGCGCGATGCGGCCCGGCCACCAGCTTCGGGTAGTCGACCAGGTACTGCTCCACCGCCTGCCAGTAGGCCGCGTTGTTCACGTGGTTGTACTGGTCGATATCGGTGGCGCGCACCGGGAACGGCAGATCCACATCCGATTCCGGCGGCGTGGGGTCGGTCAGCCAGGGCCGCCAGCGCAGCCGGTGCTGATCGGTGGTGCGGGCGAGCTCGGCCAGGCCCTCGTCGCTGATCCGGGTCGGCATATTGGTGAACTCGTTGATATTGATCCAGAACCCTTCGGTCTCGATCAGACCGCCGTTCTCGCTGGTGATCCGCACCCGCATATTGGTCCACCGCGTCGACATGGCCGAACACCAGCGCCGCAGTTCCACCCGGTCCGGCCAGTGGATGGGCCGCACCACGTCCACCACGGTGCGCCGCACGATCCAGGCCGGATCCGTCCGATGGAAGAATCCGGATTGCATTTCCTCCCAGGCGATGTCCTGGAGGTAGCGGGCCACGGCATCGAATCGCAGCCGTTGATAGGGATCCACGTCGCCGGCTCGGACGGGCCACGCGGAAGCGAAGCCCATGCCCTCCTGGGGAAGCGGGGCGAGTGGCTCATCGAGTGACACTGGTGCTCCTCGCGCTGCACGGTGTGCCGCATGTCTTTCCAAAAGCACCGGTGAGGTGCCTACTGACCGAAGTCCGTGACATGACTCTACGGGGCGTGCGGGACACACTCACGTCGAGTCACCTGTACTTCTGTTCGGGGAACGACAGTGTTTCTCGGCTGCGGAGATCAGTCCAGCCGAATGGGAAACGGCACTGTTCGGGGCTTGACGGGGTCGTCGCGCACTGTCGCGGTCATCGGCGGAAGGACTGTGCCGCTATCGAGGGAATGACAGTGCGTCATACGGCCCGTAGCCTTTCCTGTTGTATATCCAGCGGCAGGGAGGACGCAGGGTGGCCGCAGGGGCGAGGGCCGGTTCGCGGTTCGGGCAGTACGAGTTGCGGCGGCTGCTCGGGGTCGGCGGCATGGGCGAGGTCTACGAGGCCTACGACACGGTGCGCGACCGGGTGGTCGCGGTGAAACTGCTGGATGTCGATCTGGCGCGGCAGCCCACCTACGTCGAGCGCTTCCGCCGCGAATCCCGCACCGCCGCCAAACTCCAGGAACCGCACGTCATTCCGGTGCACGACTGGGGTGAGGTGGACGGGGTCCTGTTCATCGACATGCGGCTGGTGCGCTGCCTTCACCTCGAGTTATACCTGCACTATTCGTGCCCGATCGCGCCCTCGCATGCCGCCACCGCGTTGCAGCCGATGTCCGCCGCACTCGACGCCGCCCACGAGAGCGGGCTCGTGCACCGCGACGTCAAACCCGCCAATATCCTGCTCACCGGCGAAACCTTCGCCTACCTGGTGGATTTCGGCATCGCGCACACCGAGTCCGACGTCCAGCTCACCCAGACCGGCAATGCCATCGGCTCCTTCGCCTACATGGCCCCGGAACGTTTCGAGCACAATGCCTCGGTCTCGCCCGGCGCCGATATCTACGCGCTGGCCTGCGTGCTCTACGAATGCCTCACCGGCGGGCCGCCGTTCCGAGTGGAGGGCAATCTCGCCACCATCCGGGCCCACATGCTCACGCCCCCGCCGCGGCCCAGCGTCCGCGCCGGGGTCCCGGTCGGCCTGGACCAGGTGGTCGCCATCGGCATGGCAAAGGATCCGACCCGGCGCTACGCCACCGCCGGGCAGCTCGCCCGCGCCGCCCGGGCCGCGCTGATGCGGGCCGGCCACGGCGAGCCCACCCGCACCACCGTGCCGCCCGCCCCGCCGACCATCGGCTCCCCGGCCGTCCCGCCCGGGCACTCCGGGCCGAATTACCTCGACCAGCCGTCGGGCTCCGTCGAATACCCGCGTCCGGGTCACCCGTCCGGGTTCGGCAATGTCCCCGGGGGCGCTCATCCCTCGGGCCCGGTGGATTACCCCCGCGGCGGCCAGATTTCCGGCCCGCACACGGGGCCGGGCAACAACCAACCGACCGTGCTGCGCCCGATTCCCGCCGGGCAGGCCGGGTACCTGCCCGGTCAGGCGCCGTACGAGAACCCGGCAGCGTCCTATGCCGTCAACCCCGCAGCGCCCTACGAACACCCGGCCCTGCCCCGCGAGCACCCCTCCGCGCCGCTGCCGTTGCCGCCCAGGCAGCGCCACAACCTGCCGCTGCTGGTGGGCGCGCTCATCGGGGTGGTCCTGGTGCTGGCCGCGGTGCTCGCGTGGGCACTGCTGTCCGGCAAGACCGGTGGCAACGGTGCCGGCGGCGTCACGACGGTCACCGGTCCGGCGCAGACCACCGCCGCGTACACCTCCGTGACCACCGCCCGCACGACCGCCCCGACCACCACCCTGGTCCCACTCTCCGGCACCGTATCCGGTACGGACGCACAGGGTTTCACCGCACAGCCGCCGCGCTGCAATGCCGACGACCCGGCCATGGCCATCGGTCGCACCGACAAGTCGCGCCTGGTGGTCTGCCGCACCGCGACCGGCCGCTTCTACTACAAGGGCGTCCGCATCAGCGACAATGCGGGCATCCAGCTCGACGACCCGGTGCCCGACGGCACCGGCGGTTTCACGGTCACCAATCCCACCGACGGCACGCAGTACCGGATCACCGCCTACAGCCTGGTCATCACCACCGGCGGTCAGGTCGCGGCCAATGAGTCCATGATCGAATACGCCCATCGCTGAGCCGCGGCGACCGAATTCCTTCGTGCCCGCCGAATGATGTTGTTGCTCTCCGACTCCCAAGGCGGCAACTGATTTCGGAATGTTCGGGGTAACTCGACGGGTACGCCCGGAATTGTTCCGGCACCACCCGCAGGCACGGGTACGAAACCGGCAACGGCTCTCAGCCGTCCGCTGAAGGCACACGGGGAGGCGGGGGGTGCTACGTTCGGCTGGTATCCGCCGGTGAATTGATCGGAGTTGATCGAGAATGCGCGCAGCCGTGGTGAGCAAGCTGGAAGGCCCGGAGGCCATCGAGGTTCTCGAGATTCCCGAGCCGGCGGGGTATCCGGGCGGCGTCGTCATCGACGTGCACGCGGCCGGGATCGCCTTCCCGGATGTACTCATGACCCGCGGCCTGTACCAGATGAAGCCGCCGCTGCCCTACGTCGTCGGCTGCGAGGTCGGCGGCATCGTGCGCGAGGCGCCGGAGGGCTCGCACGTGCGGCCCGGCGACCGGGTGGTCGCGCTGACCCTGCTCGGCAACGCGGCCGCGGAAGTCGCGGTGGCGCCGGCGGAGATGGTCTTCAAACTGCCCGACAATGTCTCGCTGGAGTCCGGGGCGGGCGTGCTGTTCAACGACCTGACCGTGCACTTCTGCCTCCGCAACCGCGGCCGCCTGGCCCCGGGAGAGACCGTGCTGGTGCACGGCGCCGCCGGCGGCATCGGCACCTCCACGCTGCGCATGGCGCAGGCGCTGGGCGCTGGGCGCGTCATCGCCGTGGTCAGCACGGAGGAGAAGGCCGAAGTCGCCCGGGCCAACGGGGCCACCGACGTGGTGCTCACCGACGGCTGGCTGGCCGCGGTCAAGGAACTCACCGGCGGCCGCGGCGTCGACATCGTGCTCGACCCGGTCGGCGGTGACCGTTTCACCGACAGCATTCGCTCGCTGGCTTCGGCCGGGCGGCTGCTGGTGGTCGGCTTCACCGCGGGCGACATCCCCACCGTCAAGGTGAACCGCCTGCTGCTCAAGAACGTCGAGGTGGTCGGCGCGGCCTGGGGCGAGTGGGTCATGTCCCACCCGGGCTACCTGCAGGAACAATGGGCCGAGGTGGAACCGCTGCTCGCGAACGGCAAGATCACCCCGCCGGAGCCCGTCCTCTACGCCCTCGCGCACACCGCCGAGGCGGTCTCCGCCCTCGACAAGCGCACCGCCACCGGCAAGGTCGTCGTCACCCTCCGCTGACCCGGTTCGCCCGGCGCGATCGCGCGCGAACCGGGTGCGGCTCACGTAGCGTCACCGATCGTGAAGCTGTCCAACCGGGTGCTGAACCGGACCCTGCTCGCGCGTCAGCATCTGCTCGAGCGGTCCGGGCTCGGCGTGCACGAGCTGTGCGACCACCTCGTCGGCCTGCAGGCGCAGGACATGCTGCCGCCGTTCGTCGCATTGTGGAGCCGCACAGCCGATTTCGATCCCGAGATGGTGTCGAAGGCCCTCGACGACCGGTCGCTGGTGCGAATCACCCTGATGCGCGGCACCATTCACCTGGTCACTCCGCCCGACGCGCTGCGCCTCGCCCCGCACATCCAGCCGGAACTCGAAAAGATCCCCTTCCGTAAGGGTTTCAACTTCGGCGCGCTGGTCGGCCTGGATCCCGAGGAGGTGCGCGCGCAGGGGGAAGAGGTACTCGGCGACGAGCCGACCCCCGCCGCGACGCTGCGCGAACACGCCGCCGCCCGGTACCCGGACCGCGATCCCGGCGCGATCGTGCAGGCCTGGCTCTACCAGCTCCCCGTCCTGCAGACCCCGCCGCGCGGCCGGTGGGGCGACAGCAGCCGCCCGGTCTGGTCCCGCGTGCGACCCTGGCTCGGCGCATCCCTCGACCCCGGCTACCCGCTGGAGGAACTGCTGCTGCGCTATCTGCGCGCCTTCGGTCCCGCCACCACCATGGACATGCAGACCTGGTCCAAGCTCACCGGCATGAAGAAGGCCGTCGAGAAGCTCGGCGACCGGGTCCGCACCTACACCGACGATCGCGGCCGCACCCTCTACGACGCCGCCGACGCCACCCTCGCCGACCCGGATCTGCCCGCCCCCGTCCGCCTGCTCGGCTGGTACGACAACGCCATCCTGTCCCACCAGGACCGCACCCGCATCGTCCCCGACGGCAATGCCCCGCCCCTGCGCGCCTTCGCCAACCAGGTCTCCCCGATCCTGATCGACGGCTTCCTGTCGGGCGTCTACAAGGTGTTCGCCAAGGGCGACACCGCGTCGCTGCGGATCAGCCCGCACGCCGGCTGGTCCCGCGCCGACCGCGCCGCGGTGGAGGCGGAAGCCGCTGCTCTGCTGTCCTTCTCGGAACCGGACCGCAAGCCCGTCGTCGAAATCCTCGATCCCGGAGCGGACCTGCGCCTCTGACCATGGACGCGTTCCGGATTCTCAGTGCGCGGCGCGGTATGCCGGCGCTTTGCTCGACCCGGACGGGGTGAGCGTGCGCAGCAGCGGCAGGGTGCGCTGCGGGACGACGGTGGACAACACCACCACGCTGTGCGACCGCACCACCGAGCTGGTCCGGTCGATGCTCAGCAGGACCGCCTGCAGGCCGGCGTGCGAATCCGCGCCGATCCGGCACAGCACATCCCCGGAACCGGTGGTGGCATAGGCCTCCAGCACCCCGGGGATGGCGTCGAGGTCGGTGGCGACCGCTTCCAGCGCGCCCTGCGCGATCTCCAGCGTCACGAACGCCTGCACATCGAAACCGGCCGCGGTGACATCGATCTGCGGATCGTAGGAGGAGATCACCCCCGCCTCCTCCATGCGCGCGATGCGCGACTGCACGGTGGCCCGGGCGACCCGGGTGCGGCGGGAGAGTTCCAGAATGCCCGCCTTCTGGTACTCGTGCATGGCGGTGAGGATGGCCAGATCCAGCTCATCCAGCCGGGCGGGCGTGCGGGACATGGCGGAACCTCCGCTCGTGAGTTCGCTGCTATTCAAATTGTCCAGCACCCGGCGGCAGATGGTGGTGCAATTCACCAGAGTGTCCAGTGGAATTCGGCGATATTGCCTAGTCGCGCCGCTGGGCCTTTCCTGGGCACATGAGCATCGACGCAGGACACCACGGCAGCGCCCACGCCCGCCCCGGGTTCGCTCGGGCCCGATCCGGCGACCTGCCCGGCGACGACGAACTCCGCCGTCTCGTCGGCCTGGTGGACCACGATGCCGCCGCCGACCCGTTCCCGGTGCTGGGCTGGGACGCCATCGTCTGGGTGGTCGGCAATGCCACCCAGACCGCGCACTACCTCCAGTCCGCCTTCGGCATGCGGCTGGAGGCCTACTCGGGTCCCGAGACCGGCAATCGTGACCACAAGGCGTTCGTGCTGCGCAGCGCCGGCGCCCGATTCGTCGTCAAGGGTGCGGTGGATCCGGCCAGTCCGCTTGTCGCACACCACGATCTGCACGGCGACGGGGTGGTCGACATCGCGCTCGAGGTCCCGGACGTGGACCGCTGCATCCGCCGCGCCCGCGCCCAGGGCGCCACCGTGCTGGTCGAACCCCACGACGAGATCGACGACTACGGCACCGTCCGCACCGCCGCCATCGCCACCTACGGCGACACCCGGCACACCCTCGTCGACCGCTCCCGCTACTACGGCCCCTACCTGCCCGGCTACACGCCGCGTCGCTCCGCCTACGCCCCGCGGGCCGGGCAACCCCGGCGCATCTTCCAGGCCATCGACCACGTGGTCGGCAATGTGGAACTCGGGCGCATGGACGAATGGGTCGAGTTCTACCGGCGCGTCATGGGTTTCGAGAACATGGCCGAATTCGTCGGCGACGACATCGCCACCGAGTACTCCGCCCTGATGAGCAAGGTGGTGGCCAACGGCAACCACCGGGTCAAGTTCCCGCTCAACGAACCCGCCCCCAGCCGCAAGCGCTCCCAGATCGACGAGTACCTCGAGTTCTACCGCGGACCCGGTGTCCAGCACATCGCGCTGGCGACCGGCGACATCCTCGCCGCCGTCGACGTGCTGCGCCGGGAGGGCATCGAATTCCTCGACACCCCCGACAGCTACTACGAGGACCCGGAACTGCGGGCCCGCATCGGCCACGTCCGCGTCCCGGTCGCCGAACTGCAGCGCCGCGGCATCCTGGTCGACCGCGACGAGGACGGCTACCTGCTGCAGATCTTCTGCAAGCCCGTCACCGACCGGCCCACCGTCTTCTTCGAGCTGATCGAACGCCACGGCTCCCTCGGTTTCGGCAAGGGCAACTTCAAGGCGCTCTTCCAGGCGATCGAGCGGGAACAAGAGGCACGCGGAAACCTCTGAGCTGTGCCCAATTTGCCCTCCGCTTCGCTCCGGGCGGGTTCGCGGCGCTGGAGGTCTCGTTCTTCCCTCCCTCCGCTCAGTCCAGAACGAGACGCGCCGCGAACCATGGGGTTTCGCCGTCCACGCAACGGCTGCTCCTGGCTGCGCACAGTAGAGTCGGGTCCATGCGAATGGCGTCCGCGGTTGTCACGGGGTTGAGCCTCGCGCTGCTGGTGTCGGCGTGTGGGGGGAAGAGCGATTCCGGCGACGAACCGGGGTTCCACCCGCCGCAGAAGGTGGCGGCGCTGGGCCCGTTCGTCGGGGAGTGCGGCCACCTCACCGACGACGAGGTACGCGACCTGGGTGGGCTCGGCACCCTCACCACCGTCTTCAAGAACTCGACCGGCTGCAACTGGCAGGCCGGCGGAATCAGTTCCTCCAGCGTCACATTCGCCTCCTACCGCGGCAGCCCCATCGATCGTGAGAAGGCATGGGTCGCCAGTGTGGGCCGCACTCCGGACACCATCGAGGTGGGCGGGAAGAAGGGCTTCCAGGCCCTCGACCCCAGCAACGCCGTCTGCGATCTCGCGGTGCAGCTGGACGACGACTTCTTCGAATGGTCCATCTCCTACGGCGTATTCAGCAGCGGCAACCTCGGCAACCCGTGTGACCGCACCCGCAAGATGGCCGAACTGACCGTGCAGCGGCTCGGATGAGGGGGACCGGAATGTCAGGTCGATCCAGGCGGGTGCGCGGCGCGATCGCCCTCTCGGTGCTGGCCCTGACCGCCGCGCTGGGCGGCTGCGGCAAGACCGTCCCCGGCAGCGCGCTGCCCGCGGGCGGCACCACCGGCACCGGTACCGGCGGAACCTCGCGCATCAACACCAATTTCGACAAGCTGCTGCGCGAATGCCAGGTGGTCGCCCAGGACGACATCGCGAAATCGGTGGGCGACAACATGTATGTGGAGCCGTCCTTCAATGGCGCGGTCTGCATGTGGAACCTCACCGGCGGCACCGCCGGCAGCGGCATGGTCACCCTCAGCTGGTACGAGCTGGGCTCGCTCAACAACGAGAAGCAGAACAACGACCGCCTGAAGTATGTGACCAACGACATAACCGTGCAGGGCCGCCGGTCGGTGGAAACCCGTCGCCCGAACGATCCGGACTCCTGCGGCGTGAGCGCGCCGGCCGCGGATACCGGCATCGTCGGCTGGTGGGTCAACTACCGCAGCGGATCTCAGCATGCGGACCCCTGCGACGCGGCGCGCAAGCTGGTCGAGTTGACGTTGAATCTGGCTCGATAACGGCTCTACCAGCCCCGGTGGGGGGACCCTCTTTTGCCCCTGAAAGAGCCGACGAGTATCGTGGACCGCTGTGCCCGGAGCATGCGGGCAAGTTGATGTGCAGTACGTAGGCCAGCGAGAGCGGCTGACCGTTTCAGCATGCCTTGAAAAAGGCCTCTGAACTGTGCACGACACGCCCGACCTCGTGGAGACGAAATGCCATGAGAACAGGGCGGAAAGCTCGAATGACAAAGACATGAAGTTCCAGACACCTGGTTACTAAAAGGAAAGCCGGTCTATGCCAACCATCAACCAGCTGGTCCGCAAGGGTCGCCGCGACAAGGTCGCCAAGACCAAGACTGCGGCCCTCAAGGGGAGCCCGCAGCGTCGTGGCGTGTGCACCCGCGTGTACACCACGACCCCGAAGAAGCCGAACTCCGCGCTGCGTAAGGTCGCGCGTGTTCGCCTGACCAGCGCGGTCGAGGTCACGGCTTACATCCCTGGTGAGGGCCACAACCTGCAGGAGCACTCGATGGTGCTCGTCCGCGGCGGTCGTGTGAAGGACCTCCCGGGTGTGCGCTACAAGATCATCCGCGGCTCGCTCGACACCCAGGGTGTCAAGAACCGCAAGCAGGCCCGCAGCCGCTACGGCGCCAAGAAGGAGAAGAGCTAATGCCGCGTAAGGGTCCCGCTCCCAAGCGTCCCCTGATCAACGACCCGGTCTACGGCTCGCCCCTGGTGACGCAGCTGGTCAACAAGATCCTGCTGGACGGCAAGAAGTCCACCGCCGAGCGCATCGTCTACGGCGCCCTCGAGCAGGCTCGTGAGAAGACCGGCACCGACCCGGTCGTCACCCTCAAGCGCGCGCTCGACAACGTCAAGCCCGCCCTCGAGGTGAAGCCCCGCCGCGTCGGTGGCGCCACCTACCAGGTGCCGGTCGAGGTTCGTCCCGGCCGCGCCAACACCCTGGCGCTGCGCTGGCTGGTCAACTACTCCCGCGCTCGTCGCGAGAAGACCATGATCGAGCGTCTGGCCAACGAGCTGCTGGACGCCAGCAACGGCCTGGGCGCTTCGGTGAAGCGTCGCGAGGACACCCACAAGATGGCCGAGTCCAACCGGGCCTTCGCGCACTACCGCTGGTGACCTGTGGCCCGGCCCTCCGTTCGGAAGTGCCGGGAGACGAGTCACATGTCGGGCGCGACAGCTGAGCTGTTTCAAGCGAGGCACCACGCGTCGCGCCCGACGTTGACACCGAGGGCTTCGGAGAACTCGAGGCCTATCCCGTTGAATCCCAACTAGCTACGAGCGGGGAAGATTTCCGTGGCACAGGACGTGCTCACCGACCTGCACAAGGTCCGCAACATCGGCATCATGGCCCACATCGATGCCGGTAAGACGACGACTACCGAACGCATCCTCTTCTACACCGGTATCACCTACAAGATCGGTGAGGTGCACGACGGCGCCGCCACCATGGACTGGATGGCGCAGGAGCAGGAACGCGGCATCACGATCACGTCGGCCGCGACGACCTGTTTCTGGAAAGACAACCAGATCAACATCATCGACACCCCCGGCCACGTGGACTTCACGGTCGAGGTCGAGCGTTCGCTTCGCGTCCTCGACGGCGCCGTCGCGGTGTTCGATGGCAAGGAAGGCGTCGAGCCGCAGTCCGAGCAGGTGTGGCGCCAGGCCGACAAGTACGACGTCCCGCGCATCTGCTTCGTCAACAAGATGGACAAGCTGGGCGCCGACTTCTACTTCACCGTCCAGACCATCAAGGACCGCCTGGGCGCGAAGCCGCTGGTCATCCAGCTGCCGATCGGCGCCGAGGACACCTTCGAGGGCATCGTCGACCTGGTCGAGAACAATGCCAAGGTCTGGCGGGGCGAGACCAAGCTCGGTGAGCAGTACGAGGTCGTCGAGATCCCGGCCGATCTGAAGGACCGCGCCGAGCAGTACCGCCAGGAGCTGCTCGAGACCGTCGCCGAGTCCGATGAGGCCCTGCTGGAGAAGTTCTTCGGCGGTGAGGAGCTCTCGGTCGAGGAGATCAAGGGCGCCATCCGCAAGATGACCGTGAACTCGGAGCTCTACCCCGTGCTCTGCGGTTCGGCGTTCAAGAACAAGGGCGTGCAGCCCATGCTCGACGCCGTCATCGACTACCTGCCGTCCCCGCTGGACGTCGAGTCCGTGCACGGTCACGTGCCGGGCAAGGAGGACGAGGTCCTCACCCGCAAGCCGAGCTCGGACGAGCCGTTCGCGGCGCTGGCGTTCAAGATCGCCACCCACCCGTTCTTCGGCAAGCTGACCTACGTCCGCGTGTACTCGGGCAAGGTCGACTCCGGTGCCCAGGTCATCAACGCGACCAAGGGCAAGAAGGAGCGTCTGGGCAAGCTGTTCCAGATGCACTCCAACAAGGAGAACCCGGTTTCCGAGGGTGTGGCCGGCCACATCTACGCGGTCATCGGCCTGAAGGACACCACCACGGGTGACACCCTGTGCGATCCGCAGAACCAGATCGTGCTCGAGTCCATGACCTTCCCGGACCCGGTCATCGAGGTGGCCATCGAGCCGAAGACCAAGGCCGACCAGGAGAAGCTGGGCGTCGCGATCCAGAAGTTCGCGGAAGAGGACCCCACCTTCAACGTGAAGCTGGACCAGGAGACCGGCCAGACCGTCATCGGCGGTATGGGCGAGCTGCAGCTCGACATCTACGTGGACCGCATGAAGCGCGAGTTCAAGGTCGAGGCCAACATCGGCAAGCCGCAGGTGGCGTACCGCGAGACCATCACCAAGAAGGTCGAGAAGCTCGAGTACACCCACAAGAAGCAGACCGGTGGCTCGGGTCAGTTCGCCCGCGTGATCATCGGCCTGGAGCCCTTCGTCGGCGAGGACGGCGCGACGTACGAGTTCGAGAACAAGGTCACCGGTGGCCGCGTTCCGCGTGAGTACATCCCGTCGGTCGACGCCGGTGCGCAGGATGCCATGCAGTACGGTGTCCTCGCCGGATTCCCGCTGGTCAACATGAAGGTCTCGCTGCTCGACGGCGCCTACCACGAGGTCGACTCCTCGGAAATGGCGTTCAAGATCGCCGGCGCGATGGCCCTCAAGGAAGCGGCCCGCAAGGCCGGTCCGGTGATCCTCGAGCCGCTCATGGCTGTCGAGGTCACCACGCCCGAGGATTACATGGGCGAAGTGATCGGCGACCTGAACTCCCGCCGTGGCCAGATCCAGGCCATGGAGGAACGCAGTGGTGCCCGTGTCGTCAAGGCGCTGGTTCCGCTCTCGGAGATGTTCGGTTACATCGGTGACCTGCGGTCGAAGACCCAGGGCCGAGCGAACTTCTCGATGGTGTTCGATTCGTACGCGGAGGTTCCGGCCAACGTGTCGAAGGAGATCATCGCCAAGGCGACCGGCGAGTAGTTCGCTACCGGGACGGGTTTGCGAGAATCCGTCCCGAGTCGGTCGGCTGAACGACCCACCTGTAATACAAACCGCACTGCTGCAAAAAGCACGCACTAACTAGTCCAGGAGGACAACAGTGGCGAAGGCGAAGTTCGAGCGGACGAAGCCCCACGTCAACATCGGCACCATTGGTCACGTCGACCACGGCAAGACCACGCTGACCGCGGCGATCACCAAGGTGCTGGCTGACAAGTACCCGGACCTGAACGCGGCCTTCGCGTTCGACCAGATCGACAAGGCGCCGGAGGAGAAGGCTCGTGGTATCACGATCAACATCTCCCACGTCGAGTACCAGACGGAGAAGCGCCACTACGCGCACGTCGACGCCCCGGGTCACGCGGACTACATCAAGAACATGATCACCGGTGCCGCCCAGATGGACGGCGCGATCCTGGTCGTGGCCGCCACCGACGGCCCGATGCCGCAGACCCGCGAGCACGTGCTGCTCGCCCGCCAGGTCGGCGTGCCCTACATCCTTGTCGCGCTGAACAAGTCCGACATGGTCGACGACGAGGAAATCCTCGAGCTCGTCGAGATGGAGGTCCGCGAGCTGCTGGCTTCGCAGGAGTTCGACGAGGACGCGCCGGTCGTGCGGGTCTCCGGTCTGAAGGCGCTCGAGGGCGACCCGAAGTGGACCGAGTCGATCGTCGAGCTGATGAACGCCGTCGACGAGTCGATCCCGGACCCGGTCCGTGAGACCGACAAGCCGTTCCTGATGCCGATCGAGGACGTCTTCACGATCACCGGTCGTGGCACCGTCGTCACCGGTCGTATCGAGCGGGGCATCGTGAACGTGAACGAGGAAGTCGAGATCGTCGGCATCCGCGAGAAGGTCACCAAGACCACCATCACGGGCATCGAGATGTTCCGCAAGCTGCTCGACAACGGCCAGGCGGGCGACAACGTCGGTCTGCTGGTCCGTGGTATCAAGCGCGAGGACGTGGAGCGCGGCCAGGTCGTCATCAAGCCGGGCACCACCACCCCGCACACCGAGTTCGAGGGCCAGGCGTACATCCTGTCGAAGGACGAGGGTGGCCGCCACACCCCGTTCTTCAACAACTACCGCCCGCAGTTCTACTTCCGTACCACCGACGTGACCGGCGTCGTGACCCTCCCCGAGGGCACCGAGATGGTCATGCCGGGCGACAACACCGAGATGAGCGTCAAGCTCATCCAGCCGGTCGCCATGGACGAGGGCCTGCGTTTCGCGATCCGTGAGGGTGGCCGCACCGTCGGTGCCGGTCGCGTCACCAAGATCATCAAGTGATTTTCCGAAATCACTGGTGATTCTCTGAATCGCTGACGAACGGCGTCGCTCCGAAAGGAGCGGCGCCGTTCGTGTTTCCGCGCTCCGGTTCACCCGGTGCACCACGCGATCCAGTAGTAGCCTCGAGCGACGGGCCTGGCGGATCCGGAGGTGATCATGGCCGGTCGAGCTCGAATGTCCTGTGCGGCAGTGTGTTTCGCGGTGGTCGCACTGCTGGCCGGTTGCGCGGGTGTGCGGGGCATGCCGACCCCGGCCCGAATCGACGTCAGGGCATTGGATGTCGGCATGTACCCGCTGAATCGGGTGACCTACGACAGGCCCGCGGGTACCTATGGCGGCCTGGTCGAGGGCATGCGGATGTCGGGGGCCATGGCCACGGGGCTGCAGCTCGATCCCATGCTCACGGCGGGCCGTGGTGGCCACGTGCTGGCCGATGTCCATGATGCGGTTCGTCTGGGCGGCTTGGCCGATGCCACGCGCCCCGTGCTGGAACGAGATCGCATGCTGGCGGGCTACACGGCAACCGCCGCCGACCAGCCTCGGCCGAAATCCGATGCCACCACCAGCCCGACCGCGACGGTGATCACCACGGCCCTGTTGCGCTTCCCGGATGCCGATACGGCCACCCGGGCCGCGACCGAGCTGGAGGCCGCCGATTTCGATGTGGCCCCGGCGCTGAACCGCCGGCTGCTGCTCGCGGATTACGGTGCGGCGCATATCCATTGGCAACCCGGCGTGCCTACGGCGGGGGCTTTCCTGGCGCACGGTGATTTCGTGCTGTGGGTCTTCGCGCACCGCCCGAGTGCCGATGAAAGCGACCTGCTGGCCTGGTTGCACAAGGTGTTCGATGTGCAGATCCCGGCCCTGGACAGGTTCCGGCTCACGCCGGAACGGGACCTGCCGAATCTCCGGGTCGATGCCGAAAGCATGCTGGCGCGGATGATGACTCGCGATCGCGACCAGCGTGCGCCCAATGTGGAGAGCTTTGCCGTGCTGAGCCCGAACGCGATCGTGATGGGTAGCGCGGACGCCGGATTCTGGTCCCGGGCCTATGGGGACGCCGGCGCCGATCTGCTCGCATACTTGGACCGCGACACCCTGATTCGTGCGCGCGACGCGAAATCGGCTCGTGCACTGATGGATACGCTCGTGGCGAAACGTCACGACGAATACGTCGACGCCGACCCGCCCGCGCACGTGCCCGATGTGCACTGCCTGGTCCCCAAACCCGATGTCCCGTCCGCGGATGTGCAGGACGGCAAGTGTTATCTCGCCTACGGGCGCTATCTCGCGGCCGTCAACGACAAGGATCAGGCCGAAGCCAGGCGACGCGCCGCCGCGCAATATGCACTGCTGGCGAACAGTTTCTGACTTCCGTCAGCAGACCTGCGCCTGCGAGGCTGTCGCGCCGAGGAGGCGGCCGGACTCGAAAGCGGCTGCAGCGGTGGGGAGTTGGGCGGTGCGGCCGGAGGCCAGGACGCGGACGGTGGCGGCGCCCGCGGTGGGGCGGTCGAGGGCGTCCATGCGGCGGAGGGTTTGGCCGGCGACGGCTTCGGCACTGTCGAAGACGCGGACGCCCGGGGGGAGGGCGGTGAGGATGTCGTCCAGGACGAGGGGGTAGTGGGTGCAGCCGAGGACGATGCCCTCGGTGTCGGCGGGGGTGCGGGCGGCGGCGTCGGCGATGGCGTCGGCGATGACGGGGAGGTCGCCACGGTCGATGGCGTCGGCCAGGCCGTGGCAGGCGACGCCGGTGATGTCGGCGTCGCCGCCGAAGCGGGCGATGAGGTCGGCCTGGTAGGCGCTGGCGGTGGTGGCCGCGGTCGCCCAGACCGCCACCTTCCGGCAGGCCGCGGCGGCGGGTTTGATGGCGGGCACGGTGCCGATGACCGGCACGCCGGGGCCGACCATGGTGCGGACGTGTTCGAGGGCCTGCACGCTGGCGGTATTGCAGGGCAGCACAATGACTTCCGCGCCCTCGCCCAGGGCGAGGCGCGCGGTGTCCAGTACCCGGTCGATGACCCACTGCTCGGGCTTGGGTCCCCACGGCGCGCCGTCGGGGTCGTTGAGCAGCAGCAGGTCGAGATCGGGCCGCAGCTTCCGCAACCAGGCGGCCGTGGGGAGCAGCCCCAGTCCGGAGTCGATGAGCGCGACGATCACACCCTGCACGGTAGTGAAGGAACCGCCTCCGCCGCGAACCGCGGGTCGAAAAACCGCGTGGGCGTGGCGCAGCCGACCGCGGTGGAGAGCCTCAGCCGACCGCCGTAGAGAGGCTCAGCCGACCGCCGCCGAGGGGCGCAGGGCCGCGGCGAGCTGGGCGCGGGCCTTCATGACCTTGCCGGCCATGCTCGCGCCGACGACCGCGACGAGTTCGCCGCCGCGCAGGTAGTGGGCGAGGAACTTCCGCCCCTTGTCCTCGACGATCTGCACCTCGTCGGCGAGCGCCGGGATGCCGAGCACCTGGATCTTCATGTCGTACTGGTCGCTCCACACGTAGGGCACCTGCACCTCGGTGGACCGGTCGGCGCCCAGCAGCGCGGCGGCCAGCACCTGGGCCTGCTCACCGGCATTGGTCCAGTGTTCGACGCGCTTGTTGCGGCCGCTCGCGTGCGGCCAGGCGGCCACGTCGCCGACCGCCCAGACGCCCGGGACACTGCTCCGTCCGGTGTCGTCGGTGAGGACGCCGCCGCCCTCGGCGGGCGCGGCCAGCGGGATGCCGGAGTCGTCCAGCCAGCCGGTGACGGGCACCGATCCGATGCCGATGACCACCAGGTCGGCGTCGATCACGCTGCCGTCGGTCAGCCGCACGCCGCGGACGGTGTCGCCCTCGATGGCAAGCGCCGAGTCGTCCTCGATGACAAGCGATTCCACGCCGATCCCGCACCGCAGTTCGACGCCCTCGGTTTCGTGGAGCCGTGCCACCAGCGCGCCGACCTGTTCGCCGAGTGCGGCGAACAGGGGAGTGGGCTGGGGTTCGACGATGGTCACCGCGAGGCCGCGGGACCGGAAGCTGGCGGCCAGTTCGCAGCCGATGAAGCCCGCGCCGACGATGACGGCCTTGCGTGCGCTGCCGAGGTGTTCGCGCAGGGCGTGGGCGTCGGAGTGCGAGCGGAGCACGTGGACGCCGGAGACCTCGGGCAGACCCGGGATTCGCCGCGGCCGCAAACCCGTGGCGATCACGAGGGCGTCGTATCCGGCTTCGCTGCCGTCGGAGAGCCGGACCCGCCGGGCGGCGGTGTCGACGCCGGTGGCGGCGACTCCCAGCCGCAACCGGATGTGCTGCTCGGTGAAGAATTCCGCGGGCCGCAGGGCGGTGTCGTCGGTTTCGCCGCGCACGTACTGTTTGGACAGCGGCGGCCGGTCGTAGGGCGCGCGGTTCTCGTCGCCCAGCAGGGTGAGTTCGCCGGTGTAACCCCCACGTCGCAGCTCTTCGGCCGTGCGCAGTCCCGCGAGGCCCGCGCCGACAATTAGAACGTGTTCTACCGCTTGCGACATGCGCCAACCATAGCGGTTCCCGAGGTCACGCGCCGACGTGTCGACCGTCACACCCGAGATGCGGCCCAATCGTATCCGGGCATTTATTGATCGGGCGGTCAATCAGGAATACAACGGGATCAGAACATATTCCCTGGCCTTTCAAAGGAGGCATTCCATGTTCACCGTGAGTCGCGCGGAGCAGGCCATGACGGTCGTGCTCGGCGCAATCGCCGCGCTGTCCCCGATCTGGGTGGCGCACAGCAACCGCGCACTGTGGACCCTTGTGGTGCTCGGCGTGCTGGTCGCACTCGCGGGCCTGGCGCAGATCGCGGAAATGGCGACCGGCATGGTCGGCTACGCGCTCGGCGTGCTGGGCATCCTGATGTTCATCTCCCCGTGGGTGATGAACTTCCACTCCTACAGCGGCGCATCCTGGGTCGCGTGGATCGTGGGTGTGTTGACGGTCGTGGTCGCGCTGGCGGAGATGCCCGAGGTGTCGGGCCGCTTCGGCGCAGCGGCGCATCACTGACCGATTCGCGGCGCGCCGGCCTCGGCTCTCCGTGATCGCGGGTGCACAGCCCTCGTGATCATGGGAGACGCAGCGAGGTCGGCGCGTCCGCGCGTTATGCTTGTCGTCTACGTCCGCCGACCGGTGGCGGCCGCCTCCGCGTCGAAGCGTGAGGAGGAAGTCGAGCAGTGCCCACATCACGCAAGGCGGAATCGGATTCGCCGCGCACAGCAGAGTCTGAACTGCTGCGCAATGTGGGACCCGCGCCCCGCCGGGTGGGCCGTCGTCGCAGCAAGAAGGTCGATGGTGACGCTCGCCAGCTCATCCTGGATGCCGCCGAAAGGCTTTTCGCGGCCAATGGATTCGACGCGACTCCCACGGCGTCCATCGCCGAGGAGGCCGGGGTGCCCAAGGGCCTCGTCTTCTACTACTTCCCGACCAAGGGTGCGATTCTGTCGGCGCTCATGGCCGAGCGGGTCCCCTCGCAGCCGCTGGACGATATCGAGTCGGTGGTGGTGCCGGGTGATCCGGCGAAGAGTCTGGTCAATATGGATGCCGCGCTGAATCTGCGCGAGAACAATTCCTCGGTGCTGCGGGTGATCATGTGGCGCGAGGCCGATACCCACCCGGATGTGCGGAAACAATTGCGCCGTATGCGGGATCAGCTGCTGGACGCGACGGCGCGGGTGCTGGCGGCGAGCGCGCCGGCCCCGGTGCAGCCGGGGACATTGCGGGCGTGTGCGGCGGCGTGGGTGTCGGCGATGCTGGCCATCGCGAGTACGGATCGGTTGCACGCCCTGGACGGGGTGCCGCTGCCGACGGCCGACGAGATTCTGAATGTGGCGCAGGTGGTGGCGGCGGGCATGACCCATCTGGGTTGAGCCGGCGGGAATCCAGAGCGACCGAGAGTGTTTGCTGGCGTGTCGCTGTTTCTTCTGGAGAACTCCCGAACCACACTCGTTGTGGGGTAATCGTCTGATTCCCACTGCGAAGTTCGTGGAGGACCTGATGAATGCCAAGTTGTTGCTGCGTGGTTTCGGGATCCTGGCGGCGGGTCTGGCGCTCGTGGGCATGACACCCGCGGCGCACGCGGATCCGATCTATCCTGCGCCCGACCCGGACCCGTTCTACGCGCAACCGGCCGACATTGCCGGCCATGATCCGGGCGACGTGCTGGCGGTGCGGCCGATGCCGCCGCTGCTGATATTTCCCGAGACCACGGTCACGATGGTGAAATTCCGGTCCACCAGCTCCGAGGGCGCTCCGATCGCGGCGGTCACCACGGTGCTCACCCCGCGCGAGCATCAGCCGGACGGGCCGCTGCTGTCGTATCAGCACATCATCAACGGCCTGGGCTCGGAATGCGCGGTGTCGCGGGTGCTGTACACCGACGACCCGAAGCTGCAGGTGCGCGAGGCGGTCGCGCTGAATGTGGCGCTGCGGCGCGGCTGGTCGGTGACGCTGCCGGATCATCTGGGCCCGAATTCCGCCTACGGTGCGGCCAGATTGGGCGGGATGATCACCCTGGACGGTATTCGCGCGGCGAAGCGGCTGCCGGAATTGGCGGTGGCGAACAGCCGGGTGGCGATGGCCGGATATTCCGGCGGCGGCATGGCGACCGCGTGGGCGGCGGCGCTCGCGCCCCGCTATGCGCCGGAGTTGGAGATCGCGGGCGCGGCCACGGGCGGCGTGCCGACGAATCTGGTGAAGATGGTGAACGCCCTTGGCCTGCAACCGCATCCGGCGTTCGGGCTGGCGATGGCGGCGGCCATCGGATTGGAGCGGGAGTATCCGGACCGGTTGCCGATCAGCACCCAGATGAATGCGGCCGGCCTGGCGGCGCGTAATGCCATGGCCAATGGCTGCACCAATCAGATCATGGCGATCGGCGCCGGGCACAGTGCGCGCGAATTCGCGGCCAGCACCTCGCTGATCGACGATCCGGCGGTGATGTCGGTGCTGCAGGAGAACAGCCTGGAACTGTACGACGGGGTGCCGAATACACCCATCTTCGAATGGCATTCGCCGAGTGATCCGCTGATTCCGGTGGACGCCATCGTGAATACCGATCATCGCTATTGCGCGGCCGGGGTGCGGCTGGATATGGATATGAATCCGTCTCCGGAACATCTGTCGGCGGCGGTGCTGGGACTGCCCGCCGCACTGTGGTGGATCGACGCGCGGTTGCGCGGCGAACCCGCTCCGAGCAATTGCTGAGCGGCGTCAACACCCCAATACTGTTGATCGTGAGCCGGTTTCGCGGTGACCATGCGCACGCCCCGGCCCCAGCCCGAGTCGCACCCCTTCCCGCGGGCCGGTAAGAATGTCGGCCATGGATGCCGATTTCACCACCGGCCCGGGGGATTCGCGCCCCGCGCGCCAGCCGGGCTACCGACTCACCCATCCCGATACCCAGTCACCGGGCACGTCGCCGAACCCGGTGCTGACCGGCATCGACACCGGCAGCTACGCCGGCCCGGGCCGAAATGGCCAGGAGCAGGCCGTGCAGTGGTCGACCGCGCCCGTAACCCTGCGCGCCACACCGGAACCCGATGCGCTGCCGCGCCGGATCGCCCCCGATCTGCCGCAGCGCACCGCGGACCCGGAGGCGGTGGCCGCCCGGCTCGCCGCCGACAGCGAGCCGTTCTCGGCTCGGATCACCACCGACAGCGAACCGCTCGCGATGCCCGCCACCAATGGCGAGCCCTTCGCCGTACGACCCGCCACCAACGGGTCGCCCTACGCCCGATCTGTGTCCGACAGCGGATCGTTCACCAGTGCCGCCCTCGACAGCGAGCCCTACGCGGCGGCGCCCGTGGCGGACAACGAGACGATCGCCGTGCGCCCCGCGGCCAATGGCTCGCCGTTCGCGGCCCATTCCGGTGTGCACGAGGATGTATTCGCGGCGAGCCGGCCCGTCGACCTCGAGGCTCCCACCGGTCGCCGGCACGCGCCGGACCCCGAGCCGCCGGCTCGGCTGGAGAGCTCCGCCCGCATGGAAACCCCCGCCCGCATGGAGGACCTGGAGGCCGTCGCGGCCTCGCTGCGGGAGAGCGCACCCGCTTCGCCCGCCGAGCCCGAGCGTCCGGCGAGCGTCAAGTCCCGGCGGCGTGCCGCTCCGGAGCCCGCTGTGGCGCAGCAGGATTCGACCACGGCCGCGACCAGGGCCGGCGCCGAGTTCCGGACCGGTGACGCCACCATCGATCTGCACCACATCATGCGGCTGCTGGTGGCCAGCCACGATCTGGACGTGGCCGCGGCGGCGGTCGAATCCGGCGAGATCACCGTTGCCGAACTGGCCGACGTCGCGCGGCGCACCCGCACCGCGGCCGTGGAATTGGTGGCGGCCTGGTACGGCGGAGCGGATCACATGCGGAAATTCGGCGAGGTGCTGTTACAGGCCGCGGCTGAAACCGCTTGATAGAGATCTAGGATTCGATCGACAGTCTCTCCGGCCCACGGACGCAGGAGGCGCGATGAGCGGAACCGGCGTGCCGTCGAAAACCCTGACGGCGGCCGCGATGCGGGCGGAATTGGCGGCCTTCGCCGATCCGGCCGACGCGGTGAATCTGCAGCGGTTCTTCAAAACCGGGCCGGGTGAGTACGGGGAAGGGGATGTATTCATCGGCGTCCGGGTTCCGCAGACCCGGAAGGCGGTGAAACAATTTGCCGGCCTGCCGCTTTCGGAGATCGATCTGTTGCTCGACAGTCCGGTGCACGAGCACCGGCTGGCCGGATTGGTGATTCTGAACGGCGAAATGGCCAGGGCGACACGCAAACGCGGGGGCGGGACACACAATCGCAGCGGTGATGCGGCGCAACAACGGGAGATCGTCGATCTGTATGTGGCGGCCGTGCGCCGCGGCCGGGTGAACAACTGGGATCTGGTGGATTCCTCGGCCGAGTTCATTCTCGGCCCGTGGCTGTTGGAACGTCCCCGGGACCTGCTCGACGAATTCGCATCGGGGGATTCGCTCTGGGAGCGGCGGGTGGCCTTGCTGACGACATTTGCGTTCATCAAGCAGGGTGATACCGCGACCACGCTCGAGCTGTGCGAACGCCTGCTCTCCGATCGCCGCGATCTGATCCAGAAGGCGATGGGCTGGATGCTGCGGGAGATCGGCAAGCGGGTGGATTCCGCGATTCTCACCGGATTTCTGGACGCGCACGCGGCGGATATGGGCCGTACCGCACTGAGTTACGCGACCGAGCATCTCGCTCCCGAACAGCGGGCGAAGTACCGCGCGCAGCGGTGATCCGCGGCGAAACGCGCCCGGCGGATGACGCTGTCGGATTGCTGTGACGAACCACTCCGCCAGTTCGCACTGAGTGTTCATCCTGTGTTCAGATTACGTTTACTTGGCGAGATCAGTCTGTGATCAGTCGGTGAAGGCCGATACCAGCTCGAAATGAGCCGGTGACTACCACGCAGAGACCGCCGCCTTCGGCGGGAGCGTGACTGAACGTTGATAGCTGGGAAATATCCCAGATCTCGTTCCGCCACTTGCACATCACAATCCATGCAGTGCATCGGCGAGTCCCTCCGGGTGCCCGCCGTGGTGAGCTCTGCGCCTGTTACCACCATGAAACGAAACCTGTTCGCCCAGCCCGTCAAGACCATCACCGGCGCAGCCGCCGCGGCCCTGGCCGTCTCGGCCGTGATCGCCGCCGGTCCGGCCGCCGCCGACATCAACGGCGTCCCGCCCGAGTTCCAGGCCACCGCTCAGCAGGTCCAGCAGCAGGCCACCCAGCTCGACAAGGGCCTCCCCGCTGCGCAGCAGGACCAGGTCCGTCAGGCCGTCCAGGGCCTCCCGGCCCCGTTCAACCAGGTCCTCCCCCCGGCCTTCGGCAACGACCTGAACGGCTGGATCCAGAATGCCCTCTTCGTCATGGGCCAGCACGGCATCCCCGGCAGCTACGACGGCGTCTTCCGCAACATCCAGCGTGAGTCGGGTGGCAACCCGCAGGCCATCAACCTGTACGACTCCAACGCCGCCGCGGGCATCCCGTCCAAGGGCCTGATGCAGGTGATCGATCCCACCTTCCAGGCGTACCACGTCGACGGAACGTCCTGGGACATCTACGACCCGGTCGCCAACATCACCGCCGCCTGCAACTACGCGGCGCACCGCTACGGCTCCATCGACAACGTCTTCTCGGCGTACTAGGCAGCACCGGCTTTTCGGTTGCTCTGGGGTTCAACGCCGCACCCCTCGAATAAGAATGTGGCCGCCGCGTTTTCGACGCGGCGGCCACATTTCGCTTTTCGCGGGCTCGTCAGAACTGGATCTTCAGGTGATCCGTCACCGGACGGGCCTGGCAGCCGAGGATGTAGCCGTTGGCGATGTCCTCGGGGTCGAGGATTTCGGCGTTCTCCATTTCCACTGCGCCTTCGAGGACGGTGCAGGCGCAGGAGCCGCATTCGCCTTCGAGGCAGGAGTACGGGACGTCGAGGCCCTTGGCGAGCATGATGTCGACCAGGGTCTGGCTGCGGGGCCAGGTCATCTCGTGGGTTTCGCCGTCGAGTTCGACCTCGACGCTGGCGGCGTCGGCGGCCTCCTCGGCGGTGATCTCGCTCGGTGCGACCTCCGCGAAGGGGTCGCCGGAGAGCGAGTTGAAGACCTCGGCGTGGGTGCGGTTGCGCGGCATCCCGAGCTGGCCGAGGGCGTCGTGGACGCGGTCCATGAACGGCTTGGGGCCGCACATGAACGCCTCGTGCGCGACGTAGGGCGCGACCAGGGTGGCGAAGGCGTCGGTGGTGGGCAGGCCCTGCAGGTGCTCGAGCCAGTGGATCACGACCAGCCGCTGCGGGTGCTTGTCGGCCAGCTCGCGCAGTTCCCGGGCGAAGATGACCGAGTCGTGGTCGCGGTTGGCGTAGACGACCACGATGCGGCCGTTGCCACGGGCCAGCGCCGACTTGAGGATGGACATCACCGGGGTGATGCCGCTGCCGGCCGCGAACAGCAGCAGGTCCTCGTCGAGGTTCTTGGGGGTGAAGACGCCCGAGGGCGGCAGCACCTCGAGCGAGTCGCCCGCTTTCACGTTGTCGCACACCCAGTTCGACGCGTACCCGTCGACGGTGCGCTTGATGGTCACCTTGGGCTTGTCGTCGGTGTGCGGCGAGCTGGCCAGCGAGTAGCAGCGGGCGACGGACCCGGTGAGGTCGCTGGGGATGCGCAGGGTCAGGAACTGGCCCGGCTGGTAGGTGAAGCGCTCACGCAGGTCCTCGGGCACGTCGAATACCAGCGAGCAGGAGTCGGCCGTCTCGTTGATGACCGCGGAGACCCGCAGCACGGCCGATCGCGAGCTGTGCGGTACGTCGACGGTGGTCATAGTATCCTCTCGAACCCGGCGGTGCTGGGCAGCCGGTGCAGTCTACCTAAACTAGAACGTGTTCTAGTTTGACTATACGTGGCCGTCCCGCTGCCGGACAAGCTGAGCTTCCAGGCCCGCGATCAGCACGTCCATCGAGAAGTCGTAGGAGTACTTGCCGCGGAGATCCGCCAGGTGTTTGGTGGCGCGTTCCACCGCCTCCGGAAGCACCCGGTCCAGCAGGCCCGCCCGATCGCGCGGGTTCACCTTCGAGCGCCCGAACAGATAGGTGTGGATGGTGGCATAGGCGGAGAGCACATTGCGCTCGTCGAAACCGGCGTCGAAGAGGATTTCCATGACGGCGGCGATCAGGTCCAGCTGTTTGCCGAGCATCTGCTCGATCAACACGTCGCCGAGACCCGGGTGCTTGCGCAATTTCTCGTCGATCTGGTCGATCAGATCCCGCAATCGCATTTGCCACGTGCCGAATTCGGGTGGCGGCTTGCGCACGCCGGTGAGGGCGGCGGTGGCGACCAGATCGAGTAGCTCGCGCTTGTCGGCGACGTAGTAATAGGGGGCCATCGGCGAAACTCCGAGTTCGCGGGAGAGCCGTCGCATGGACAGCTTCTCCACCCCGTCCTGCCGGACCACCCGCAGGGCGGCCTCGACGATCTCGGATTCCGAGAGGGTGTTACCGCCCCCGCCTGTCTGCATGCGCCCGACTCCCATACCGCCTCGACCACCACGGGCACGGATTTCCGTCCCCTACCTGTTCAACTGCCGATTTTCCTCCCGCAGTGTAGAGCGCGCCGGACTCCGGCTGTCGAGCTACGGTCCGATGCGTGGACAAGGCTGAATCCCGAGCCGAGATCCTCCATTTCTCGAGTACCTGTCAGAAGCTCCCCGGAGGTTCGCGGCCGTCTCGATTCTGGACTGACGGAGCGGGGGAGCGAAGCGGAGGAGCGGAGGAGGGAAGAATCGAGACCTCGGGGCCGCGAACCCGCCCCGGAGCGAAGCGGAGGGGCAAATTAGACAGAGCCAGCGCGCCAATCATCATTGCCAGTGGTTGGCTGACTTAGCATTCGGGAATGCGCCATGATCGCCTTCCCGATGGTTTCGGGGTGCGAATCGATCCCAGGGTGCGCACTTATTCCGGTGGACGGCTCCTGGTCGGCGGCACGCCGACGAGGTTGCTGCGGCTCGCCCCGGAAGCTGCGGCCTTGATCGGTGACGGGTACCTCGAGGTGACCGACCCCGCGTCGGCTCGGGTTGCCAGACGTCTTCTCGATTCCGGCGTCGCGAATCCGCGCCCGCGGCTGCTGCCGTCGCTGGAGGACGTCACCGTGATCGTTCCGGTGCACAACAATGCTCCCGAGCTGTCCCGGCTGCTGTCGGCGCTGCGCGGCCACACGGTGATCGTGGTGGATGACGGCTCCGATCAGCCGGTGCAGATTCCGGATGCCAGAAGCCGCTGCCGGATCACCGTGCTGCGCCGCGACCGCCGGTACGGGGCGGCCGCCGCCCGCAATTTCGGATTACGGGCCGCGGCAACCGAATTCGTGGCCTTCCTGGACCCGGAGGTGGTGCCCCGCACCGGTTGGCTGGAAGTCATGCTCGGGCACTTCAGCGATCCCAAGGTGGCGCTGGTGGCCCCGCGCATCCTGGCCATGGATCCGGATTCCACCCTGCTGGCCCGCTATGAGCACACCCGCGGCTCGGTGCATCGGGGCCGCCGCGAGTCGGCGGTGCACGCGCACGGCCCGGTGCCGTACGTGCCGAGTTCGGCGGTGCTGGTGCGCCGGCTGGCGCTACTCGGCGAGGGCGGGTTCGACGAGACCATGGCGGCGGGCGGCGATGTCGACCTGTGCTGGCGGCTGGACCGCGCGGGCTGGCGGCTGCGCTACGAACCGGCCGCCCGGGTGGCGCACAGCAATCCGGTGTCACTGCGAAAGTGGTTCGCCCACAAGGTCACCCACGGGACCGGTGTCGCGCCGCTGGCCCAGCGGCATCCCGGCCTGGCCGCGCCGCTGTCGCTACCGATCTGGACCGCGGTGTCCGCGGTGTTGTTGAGCACGATGTCGCGCTGGGGCGTGTTCGGCGGTCTGCTGACGCTGGGCGCCACCCTGGTCCGGCTACGCCGGGTCTTCGCCGGACTGGACAATCCGACCCGGGTGGCTGCCATCTATCTGACGCGCGGTTTCACCGGCGGCGTGTGGCGGCTGGCCACGGCCATGTGCCGGCACTACTGGCCGATCACGCTGCTGGGCATGCTGTGCTCGCGGCGGGTCCGTCATATCGCGTTCACCCTGGCCATGGCCGAGGGCCTGGCGGACTGGTTCACCCACCGGGAGCCGGGCAGCCTGGACCCGGTCCGGTATGTGCTGTGCCGGCGGCTGGACGATGTCGCCTACGGGACGGGTCTATGGTGGGGTGCGGCCCGCATTCGCAGCGCGGCGGCGCTGAAGCCGACCCTGCCGACGAGCTGAACTCGACACTGCTCCCGGGCTGCGGGAAGCCGTGGGCGAAGCGGTCGAGGTCGGTCGGGTCGATGTCCTCCACAGACTCACCCGGGCACAGTGCCCGGGAGCGGGGCGGTACATTCGATGCACCGCACAGCCGTGAAATCCTGCTCACCGCAAGGGATTCGAGCCTCGGCGAGCGGCCGTGACCCGGTCCGCAGCGCCACCGCAACCCTCCCGGGCGAGGAGCGACGCGCGGGCGCCGCGCCAGCATTGAACACGCCGTGTTTAACAAAATGCTGTGTAGCTCACATTTTGTTGGGCGCCTGTTGGCGTGTGACCTGCCGGACAAACGTCCGGCTTCCGCCTTGAGGTTCTCGGTGCGCGGGTACTCTTCGGGGCGGAAAGAAAGGCAAATGGTCAGCAATCTCGCAGGTGGTGGGCAACCCAACCACGGCGTCGAACCGGGCAGTCAACTCGGGGCGCTCGAAACATATGCCGCCCAGGCGCACGGATATCTCAGTGTGGGCGGGGATCAACTGGGGCAGTTGCCCGGCCTGCTGCGGCCGATGGTGCTCGAGTCATGGCTGCGCAGTCTGCGCGGCGGCGTCGATCCGATGGACGACGGAGACGGTCGTGGCCTGCGCGGCACCGACCTCGAGCGCTACCGTGACGCGCATCCGATCGCCTCGGTCATGCCGTTGGTGGACAAGCTGCTACTGCGCGACGCGACCAGCACCGGATTGATCGTGGTGGTGGCCGACCAGTTCGGCCGCGTGCTCTCGGTGCACGGCAATGCCGATCGGGTGCAGGCGGCCGCGGAGGCGGGCCTGCGTGAGGGCAATGACCTGAGCGAGCGCCGGGTGGGCACCAATGCGGTGGGCCTGGTGGTGCGCACCGGCCGCGCGGCCTGGATCCACGGGCCCGAGCATTTCCTGCATCGCATGCACCAGATCACCGGAGCCGCGGCGCCGGTGCACGATCCGGACGGCCGCCTGGTGGGCGTGCTGATGATCGCCGGCGGGGTGCGGGTAGCGCGCCCGGAGATCCTGGCGCTGGTGAAGGCGGCCGCGACCGCCGCGGAGATGGATCTGCTGCTGGCCGCGGTCCGTTCGGGACAGGATCGCCGTTCGAACGCCGATGCGCCGGCGCCCGAGCGGCTGGGCCTGGAGGTGCTCGGGCTGGGCCAGCCGCAGCTGACGGTGGCGGGGGAGCGAGTCCCCCTGTCGCAGCGGCATGCCGAGATCCTGCTGCTGCTGGCCGAGCACACCGAGGGCCTGTCGGCCGATCACCTGGCGCTGCTGCTGGACGATGCGGATCTGGACAACGCCACCATTCGCGCGGCCATGTCGCGTTTGCGTTCGGTGGTCGGGTCGAATGTGTTCGGCTCGCGTCCCTATCGACTGCGCGTGCCGATCGCCACGGATGTGGAGGCGCTGCGCGCCGCGCTGGATTCCGGGGATGTGGATTCGGCGGTCCGGCTTTACGCGGGTCCGGTGCTGCCGCGTTCCACGGCGCCTGGAGTTATAGACATTCGCGATGAATTGCGGGTGCGTCTGCGCACCGCTGTATTACGTTCCGGCGACGCTTCGGTCTTGAGTCGGTGGACATCCGGTGCCGAGGGCCGTGACGATGCGGCCGCGTGGGCGGCCTATCGCGCCACCGTCGATCGTGAGTCTCCGCTGTATGCGCAGATCGAGGCCAAGATTCGCGTGCTGGATCGGCGCATGGGCGCCGATGCAACGCAGTTGCAACGTTTCGACTCATAGTCTCCACATCCGAAAGTGTGGTCGGTCACACCGCCGCCTTGTCATGTGGTCGTACCCACATTGATCGCGTTCTCGGCGCGATGCCGTCGGCCAACTAGACGCTCGTCCAACTTTTTTTCGGGAAAAAGTTCCTTTTTATTGTGTAAACGCCTAGTGTCCACATGCATGAACGGCATCCCTGTGATGCAGGTGACAGTTGGAGGAGATCGGCAGCAGGACACCCCGGATGCGATGACCCGGAGGCACTCGCATCCAGGCCGGAGAGCCAGCAGGCCCGGCCGCTTCGAGCACTAGTTGGATCACGCGCGGACTTCGCCGCGCATTCGTCGAATCACCCAGGGCGGTGCGATTTTTCGCGACCTGGTGCGCCCTCGTCAGCCGAGCGCACCCAGGTCTATTTCGCGATGCCCGAAAACCGTTGGTCGACATAGCAATTCGCCATGACAAGGGAGGCTCTGGTGCAGGGTACGGACTCGAGTGGTCTCGGACCGAGTGAAGTTCCGACGTCGGATGTCTCAGCGCCTTTTCCCCTCGGACCCGCACAGATCGGCGTCTGGTACGCCCAGCTGCTGAACCCCGACGTGCCGTGCAGCATGGCCCAGTACGTCGATATCCAAGGCGATTTCGATGCCGACCTGCTCCTGCGGGTATCCCAGGACGGCGTGCCGATCTGGCGCTCCTCCCAGCTACGCTTCACCGAGATCGACGGACAGCCCTTCCAGTACATCGACGAGTCCGCCGGCCACAACACCCGCGTCATGGACCTGCGGTCGGAGGCCGATCCCATTGCGGCGGCGCATGAATGGATGCGCACCCAGATCGTCCAGCCGGTGAACGTCCTCACCGATGCCGAGCGGCTCTTCGCGCCCGCGCTGATCCGGGTCGCCGATCAGCGCTGGTTCTGGTTCGTGGTCGGCCATCACATCGTGGGCGACGGCTACGCCGCCATGAACACCATGCAGTGGACGGCTCGGCGCTACACCGCCCTGAAGCGCGGCCTGGAACCGGAGACGGTGCAGGTCGGCACGCAGCAGGAGCTGGTCGAGTCCGAGCTGGCCTACCGCGAGAGCAGCCGGTTCCGCACCGACCGCGCGCACTGGGCCGCACGCACCGCCGGCCTGGAGGGCGGCACCACTCTCAAGGGCCGTTCCGCGCCGCCGCGCGCGGGCAATATGCGCTACGGCCAGATCCTGCCCGAGGAGCTGCAGCGGCGCATCGAAAAGTGCGGCGAGCAGCACGATTCCGGTCTGCCCGGGGTGATCATCGCGGCCTTCGCGGCCTATATGGCCCGGCTCACCGGCAAGGACGAGGCGGTGCTGAGCCTGCCGGTGACGGCCCGCACCACCGCGGTGATGCGGCGCTCGACGGGCATGCTGTCCAATATCGTGCCGCTGCGGATTCCGGTCCGGGACGAGACCACCTGGGGTGAGCTGCTCACCTCGGCGCGGGTGGAGATCTCGGGCGCGCTGCGCCACCAGCGCTACCGTCACGAGGACATCCACCGCGACGCCGAACAGCAGGGCAGCCCGGCCTCGCGCGCGCTGTTCGGCCCGATGGTCAATGTCATGCTGTTCCATCCCCAGCTGGAGTTCGGGGATATCCAGGCGCGCCTGCACCTGTTGTCCTCCAGCCCGATCGAGGACATGAGCCTCAATCTCTTCTACGGGGAGAACGACCGGATCCACCTCGATCTCGAGGTGAACCCGAACCTGTACACCAGCGCGGAGAACGTCCGCCACCACCGGCGCTTCCTGACCTTCCTGGAGCGGCTGGTCGGCCTGGAGTCGGATGAGCGGCTCGCGGGCGTGGACGTCTGCACCGAGCTGGAACGCGATGTGGTGCTGCGGCTGTGGAACGACACCGCGTATCCGGTGGACGGCCGGGCGACGCTGGTGTCGATGTTCGACGCGCAGGCGGCCCGCACGCCGTCGGCCCCGGCGGTGCGTTTCGCCGGTGAGCCCGCCCGCGATCTCGGCTATGGCGCGCTGGCCGAGCGCGTGAATCGCCTTGCCCGCCACCTGATCTCGCTGGGCATCGGCCCGGAGTCGCTGGTCGCGCTGCACCTGCGCCGGTCGCCGGAGCTGGTGGTGGCCATGTACGCCGTGCAGGCCGCCGGTGCGGCCTACGTGCCGCTGGATCCGGACCACCCGGCCGAGCGCACCGCGCACATCCTGAGGACGGCCGCGCCCGCGCTGGTGCTGACCACCTCGGCCGATCGCCCCGAAACCGATGTCACCGCAGTGGATCTGGACCAGCTGGGCGGCGACGCCCTGGCCGGATACTCGGCCGCGCCGGTGACCGATGCCGAGCGCCGTGCGCCGCTGCGGCCCGCGAACACCGCCTACGTCATCTTCACCTCGGGTTCCACCGGCCGCCCCAAGGGCGTGGCGGTGACCCACGCGGCGATCGTGAACCGCCTGGTGTGGATGCAGCAGACCTACCGGCTCTCCGATGCCGATGTGGTGCTGCAGAAGACGCCGGCCACCTTCGACGTGTCGGTGTGGGAGTTCTTCTGGCCGTTGCAGATCGGCGCGACCCTGGTGCTGGCGCAGCCCGACGGCCACCGTGACCCCGCCTACCTGCGTGCCGTGATCGCCGAATACGGCGTCACCACCGCACATTTCGTGCCGTCCATGCTGGACGCGTATGTATCCGAGTTGGAGCAGTCCGCTCTGGTTCGCGGCGCGTCTCGATTCTGGACT
The DNA here is from genome assembly GCF_042755705.1 of Nocardia sp. NPDC059154. Taxonomy (NCBI): domain Bacteria; kingdom Bacillati; phylum Actinomycetota; class Actinomycetes; order Mycobacteriales; family Nocardiaceae; genus Nocardia; species Nocardia sp. NPDC059154. Next base: position 52,978 of record NZ_JBHZCS010000035.1, read on the forward strand.
GACGGAGCGGGGGAGCGAAGCGGAGGAGCGGAGGAGGGAAGAATCGAGACCTCCAGCGCCGCGAACCCGCCGGAGCGCAGCGGAGGCAAATTAAGCACAGTGTTCGCTTCCGGTGAGGCGCTGCCGGGCCGGACCGCCCAGCGGTTGCGCGCGCTGACCGGCGCCGAGCTGCACAATCTCTACGGTCCCACCGAAGCTGCGGTCGATGTCACCTTCCATGAGGTGACGGCCGCGGACACCGTTTCCGTGCCGATCGGCGCACCGGTGTTCAATACCCGGCTGTACGTGCTCGACGCACGTCTGCGGCCGGTCCCCGTAGGGACCCCGGGTGAGCTGTATCTGTCGGGGGTTCAGCTCGCCCGGGGCTACGTGGCGCGTCCGGGCCTGACGGCCGAGCGCTTCGTCGCCGATCCGTTCGCCGGCGAGTCCGGAGAGCTCATGTACCGGACCGGCGACCTGGTCAGCTGGACCGACAATGGTGAGCTGGAGTACCTGGGCCGCACCGATTTCCAGGTGAAGGTGCGCGGCCTGCGCATCGAGCTCGGCGAGATCGAGTCGGTGCTGGTGGCCGTGGACGGCGTGTCCCGCGCGGTGGTGATCGTGCGTGACGATCAGCTGGTGGCCTACGTGGTCGCGCCCGCCGAGGTGGACGCCACCCGGTTGAAGGCCGCGGCGGCGCGGGCGCTGCCGGGCTACATGGTGCCGAACGCCTACGTGGTGCTGGATGCCCTGCCGGTCAACGCCTCCGGCAAGCTGGATCGGGCCGCGCTGCCCGAGCCGGTCCGGGTGGCGGTGCGGCACGAGGCGCCGGTCACCGTGACCGAGCAGGCCGTGGCGCGGGTCTTCGGCGAGGTGCTGGGTGCGACCGAGGTCGGCCGCACCGACGATTTCTTCGCCCTGGGCGGCAACAGCCTGATCGCCACCCAGGTGGCGGCGCGGCTGAACGCTGAGCTGGGTTGCCGGCTCACCGTGCGTGAGATGTTCTCCGCCACCGGCGTATCCGAGCTGGCGGCGGTGATCGACGACCAGTTCCTGGACGCCGACGCGGAGGCGGGCAACGCGGTCGCCCTGGTGCGGCGCGAGCGCCCCGAGGCGCTGCCGCTGTCCCCGGCGCAGCAGCGCATCTGGTTCCTGAACCGTTTCGACACCGGCAGCGCGGGCTACAACATGCCGTTCGTGGTGCGCCTGCGCGGCGAGGCCGACGAGGCGGCCATGCGGTACGCGCTGATGGACGTGCTGGACCGGCACGAGGTGCTGCGCACCGTATTCCCTTCGACGGCTTCGGGTTTCGCGGTTCAACAGGTGCTGACGGTCGCCGCGGCGGCGGAGCCGGTGGCGCACGAGACCTGTGACGCCGACGAACTGGACGCGCGTTTGCGCGAGTTCGCGGCGCAGGGCTTCGACCTGGAACGCGAGATCCCGTTCCGTGCACGACTGTTCACCGTCACCGGCGCGGTCGCCTCGGACTGCGGACTGGGCGGTCCGGTCCTGGTGGACGCCGCCGATCTGGACGTGCCCGAGTACGCCATCGCCATCGTGCTGCACCATATCGCCGCCGACGGCCTGTCGCTCCCGGTCCTGGCCCGCGACCTGATCACCGCCTACCTGGCGCGGTCCCAGGGACAGGCCCCGGCCTGGCAGCCGCTGGCCGTGCAGTACGCGGATTACACGCTGTGGCAGCGCGATCGCCTCGGCGCGGCCGACGATCCGGACTCGCTGCTGTCGCGGCAGCTGGACTTCTGGCGGCAGACCCTGGCGGGCGCCCCGGACCTGCTGGAGCTCCCGGCCGATCGCCCGCGTCCGGTGGCCGCCACCGGCCGCGGCGCCAAGCTGGCCGTCGAACTGCCCGCCGAGTTGCACGCGCGTATCTCGGAAACCGCTCGGGCCGAGGGTGTTTCGACCTTCATGCTCATGCACGCCGCGCTGGCGGTGCTGCTCTCCCGCCTGTCCGGCGAGTCGGACATCGTCATCGGCACCCCTGTGGGCGGCCGCGGCGCGCGCGAACTCGACGACCTGATCGGCATGTTCGTCAATACGCTGCCGCTGCGCACCGACGTCGACGGCGCGCTGAGCTTCCGGGAACTCGCGCACCGGGTTCGCGACACCGATCTCGCGGCCTTCGCGCACGCGGACGTGCCCTTCGAACAGCTTGTCGAGGCACTGAATCCGGCCCGGTCGCAGTCGCGCCATCCGCTGTTCCAGGTGGCGCTGTCCTTCACCGCGACCGGAGACATCAGCCTCGAACTGCCCGGATTGCTTGCCACGACGGGTACCCTGGACACCGAGGTGACCAAGTTCGACCTCTCGGTAGCGGTCACCGAAAGCTTCGCCGGTGCCGGTCCCGGGGAAGGTCCGGCACCGGCGGGGATCCACGCGGAGTTCGAGTTCGCGGTGGATCTGTTCGACCACACCACCATCGAGGTCTTCGCACACCGTTTCGTGCGCCTGCTCGAGGCCGTCACCACCGATCCCACCGTGATCGTGGACGCGCTGCCGCTGCTGGCCCCCGCCGAATACACCGATCTGACAACCCGTTCGGGCGGCCCGGTGCGGGCCACCCGGCTGCTGCCGGACATGATGGCGCGCGCCGTGGCCGTCGGCCCGGACCGCGCGGCGCTGATCTCCGGCGAAACCACGCTCAGCTACGGCGAACTCGACGCGACCACCAGCCGCCTGGCCCGCCTGCTGATCGATCGCGGCATCGGCCCGGACGATCTGGTGGCAGTCGGCCTGCCGCGGTCGCTGGAAGCCGTTGTCGCGGTGTGGGCGATCGTGAAGACCGGCGCCGCCTGGCTGCCGGTGGATCCCGCGTTCCCGGCCGAGCGCATCGCGCACATGGTGCGCGACTCGGGCGCGGTCCTCGGCGTGACCGGTTCCGCCGTGGTCGACGGGCTGCCGGAGGTGCTGCCCTGGCTGGTGCTCGACGAGCCCGGATTCCGTGCCGACTGGGCGGGATTCGCCGCCGATCCGGTCGGCGACGCGGAGCGGGTGCGCCCGCTGCGCGCCGGGAATATCGCCTACACCATCTACACCTCCGGCTCGACCGGTGTGCCCAAGGGTGTGCTGGTCACGCACGCGGGCGTACCCGGCCTGGCCGCGTCGCAGTACGAGCGCTACGTCGGTTCGCCGTCGGCGCGGGTGCTGCAGGGCTCCACCCCGAACTTCGACATCTCGGTCGCCGAGCTGCTGATGGCCGTCGAGTCGGCCGGCACGCTGGTGATCGCGCCGCCCGGGGCCACCGTGGGCCCGGAGCTGGCGGAAGTGATTCGCGCGCAACAGGTGACGCACGTGCTGATGACGCCCTCGGCGATCGGCACCATCGATCCCGCCGACGTGCCCGGCCTGCGCCACATCGCGGTCGGCGGCGAGGCCGTCCCGGCGGAGCTGGTGCGGCGCTGGGCCGAGGCCGGGCGCACCCTGGTCGACGCCTACGGTCCCACCGAGACCACCGTCGTCGTGAATGCCAGTGCGCCACTGCCGGCCAACGGTCCGGTGACCATCGGCCGTCCGCTGGCCGGGGTGCGGGAATGGGTGCTCGACGCCCGGCTGCGGCCGGTGCCGGTGGGCATGATCGGCGAACTGTACGTGGCCGGTCCGCAGCTGGCCCGCGGCTACCGCGGCCGTGCCGCCCTCACCGCCGACCGTTTCGTGGCCTGCCCGTGGGCGCCCGGTGAACGCATGTACCGCACCGGCGACCTGGTGCGCTGGACCGCCGATGGCACCGTGGACTACCTGGGCCGCAACGACTCCCAGGTCAAGGTGCGCGGCTTCCGGATCGAGCTGGGCGAGATCGAGTCCGCCGTGGCGGCGCATCCGCTGGTGCGCAGCGCCGCGGTGATCGTGCACCGCGACGCCGTGCGCGGGGATCAGATCGTCGCCTACCTGGTGCCCGAGTCGGCGGGCCTCGACCTGGCCGAGCTGAAGGCCGGGCTGGCGAATCGCCTGTCCGCGTACATGATTCCGGCCGCTTTCATGGTGCTCGACGCCCTGCCGATGACCATCAACGGCAAGCTGGACTACCGCGCGCTGCCCGCGCCGGTCTTCCCCAAGCGCGAATTCCGCGCGCCCGCCACCCCGGTCGAGCAGCTGGTCGCCGATGTCTTCGCCGAGGTGCTGGGCCTGGTCCCGGCTGTCGCGGAGACCGCCGTCGAGACCGTGCCGCCGCGTCCCCGGCCGACCTCGGCCGATGCCGCCGACGCCGGCGAGGCCGCACACGCGGTCGGCGCGGACGACGACTTCTTCGAGCTGGGCGGCAATTCGCTGATCGCCACCCAGGTGACCGCCCGCCTGGGCGCCGCCCTCGACACCCAGATCCCGGTGCGGCTGGTCTTCGAGGCCTCCAGCGTGGCCGAGCTGGCCGCGCGGGTGGCCGAGCTGGCCGGATCCGGTTCCCGCGCACCGCTGGTGGCGGGGGAGCGGCCCGAGGTGGTGCCGCTGTCCTACGCCCAGCAGCGCATGTGGTTCCTCAACCGCTTCGACAACAGCTCGATCGCGGACAACCTGGTCGCGGCCATCCGGCTGGACGGCCCGCTGGACGCGGACGCGCTGGCCGCGGCGGTCACCGATGTGGTGTCGCGGCACGAGACGCTGCGCACGGTGTACCCGGCCGTGGACGGCGTCGGCCGCCAGCTGGTGCTGTCCGCGGAGGCGGCCGGCATCGCCCTGGCGCCCGAGCAGGTGAGCCCGGACGCGCTGGAATCGCGCATCATCGAGCTGGCCGTGCTGCCCTTCGCGGTGGACGAGCAGCCGCCGGCGCGGCTGACCCTGCTGCGCCTGGCGCCGCAGACCCACGTGCTGGTGGTCGCCGTGCACCACATCAGCGCCGACGGCTGGTCCATCGCCCCGCTGACCCGGGATCTCATGGTGGCCTACACCGCCCGCCGCGCCGGCGCCGCGCCGCAGTGGACGCCGCTGCCGGTGCAGTACGCCGACTACACGCTGTGGCAGCGCGCGGTGCTGGGCGACGAGGACGATCCGGAATCGCTGCTGGCGGAGCAGATTCGCTTCTGGCGCGCCGAACTGTCCGGCCAGCCCGACACCCTGGAGCTGCCCAGCGACCGGCCCCGCCCGGCGGTCGCCACCCGCCGCGGCGCGCAGTACCGCTTCGTCATCTCCGCCGAGCGGCACCGCCGCCTGCGCGAGCTGGCCGAGCGTGATCACGCCACGGTGTTCATGGTGCTGCACGCGGCGTTCGCCACGCTGCTCGCGAAACTCTCCGGCACCGCGGACATTTCGATCGGCTCGCCGGTCGCGGGCCGTGGCGAGCAGGCGCTCGACGACCTGGTCGGCATGTTCGTCAACACCCTGGTGCTGCGCACCGAGGTCACCCCGCACCGCTCGTTCCGGGAGCTGCTGGCCCGGGTGCGCGAGGCCGATCTGCGCGCCTTCGCCCACGCGGACGTGCCCTTCGAGCGGCTGGTCGAGGTGATCGCCCCGATGCGCTCGCAGGCCCGCCACCCGCTGTTCCAGGTGGCCCTGGACCTGGCCAATGTCACCCAGCCCACGCTGGAGCTGGACGGGCTGACGGTCTCGCGCATCGATCTGGATCCCGGTGCCGCCAAGTTCGACCTGCAGCTGTCGGTGGGCGACGACGCCGCGACCGGCGAGCTGAGCGCCCAGTTCACCTATGCCACCGACATTTTCGACGAGGCCACCGTGGCGGCCTTTGCGCGGCGGCTGGACGTGGTGCTCGAGGCCGTGACCGACGAGCCGGACCGGCTGGTCGGCGAGATCGACCTGCTCATCGGCGACGAGCGCTCCCGGGTGCTGATGTCCTGGAACGACACCACCCGCGATACGCGAGAGCTGCTGCCCGCCACCGGTTCCGGCGCCGCCACCCTGGTCGACCTGTTCGAGGCCAGGGCGCTGACCTGCCCCGATGCCCCCGCTGTGGAATTCGAGCACGCCGATACCTCCCAACCGGCTACAACTCTGTCCTACGGCGAGTTCGCCGCCCGGGTGCACCGCCTGGCCCGCAAGCTCACCGACTCCGGGGTGACCGCGGAATCCCGGGTGGCCCTGGCCATGCGGCGGTCGGACGACATGGTCGTGGCCATGTACGCCGTGCTCGCCGCGGGCGGCGCGTACGTGCCGGTGGACCCGGACCAGCCGCGCCTGCGCATCGACTACGTGCTCGACGCCGCCGCTCCGGTGGCCGTGCTCACCACCGTGCGCGACGGTTTCACCACCGACCGCGACCTGCCGGTGCTGGCCGTGGACGCCCTCGGCCTCGGCGACTACTCGAGCGCCCCGCTCACGGATGCGGATCGCACTGTGCCGCTCCGTGATTCGAACACCGCCTACGTGATCTTCACCTCGGGGTCGACCGGTCGCCCGAAGGGCGTGGCCGTGCCGCACTCGGCCATCGTCAACCGCCTGGTGTGGATGCAGGCCGAGTACGGCCTTACCGCCGCGGATGTCGTCCTCCAGAAGACGCCGTACACCTTCGACGTGTCGGTGTGGGAGTTCTTCTGGCCCTTGCAGATCGGCGCCAAGCTGGTAGTGGCCGCGCCCGACGGCCACCGCGATCCGGCCTACCTCGCCGGCACCATCGCGCGCAGCGGCGTCACGGTCGCCCACTTCGTGCCGTCCATGCTGGCCGTCTTCGTGGCCGAACCGGCCGCTGCGCTGTGCCTCGGCCTGCGGCAGGTGTTCGCCTCCGGTGAGGCGCTGCCCGCGCCGACCGCGCAGAAGCTGCGCGAACTCACCGGTGCGCGGCTGCACAACCTGTACGGGCCGACCGAGGCCGCGATCGATGTCACCTATCACGAGGTGGCCGACGCGGATACGGCCTTCGTGCCGATCGGCCGCCCGGTGTGGAACACACGCACCTACGTGCTGGACGCGCGCATGAACCCGGTCGCGCCGGGTGTCGCGGGTGAGCTCTATCTGGCGGGCGACCAGCTGGCCCGGGGCTACCTGGGCCGGGCGGATCTGTCGGCGGATCGCTTCGTGGCCAACCCCTTCGGCACCGGCGAGCGCATGTACCGCACCGGTGACCTGGTCACCTGGACCCCCGAGGGGGAGCTGAACTACCTGGGCCGCACCGACTTCCAGGTGAAGCTGCGCGGTCTGCGCATCGAGCTGGGTGAGATCGAGGCCGCGCTGCTGGCGCAGCCGGGCGTCGCGCAGTCGGTCGTGGTGGTGCACGCCGACGCGCACGCCGGTGACCAGCTGGCCGGATACGTGGTCCGCGAACCCGAGGCCGTGGTCGACCTGGACGCGATCAAGACCGCCCTGGCCGCCACGCTCCCGGGCTACATGGTCCCGGCCGCGCTCGTGGTGCTGGATGCCTTCCCGCTCAATGCCTCCGGCAAGCTGGACCGCACCGCCCTGCCGGCCCCCGTCTTCGAGACCGCGGTCTACCGGGCGCCGGAGACGGTGGCCGAGGAGGTCGTGGCCGGTGTCTTCGCGGACCTGCTCGGGGTGGAGCGGGTCGGCGCGTACGACGACTTCTTCGCCCGCGGCGGCAGCTCGCTGCTCGCGGCCCGCGCCGTGGCCCGGGTGGGCGCGGCCCTGGACGCCGAGCTGTCGGTGCGCGACCTGTTCGACGCCCCGACCGTCGCCGGCCTGGCGGCCATCGCGGAGGCCAAGGCGGGCACCGGAACCCAGCTGCCGCTGACCGTGCGGCCCCGCCCGGAGCGGGTGCCGCTGTCGGATGCCCAGCGCCGCATGTGGTTCCTCAACCGCTACCACGCCGATGTGATCGGCACGGGCCCCGGCGCGGCCTCGGACAATATCCCGCTCGTGCTGCGGGTGTCCGGCGTGCTGGACGCCGAGGTGCTCGATGCCGCACTGCGGGACGTGGTTTCGCGCCACGAGACCCTGCGCACCGTCTACCCCGACGGCCCGGACGGCCCCGAGCAGCAGGTGCTGGCGGCGGCCGACGCCGAGCTGCTCACCGCCCGCGTCACCGCGGACGAGGTCCCCGGCCGGGTGGCCGGGATCATCGGCCACGCCTTCGACCTGACCCGCGAAACCCCGTTGCGCGCAGCGCTGTTCAGCGTTTCGGAGACCGATCACGTGCTGGTGCTGGTGGTCCACCACATCAGCGCGGACGGATTCTCGCTGGGCCCGCTGGCCACCGACTTCATGACGGCCTACCAGGCCCGCCGCTCCGGCGTGGCCCCCGCGTGGGCCCCGCTGCCCGTGCAGTACGCCGACTACACGCTGTGGCAGGCCGAGCGTCGCGGCGACGAATCCGATGCGCGGTCCCTGGCGCACCGGCAGCTGGAGTTCTGGCGGCAGCGCCTGGCCGGGCTGCCCGAGCAGCTGGAACTGCCCGCGGACCGGCCGCGTCCGGCGGTCGCCTCGCTGCGCGGCGGCACCCACCGCCTGAGCATCGACTCCGATCTGCACGGTCAGCTGGGCGAATTGGCGCGCAAGCACGACACCACCCTGTTCAGCACCGTGCACGCGGCGCTGGCGGTGCTGCTGGCGCGGGTGTCGAACAGCACCGACATCGCGATCGGCACCCCGGTCGCGGGCCGCGGCGAGCAGGCGCTCGACGGCCTGGTCGGCATGTTCGTCAACACCCTGGTGCTGCGCAGCGAGATCGACCCGCGGGCCCGCTTCGACACCGTGTTGGACGCGGTGCGCGAGGACGACATCGCCGCGCTCTCGCACGCGGAGGTGCCCTTCGAGCGCCTGGTCGAGGTGCTGTCCCCGGCCCGGTCCCAGGCCCGGCACCCGCTGTTCCAGGTGGCCCTGACCTTCCACAACTACGCGCTGCCCACGGTGGAGCTGCCCGAGCTGCGGGTGCACCCGGAGACCCTGGACGCCGGAGTGTCCAAGTTCGATCTCCAGTTCACCGTGCTCGAGACCCACGCCGAGGACGGCCGCGCCGGTGGCATGGACATCGAGATCACCTATGCCAGTGAGCTTTTCGACGCCGTCACCATCGCGGCGCTGGCCGGCCGCTTCGGCCGGGTGCTGGCGGCGGTGGCCGCCGACCACACCGTGGTGGTCGGCGATATCCAGCTGCTGAGCAGCGAGGAGAGCGCCCGCGTACTGCGCGAGTGGTCCGCCACCGGTCCCGATGTCGCCGAATTCACCACTCTCGCCGATCGATTCGCGACCGCCGCCGCCCTCGACCCGGCGGCCCCGGCCGTCCGCGCCGGAGATGTGACCCTCACCTACGCCGAGCTCGACGCCCGCTCCAACCGCCTGGCCCGCTGCCTCATCGCGGCCGGTGTCGGACCGGAATCGCTGGTGGCCGTGGCGCTGCCGCGCACCGCGGAGCTGGCCGTGGCGCTGCTGGCCGTGGTGAAGGCCGGCGGCGGCTACCTGCCGATCGACCCGAACTACCCGGCCGACCGCATCGAGTACGTGATCGACGACGCCCGCCCGGTGTGCGCGATCAGCAGCGGTGACGCGCAGCTGCCGGCCGGCTGGTTCGGCGGACCGGTCGTCTGCCTGGACACCATCGACCTCGACGGCTATGCCGCAGACCCGGTCACCGACCGCGACCGGCGCGCGCCGCTGCGCCCGGCCGACACCGCCTACGTCATCTACACCTCGGGTTCCACCGGCCGCCCCAAGGGCGTGGTGATCCCGCACCGCAATGTGATCCGCCTGTTCGACAATGCGCAGGGACACTACGGTTTCGGGCCCGCCGACGTGTGGACCATGTTCCACTCCTACGCCTTCGACTTCTCGGTCTGGGAGCTGTGGGGCGCGCTGCTGTACGGCGGCAGCGTGGTGGTGGTCGACTACTTCACCTCGCGGTCGCCGCAGCAGTTCCGCGAACTGCTCGCCACCGCGGGCGTGACCGTGCTCAACCAGACTCCGTCGGCGTTCTACCAGCTGATCACCGCCGACACCGAGTCCGATACCGAGCTCGCACTGCGGTATGTGATCTTCGGCGGCGAGGCGCTGGAACCGCAGCGGCTCGCGGGCTGGTTCGCCCGGCACCCGCAGGGCCCGGCGCTGATCAACATGTACGGCATCACCGAGACCACGGTGCACGTGTCCTACCGCCCGATCACCCCGGACACCGGCTCCGCCAGCGTGATCGGCGTCGCGCTGCCGGGTCTGACCATGCGCGTGCTGGATTCGCGACTGCGTCCGGTTCCGGTCGGCGTCCCCGGCGAAATCTATGTCTCCGGTGGGCAGTTGGCGCGCGGTTACCTGAACCGCCCGGCGCTCACCGCCGGTCGCTTCGTGGCCGATCCCTACGGTGGTCCCGGCGAATCCGCCTACCGCACCGGCGACCTGGCACGCTGGACCGCCACCGGCGACCTCGAGTACCTGGGCCGTATCGACCAGCAGGTGAACCTGCACGGCTTCCGGGTCGAGCTCGGCGAGATCGAGGCCGCGCTGCTGCGGGATCCGCAGGTGCGCGAGGCCGCGGTCATCGTGCGCCACGATGCCGCCGTGGACGCCTCCCGCATCGTCGGCTACGTGGTCCCGGCCGTGGACACCGCGCCGTCCACCACCGACCTGCGTGCCTTCGTCGCCCGGGAGCTGCCCGAGCACATGGTGCCCGCCGCGGTGGTGATCGTGGACCGGATCCCATTGACCGTCAACGGCAAACTCGACCGCGCGGCGCTGCCCGCCCCGGTCTTCGAGGGCACCGAGTACCGGCAGCCGGCCACCGTCGCCGAAGAGCTCATCGCCAACGTCTACGCCGACCTGCTGGGCATCGAGCGGGTGGGCGCGGACGACGACTTCTTCGCCCTGGGCGGCTCCTCGCTGCTCGCGGCCAAGGCGGTCGCCCGCATCGGCGCCCTGTTCGACACCACGGTCGGCGTGCGCGCCCTGTTCGAGGCGCCCACCGTGACCGCCCTGGCCGCCCGCGTGCAGGCCGAGGCCGGCGGGCCGAAGCGTCCGGTGCTGGTCGCCGGCGCCCGGCCCGAGCACCTGCCGCTCTCGCCCGCCCAGCAGCGCATGTGGTTCCTCAACCGCTTCGATCGCACGTCCACGGCCTACAACATCCCGCTCGCCCTGCGCCTCGCCGGTGAGCTGGACGCCCCCGCGCTCGAGGCCGCCTTCGCCGCCGTGGTGGAACGCCACGAGACCCTGCGCACCGTCTACCCGGAGACCGCGGACGGGCCCGCGCAGGTGATCCTGCCTGCCGCGCAGGTGGTTTCGGAGCTGAAGCCGGTCGACGTGACCGAGGCCGAGCTGGTGGCCCGGGTCACCGAATTCGCCACCACGACCTTCGACGTGACCGTCGACGTGCCGGTGCGGGTGCTGCTGCTGCGGGTGGTCGACGCCGACGGCGCGCCCACCGGCGATCACGTGCTCGCCGGTGTGCTGCACCACATCTCGGCCGACGGCTCCTCGGTGGTCCCGTTCGTGCGCGACCTGATGGTCGCCTACGACGCCCACCTGGCCGGCTCCCGGCCGTCGTGGACCCCGCTGGCCGTGCAGTACGCCGACTACGCGCTGTGGCAGCGCGCCCTGCTCGGCGCCGAGGACGATCCCGGCTCGGTGGCCGCGGGCCAGCTCGCCTTCTGGCGCGAGACCCTGGCGGGTCTGCCCGATCAGCTGGACCTGCCGGCCGACCATCCGCGCCCCGCGCGGCAGAGCCTGCGCGGCAGCTACATCCGGCTCCCGCTCGACGCCGACCTGCACGCCGGTCTGACCGAGCTGGGCCGCCGTCGCGGCGCGACCCTGTTCATGGTGGTGCACGCGGCTTTCGCGGCCCTGCTGTCGCGGCTCTCGGGCACCAGCGACATCGCGGTCGGCACCCCGATCGCCGGCCGCGGCGACGCCGCCCTCGACGACGTGATCGGCATGTTCGTCAACACGCTGGTGCTGCGCACCCGCACCGACGGCGGCGAACCGTTCACCGACCTGCTGGCCCGCGTGCGCTCGGGCGACATCGCCGCCTTCGGCAATGCCGACGTGCCCTTCGAACGCCTGGTGGAGGTGCTCAACCCGGCCCGCTCCACCGCCCGGCACCCGCTGGTCCAGGTGGGCCTGTCCTTCCAGAACCACGAGCGCGCCGAGCTGCAGCTGCCCGGCCTGACCGTGTCGGAGGTCGAATTCGACACCCACGTGGCGCAATTCGATCTGCACCTGTTCGCGGTGGACCACTACACCGAGACCGGCGCGCCCGCCGGGCTGGAGCTGACCCTCGGCTACGCGCACGACCTGTTCACGGAGGGCACCGCGCAGCGGTTCACCGCCGCGCTGGCGCGGCTGCTGGAAACCGTTGCGGCGCAGCCGGACACCGTCATCGGCGATATCGACCTGCTGGGTGCGGGTATGCGCCAGCGCATCCTGCACGACTGGAACGCCACCGCGCACCAGCTCGCGCCGGCCACCCTGGCCGATCTGGTCGACGCCCGGGTGGCGACGAACCCCGCCGCGGTCGCCCTGCTGGACGCCGGAACATCGCTCAGCTATGCGGAATTCGACGCCCGGGTCAACCGCCTGGCCCGGCGGCTCATCGCCGCGGGCGTCGGCCCCGAGACCGGCGTGGTGCTCGCCATGCGCCGTGGCATCGACCTGGTGGTCGCCATGTACGCGGTGGTCAAGGCGGGCGGTGCCTATGTGCCGATCGACCCGGACCACCCGGCCGACCGCATCGCCTACATTGTCGAAACCGCCGCTCCGGCAGTGGTTCTCAGCACGTCGGCCGACGGCGTGCCCTTCGAGGCCGCGGTCCCGGTGCTCGAGGTGGACCGGCTGGAGCTGTCCGGCCTGTCCGCGGCGCCGATCACCGACGGTGAGCGGGTGCGCCCGCTGCGCCCGCAGCACCCGGCCTACGTCATCTTCACCTCGGGTTCGACCGGCCTGCCCAAGGGCGTGACGGTGCCGCACGCGGCCATCGTCAACCAGTTGCGCTGGCTGCGCGCCACCTTCGAGCTGGACGCGGGCGACCGCGCGCTGCTGAAGACCCCCGCCACCTTCGACCTGTCGGTGTGGGAGTTCTGGTCCGCGCTGACCACCGGCGGCAGCCTGGTGGTGTCCGCCGCGGGCGACGAACGCGATCCCGACCGCCTGCGCGCCCTGATCGAGACGCACGCCGTCACGATCCTGCACCCGGTGCCCTCGCTGCTCGGCATGCTGCTGGCGGGCGGTCCGCTCCCTGCCTCGGTGCGCGCGGTGCTGGCCATCGGCGAGGCGCTGCCGGCCGCGACGGCCGCGGAGTTCCTCGACCAGCACCCCGACAGCGAGAATGCCGAGGGCGCACGGCTGTTCAACCTCTACGGCCCCACCGAGGCGGCGGTCTCCATCACCTCCTACGAGGTGCGCGAGCGGCACCGGCAGGCGGTGCCGATCGGCTCGCCCGCCTGGAACAGCCGGGTCTACGTGCTCGACGCCCGCCTGTCCCCGGTCCCGATCGGCGTGCCCGGCGAGTTGTACCTGTCCGGCGCGCAGCTGGCGCGCGGCTACCACGGCCGCCCGGCCCTGACCGCCGACCGCTTCGTTGCGGACCCCTTCGCCGGCGGCCGCATGTACCGCACCGGCGATATCGTCCGCTGGCGCGCGGACGGCGCGCTCGAGTACATCGATCGCGTCGACTTCCAGGTCAAGATCGGTGGTTTCCGCATCGAGCTCGGTGAGGTGGAGACCGCGCTGTACCGGCAGCCCGGCGTGAGCGCCGCGGTCGCCGTCGCTCGCAGCACCGCCGACGCGGGCGCCCGGCTGGTCGCCTACGCCGCGGTCCCCGGCACCTCCGGGGAACGCCGCGACGAAGTGTCGGCCGCCCTGCGCGCCGCGCTCGCCGCGGAGCTGCCGACGTACATGGTCCCGGCCGCGCTGGTCGTGCTGGACGCCCTGCCGCTGAACGCCAACGGCAAGGTCGACCGGGCGCGGCTGCCCGAACCGGTCTTCGCCGTGGCGGCCTACCGCGAGCCGGTGACCGCGCTCGAGCAGGCCGTCGCCGCGGGCTTCGCGGAGGTCATCGGCGCGGCCGAGGCCACCCCGATCGGCCTGGATGCGGACTTCTTCGCACTGGGCGGCAATTCGCTCATGGCGACCCGCCTGGCCGCCCGGCTCGGCTCGGATCTCGGTGTGCGGGTGCCGGTCTCGGCCCTGTTCGAGGCCCCGACCGTGGCCGGGCTGGCGGGCTGGATCGCCACCGCCGATCCGGCCGAGCTGCTGCCCGCGCTGACCCGCCGTACCGACTCGGGCCCGGCCCCGCTGTCGCTGGCCCAGCAGCGCATGTGGGTGCTCAACCGCCTGCACCCGGAGTCGGGCGCCTACAACGTGCCCGCCGCCGTCCGGCTACGCTCCGTAGACCCGCGCTTCGGCGCGCTCGACAAGGCCGCGCTCACCGCGGCCCTGCGGGATGTGCTGGAGCGCCACGAGATTCTGCGCACCCGCTATCCCGAGGTGGACGGCGAGCCCGTGCAGGTGGTGCTGGAGCTGGGCGAACTCCAGGGCGAGCTCACCCCGGTCCAGGTGTCCGAGAACGAGATTCAGGCCCGCCTGGTCGAGACGGCCACGGCCGGTTTCGATGTCACCGTCGCGCCGCCGGTACGGGTGACGCTGTTCGAACTCGGCCCGGCCGACCACGTCCTGCTGGTGGTGCTGCACCACATCAGCGCCGACGGCTACTCGGTACTGCCCATGACCCGGGATCTGGTGCTGGCCTACACCTCCCGCCTGGCCGGGGACGCGCCCGCCTGGGCGCCGCTGGAGATCCAGTACGGCGACTTCGCCGCCTGGCAGCGCCGCGTGCTCGGTTCGGACGCCGATCCGGACAGCCTGCTGTCGCGGCAGCTGCGCTTCTGGGTGGATGAGCTGTCCTCCGCGCCCGAGCAGCTGGCGCTGCCCACCGACCGCCCCCGGCCGGCGCGGCGCGAGATGCTCGGCGAGACGGTCGATTTCGCGGTCGACGCGGAGACCGTCGAGCGGCTCTCGGCCCTGGCCCGGGCGCACGGGGCCACCCTGTTCGGGGTCGTGCACGCCGCCTTCGCGGTGCTGCTGGCCAAACTGTCCGGCCAGCGCGACATCTCGATCGGCGTCCCGCTCGCCGGTCGCGGCGAGCGGGCGCTGGACGACCTGATCGGCATGTTCGTCAATACCGTGGTGCTGCGCGCCGAGGTGGACGGCAAGCTCGCCTTCACCGATCTGCTGCGGCAGGTGCGCGACCGCGACCTGGCGGCGTTCGCCCAGGCCGACGTGCCGTTCGAGCGCGTGGTGGAGGCCGTGCTGGCCGCCACCGGCCGGGCCCGTTCGGCGTCGGTGAGCCCGCTGTTCCAGGTGGCCTTCGCCTTCCAGAACATGTCGCCGGTGTCGGCGGCGCTGCCCGGACTCACCGTCGAGGCGCTCGACCCCGAGCTCACCGAGGCCAAGTTCGACCTCCAGCTCACCGGCATCGAGCGGCACGACGAGGCCGGCCGGGTGGTGGGCCTGGACATGCGATTCGGGTACGCCACCGACATTTTCGGTGCGGACAGCGTGCGCCTGCTGGCGCAGCGGCTGCTGCTGGTGCTGGACACCGTGGTGGCCGATCCGGAAGCGCCGGTGCGCGACATCGACATTCGCACCGAGGCGGAACGCACGCGCCGCCCCGGCGGCACCCCGGTCAAGGTCACTGCGGCGGTGTCGCACACGAATGCGGCGGCAGCGCCGCAGCAGCCGGCCGACCTGCCCGCCCTGCTCGCCGCCGCGGCGGCGGCCGCCCCCGAGGCGGTCGCCCTCACCCACGGCGAGCACACCGTCACCTATCGGGATCTTGCCGAGAAGATCGCCGTCACCGCCCGCGCCATGGGCGCCGCCGCGAAGCCGGAGGCGCTGGTGAACGTGGCACTCGCCGGATTGGTACCCGGCATTCTGGCCGCTCTCGGCGCGGCCGGACTCCATCAGGCCCTGAGCACGCTCACCGCGGACGCGCAGGCCCTGGTTCTTCGCTCGGAGAGCACGTCGGAAGGAAGCCTCTGATGCACTACGCAGAGTCGATCGCCACCAGCCGGAACGGACGGGTCACGGCCTTGCGCCGAGCCTACGGCGTGGGCGACCTACCATGTCTGATCGCTGTCGTGGCCGAGCTGGACGCCGACCGCATAGCCCTGCGGGACGCCGGCGACACCGTCGCCTACGGCGCCCTGGCCACCGAGATCGCCATGCTCAGCGAGGCCATGGGCGGCGCGCTGGAGCCCGAGGCGCTCATGCAGGTGGTGGTGTCCGGGCAGCTCCCCGGACTGATGAGCGGCGAGGCCGGCGGCCTCACCGCGGCGTTGGAGGCGCTGGTCGACGACGCCGTGCTGGCCGCCTCCGACGTCCTCGACCCCAAGCTGGCCCCGGTCGAGACCCTGAGCACGCAGTTCCGCGCCCAGGTGCAGCGCACCCCCGACGCGGTGGCGATGGAATTCGAGGGCGCGACGCTCACCTACGCCGAATTCGCCACCCGCGTCACGGTTCTCGCGCGGCATCTGCGCGGCCTGGGTGTCGGCCCCGATGTCCTGGTGGGCCTGTCGGTGCGCCGCTCCTTCGAGCTGATGGTCGGCATGTTCGCCATCCTCGAAGCCGGTGGCGCGTACGTGCCCCTCGATCCGGATCACCCGGCCGAGCGCATCTCCTACGTGCTCGAGGTGGCGCAGCCCGCGGTGGTGCTCACCACCACCGCCGACCAGCCCGCCTTCGCCGTCGAGGCCCCGGTGCTGCGCATCGACGAATTCGAGCGCAACGCACGGGAATACGGCATCGACGGTGATCGGCTGCTGTCCCCGGCCGACGATCCCGAGCTGCCCCAGCCGGGCCCGGACAACCTGGCCTACGTCATCTTCACCTCGGGCTCCACCGGCCGCCCCAAGGGCGTGGCCATCCCGCACCGCGCGGTCGTCGCCTTCCTGCGGTGGCAGCAGCGGCAGTTCCGGATCACCGACGACGACGCGGTGCTGTTCAAGACCAGCACCACCTTCGACGCGTCGGTGTGGGAGATCTTCTGGCCCCTGCAGACCGGGGCGCGACTGGTCATCACCACCCCGGACGGTCACCTGGACCCTGCCTACCTGGTGCGCGTCATTCGCGAATCACGGGTCACCACGGCCTTTTTCGTGCCGTCGATGCTGGCCGCGCTGGTGGGCGAGGTCATGCGCAGCGGCGAGGACCTGCCCGATTCCCTGCGCTATCTGCTCACCGGTGGCGAGACCGTCCCCGTCGGAACCGCCGCTGACTTCCGCAGCGTCAGCGGCGCGACCCTGTTCGACGTGTACGGTCCCACCGAGTCCACCGTGGTGGCCACCGCCCACGAGGTCACCGCGGCCGATGTCGACACCATTCCGATCGGCAGCCCCGGCGACGATGTCGAACTGCTGGTCCTCGACACGGATCTGCGCCCGGTGCCGGTCGGCGTGGTCGGCGAGCTGTACATCGCCGGCACCCAGCTGGCCCGTGGCTATGTGGGCCGCTCGGGTCTGACCGCCGAACGGTTCGTGCCCAACCCCGAGGGCCCGTCCGGCGATCGCATGTACCGCACCGGTGATCTGGTGCGCTGGGTCTCCGGTGTGGACGGCGGCCCGGACGAGCTGGAATACGTGGGCCGCAGCGACTTCCAGGTGAAGATGCGCGGCCTGCGCATCGAGCTCGGCGAGGTGGAGTCCGCGCTGCGCCGCGCCGCCGCGGTCGCGCAGGCGGCCGTGCTCATGCACACCCGCCCGAACGGCGAGCAGGCACTGGTCGGTTATGTCGTCGCGGCCGACGGGGTCGAAATCGACAGTGCCGCAGTGCTTTCCACCGCACGGACGCACGTGCCCGAGTACATGGTGCCGTCGCTGCTGGTGGTTCTGCCCGAGATGCCGATGAACGTGAACGGCAAGCTGGACCGGCGCGCCCTGCCCGACCCGGTCTTCGCCGACACCGCCACCGCCTATCGCACCCCGGCCACCCCCGCCGAGGAGGCGGTCGCGGCCATCTTCGCCGATCTGCTGGACCTCACGGTGGTCGGCGCGGACGACGACTTCTTCACCCTGGGCGGCAACTCCCTGATCGCCACCCGCGCCATTGCCCGGATCCGGGAGTCGCTCGGCGTCACCGTGGACGTGCGCGACTTCTTCGAGCGTCCGACCGTGTCCGCGCTGGCGGCGCTGGGCGACGGCGCGGGCCCGGGGGCCCGGCCGCCGCTGACCGCCGGGCCGCGCCCGGACCACATTCCGCTCTCGCCCGCCCAGCAGCGCATGTGGTTCCTGAACCACTTCGCGCGCAGCGAATACGACCCGGCCGCCGATGATTTCGATCCGTCGGCGGTGGACAACATGCCGTTCGCGCTGCGCCTGCGCGGCGAGCTCGACACCGCGGCGCTGGCCGCCGCCTTCGCCGATGTCATCGAACGCCACGAGTCGCTGCGCACCTACTACCCGGCCGCCGACCAGGGCCCCGCCCAGGTGGTGCTGCCCGCCGCCGCGGTGGACCTGACCCCGCGCGAGGTGCCCGAGGACCAGCTGGCCGCGACCGTATTGGCGCTGGCCGCACAGGGATTCGACGTCACCGCCGAGGTGCCGCTGCGCGCCCGGCTGCTGCGCTCGGGTCCCGGCGACCACACGCTGGTGGTGGTGGCCCACCACATCGCCGCCGACGGCGCCTCCATCGGACCGCTGGTGCGCGACCTGGTGCTGGCGTACGTGGCGCGGCAGGCGGGTCAGCGGCCGTCCTACGAGCCGCTGGCCGTGCAGTACGCCGACTACGCGCTGTGGCAGCGGGCCTGGATGGGCGACGAATCCGATCCGGACTCGGTGGCGTCCCGCCAGATCGCCTTCTGGGCAAGCGAACTCGCGGATCTGCCCGCCCAGCTCGACCTGCCCGCGGACCGCCCGCGTCCGGCGGTGTCCACCTTCCGCGGCACCTCGTTCGAGACCGTGCTGGATGCCGACCTGCGCGCCGCGGTCGACCGGGTGGCCGCCGACCACCGCGCCACCCCGTTCATGGTGCTGCACGCCGCGCTGGCCGCGGTGCTGGCCCGGCTCTCGGGCACCGGCGACATCGCCATCGGCACCCCGGTCGCCGGACGCGGCGACCAGGCCCTCGACGACCTGGTCGGCATGTTCGTCAACACCCTGGTGCTGCGCGCCGAGGTGCGCGGCGCGGACTCCTTCGCCGACCTGATCGCCCATGTGCGCGACCGGGATCTGCGCGCCTTCGCCCATCGCGAGGTGCCCTTCGAGCGCCTGGTGGAGGTGCTCAATCCGGCGCGCGCCCGCAACCGCCACCCGCTGTTCCAGGTCGCGCTGTTCATGCAGAACCTCGGCGACCTCACCGCCGCGCTGCCGGGACTGACCGCCGAGGAACTGGACTTCGATCCGGGCATCGCCAAGTTCGACCTGCAGCTGACCGTCGTCTCCGACGGCGACCGCTACCGGGTCCAGTACACCTACGCCACCGACCTTTTCGACGATCACGCGGTGCGCGAGTTCGCCGCCAAGTTCACCCGCCTGCTGAGCGCCGCCACCGCCGACGCCGCGGTGCCGGTGGGCGATATCGAACTGCTCGACGCCGGCGAGCGCGACTACGTCACCTCCAGCTGGAACGCCACCGGCTCCCGCGTCCCGGATCAGTTCCTGCACCAAGGTTTCGACGCGCAGGCGGCCCGCACCCCGCACGCCCGCGCCCTGGTCTTCGGCGACACCGAACTCACCTACGCGGAGTTCTCCGAGCGCGCGAACCGGCTGGCGCGCTACCTCATCGCCGCCGGGGTCGGGCCCGAATCGCTGGTCGTGCTGGCCCTGGCCCGCTCGGTGGAGCTGGTGGTCGCCATGTACGCCGTGCTGCGCGCCGGCGGCGCGTACGTGCCGGTGGACCCGTCCCACCCGGCCGAACGCATCGGCCACATCCTCACCACCGCCGGCCCGCACGCCGTGCTCACCACCCGCCGCGACGGCTTCACCCTGCCCGAAACCGTCGACGTGCCACTGCATCACCTCGACGAGCTGGAGCTGGCGGAGTACTCCGCGGCCAAGATCGGCGACCGTGAGCGGCGCGCCGTCCTGCACCCGGACCACCCGGCCTACGTCCTGTTCACCTCCGGCTCCACCGGCAAGCCCAAGGGCGTCGCGGTCACCCACCGCGCCATCGCCAACCAGCTGGCCTGGATGCAGGCCGAGTACGGCGTCCGCGGCCAGGACGTGTACCTGCAGAAGACCGCCACCACCTTCGACGTCTCGCTGTGGGGCTACTTCCTGCCGCTGCGCGCGGGCGCGACCCTGGTGGTCGCCACCCCCGACGGCCACCGCGATCCCCGCTACATCGCCGAAACCATTGCCCGCCACGGGGTCACGCTCACCGACTTCGTGCCCTCCATGCTCGCGGTGTTCGCCGCGCACGCCGAGGCGGGCGAACTCGATTCGCTGCGTGAGGTCTTCGTCATCGGCGAGGCGCTGCCGCCGGAGACCGTCACCGCCTTCTGGGCCGTCAGCGACGCCGGGGTGCACAACCTCTACGGCCCCACCGAGGCCGCGGTGTCCATCACCTTCCGCGAGGCGCACAGCTCCGACACCCTCACCGTGCCGATCGGTGAACCGGAGTGGAATTCCCAGGTATTCGTGCTGGATTCGCGCCTGCACCCGGTGGCCATCGGGGTGCCGGGCGAACTCTATCTGGCCGGTGTACAGCTGGCCCGCGGCTACCACGGCCGGGTCGACCTGACCTCGGATCGCTTCGTGGCCAACCCCTTCGGCCGGCCGGGCGAGCGCATGTACCGCACCGGCGATCTGGTGAAGTGGACCGAGGACGGCGAGCTGGTCTACCTCGAGCGTCTCGACTTCCAGATCAAGTTCCGCGGCCAGCGCATCGAACTGGCCGAGATCGAGAGCGCCCTGCTGCTGGCGCCCGCGGTGGCGCAGGCCGCGGTGCGGCTCATCACCGCCGACTCCGGCGACTACCTGGCGGGCTACGTGGTCGCGGCCCCCGGCATCGACCTGGATCCCGAGACCCTGCGGGACGGGCTGACCCGGGTGCTGCCGCCGTACATGGTGCCGACCGCCCTGATGGCGCTGCCCGAACTGCCGCTCAACTCCAGCGGCAAGCTGGACCGCAAGGCGCTGCCCGTTCCGGAGTTGCGCGCCAAGAGCTTCCGCGCCCCCGTCGACGCCGCCCAGCGTCTGGTGGCGGCCGTGTTCGCCGAGGTGCTGACCGCCGAGCGGGTCGGCCTGGACGACGACTTCTTCGCCCTCGGCGGCAGCTCGCTCGACGCCGCCCGGGTGACCTCCCGCATCGGCGCCGAGCTCGGCGCCCGGGTGCCGGTGCGCCTGCTCTTCGAGGCCTCCACCGTCGAGGGCCTGGCGGCCGCGCTGGTCGCCGCCAACCCCGACGCCGCCCGCCCGGTGCTGGCCGCGCGCTCGCGCCCCGACCGCATTCCGCTCTCGCCCGCCCAGCAGCGCCTGTGGTTCCTCAACCGGATCGAGAGCGAGGACGGCGAGCACAGCGTCTACAACCTGCCGATCGTCCTGCGCCTGCGCGGTGCGCTGAACATCGCGGCGCTGGAACAGGCCACGCTGGACGTGCTGGCCCGCCACGAGTCCCTCCGCACCACCTACCCGGACTCGGAATCCGGCCCCTACCAGCATATTCTGGATGTGGCGGACATCGGACTGAGCCTGAGCCCGGTTCCGGTCGCCGCCGCGGAGATCACCGGCGCGCTCGCCGCCTTCGCTTCGGCCGGATTCGATGTGACCGGCGAACTGCCTTCGCGCATCGGGCTTTTCGTACTCGACGAGGAGACCGAGGACCGGTCCCCGGAATACGTCCTGGCCGTCGTCGTGCACCACATCGCCGCCGATGCCCTCTCGCTGGCGCCGCTGATCACCGATCTCATGCGCGCCTATACCGCCCGTCTCGCCGACGCCGAACCCGGCTGGGAGCCGCTGGCGGTGCAGTACGCGGACTACAGCCTCTGGCAGCACGAATTGCTCGGCGACGACCGGGAACCGGGCTCGGTGGCGCACCAGCAGCTCGAGTTCTGGCGCGCGACCCTGGCGGGCCTGCCCCCGCAGCTGGCGCTGCCGACCGACCGCCCCCGGCCCGCGACGCCCGCCGATACCGGTGCGTCCGTGCCGTTCTCGGTGGACGAGACCGTCGCCGCCGGCCTGCGCGAGCTGGCCCGGGCCCACGGCGTGACCATGTTCATGGTCGTGCACGCCGCCTTCGCGGCCCTGCTGGCGCGCAGCAGCGGCACCGCCGACGTGGCCGTGGCCTCGCCGATCGGCGGCCGCGGCGAACGCGAACTCGACGCCCTCATCGGCATGTTCGTCAACACCCTGGTGCTGCGCACCCAGGTCGAGCCCGACCTGTCCTTCACCGACCTGCTGGGCCGGGTGCGCACCGCCGACCTGGCCGCCTTCGCCCACGCCGAACTGCCCTTCGAGCGCATCGTCGATGCCCTGGCCGTGGACCGCACCACCGGGGCGCCGCCACTGGCCCAGGTGATGCTGACCTTCACCGATGCGGCCCGCATGGAGGGCGCGCAGGACTTCGCCCTGCCCGGCCTGACCGTGGCCCCGATCGAGATCGACGACCCCACGGTCAAATTCGACCTGCACCTGGTGGTCGGCGAGCTGGGCGACCAGGCCGGCCTGAGCGGCAATCTGCGCTACGCGACCGAGCTGTTCGACGCCGGCACCGCCGCCGCGCTCGCCGAGCGGCTGAGCCGGGTGCTGGCCTCCGTGGCCGCCGACGCGACAGTGCGGGTCGGGGACATCGACCTGCTCGACGCCGCCGAGCGGACCCGGATCCTGCACGAGTGGAACGACACCGCCGCCGCGCTCGACCTGCCCGCGGGCGACGCCGCGACGCTGGTGTCGCTGTTCGAGACCCAGGTGGCCCGGACTCCCGACGCGACCGCTCTCACCTTCGAGCACGCCGATACCTCCCAACCGGCTGCGAGCTTGACGTACAGCGAGTTCGCCGTGCGCGTACGGCAGCTGGCGCGCTGGCTGATCGGCGAGGGCGTCGGCCCGGATTCCTTCGTGGCCCTGGGCATGCGGCGCTCCGTCGACCTGCTGGTCGGCATGTACGCGGTGGCCGCCGCCGGCGCCGCGTACGTGCCGTTGGACCCGGACCACCCGGCCGAGCGCATCGAATACATTCTCGACACCGCCGATCCGGTCACCGTGCTGACCTCGGGCGAGGACCTGGCGATGGATGTCGCGCAGGTGCGGATCGATCTGCTGGACCTGACCGGATTCTCCGACGAGCCGATCACCGACGCGGATCGCGCTGCGCCGCTGCGGGCTTCGAACAATGCCTACGTCATCTTCACCTCCGGTTCGACCGGCCGCCCGAAGGGCGTGGCGGTGCCGCATTCGGCCATCGTCAATCGTCTGGTCTGGATGCAGGCCGAGTACGGCCTGACCGCCGCCGACGTGGTGCTGCAGAAGACTCCGGTCACCTTCGACGTGTCGGTGTGGGAGTTCTTCTGGCCGTTGCTGATCGGCGCCACGCTGGCGGTGGCGCGGCCGGAGGCGCACCGCGACCCGGCTCAGCTCGCGGAACTCATTGCCCGCGAAGGCGTCACGGTCACCCACTTCGTGCCGTCCATGCTCGCGGTTTTCGTCGCGGAGGAGGCGGCCGCGCGCTGCACCAGCCTGCGCCAGGTGTTCGCATCGGGCGAGGCTCTCCCGCCGAAGTCCGCGCATCGACTACGTGAGCTGACCGGCGCCGAGCTGCACAACCTCTACGGTCCGACCGAGGCCGCCGTCGACGTGACTTATCACCAGGTCACCGCTGCCGACGTGGACTCGGTGCCGATCGGCCGCCCGGTGTTCAACACCCAGGTGTACGTGCTGGATTCGCGGCTGCGGCCGGTGCCCGCGGGTATCGCCGGTGAGCTCTACCTCGCGGGCGATCAGCTCGCCATCGGCTACGTGGCACGCCCGGACCTCACCTCGGATCGCTTCGTGGCCAACCCCTTCGGTGTCTCCGAGCGCATGTATCGCACCGGTGACCTGGTGAAGTGGCTCGGCAACGGCGAACTGGAATACCTGGGCCGCACCGATTTCCAGGTGAAGCTGCGCGGCCTGCGCATCGAGCTCGGCGAGATCGAATCCGCCCTGGCCGAATCGGCGTCGATCGCCCAGGCGGCGGTCGTGGTGCGCGGTTCCGGCCGCGCCGGCGCCGAGCCACAGCTGGTCGCCTACCTGGTGCCCGCCCCGGGCGCGGAGATCTCGCCCTTCGAGTTGAAATCAGCGCTCGCGCAGCGCCTTCCGGCCTACATGGTGCCCGCTGTCTATGTGACGCTGGACGCCCTCCCGCTCAATGCCTCCGGCAAGCTCGACCGCGCCGCCCTGCCCGCGCCGGCGGCCGCCGGCTCCGCCTTCCGCGCCCCCACCGGGCCCGAAGAGCGGATCGTCGCGGAGGTCTTCGCCGCCCTGCTCGGGGTCGAGCGGGCCGGCGCCGACGACGACTTCTTCGCGCTGGGCGGCAACTCGCTCATCGCCACCCAGCTGGTGGCGCGCCTGGGCAAGGCCGCGGGCGTGCGGATTCCGCTGCGCGCGGTCTTCGAGGACGCCACGGTCGCCGGGCTGGCGGCCCGGATCTCCGCGGCCGACGCCGAAACCGTGGTCGAGCTGCCGCCGGTCTCGGTGCAGCAGCGCGGCGACCGCATCCCGCTGTCCATCGCACAGCAGCGCATGTGGTTCCTCAACCGCTTCGACATCCGCGACGGCTACACCATTCCGTTCGCGCTACGGCTCACCGGCTCCCTGAACCTCGAGGCCCTGCAGGCCGCGGTGGCCGATGTGGTGGACCGGCACGAGACCCTGCGCACCATCTACCCCGAGCACGACGGCGAGGCCAGTCAGCTCGTCCTGCCCGCCGGCACCCGCCTGATCGATCTGATGCCCGAGCCGGTCTCGGCCGCCGAGCTGCCCGGGCTGGTGGAAGCGGTGGCGCGCACCGCCTTCGACGTGACCGCCGAGGTGCCCTTCCGCATCCGCCTGCTCGAGCTCACCGACGAACCCGGCGCCTACCTGCTGGTCATGGTGGTACACCACATCGCCGCAGACGGCTGGTCCTTCGGCCCACTCACCCGCGACATCGCCAGCGCCTACGTGGCCCGCTGCGCGGGGGAGACCCCCAACCTCGCCCCGCTGCCGGTGCAGTACGCCGATTTCGCGCTGTGGCAGCGCGCCGCCCTGGGCAGCCCCGACGACGCCGACTCGGTGCTGGCGCACCAGCTGGCGCACTGGACCCGGCGCCTGCACGGGGTGCCCGACGTGCTGGCCCTGCCCACCGACCGCCCCCGCCCGGCGGTCGCCAGCGGCCGCGGCGCGGGCTTCGGCGGCCGCTTCGACGCCGAATTGCACAAGGCCGTCCTGGATTTCGCAGCCACCCGCCGGGTGACCCCGTTCATGGTGCTGCACACGGCGCTGGCGGTCACGCTGGCCCGGCTCTCCGGCACCGGGGACATCGTCATCGGTACCCCGGTGGCCGGACGCGGTGACGAGGCCCTCGACGACCTGGTCGGCATGTTCGTCAACACCCTGGTGCTGCGCACCGAGGTGCGCCCGGACGCGTCGCTGTCCGAGCTGCTCACCCAGGTCCGCGACACCGACCTGACCGCCTTCGAACACGCCGTGGTGCCCTTCGAAATGCTGGTCGACGCGGTGAATCCGGTGCGCTCCCAGGCGCATTCGCCGCTGTGCCAGGTCACGCTGACCCTGCAGAACCACACCCGGCCCAGCATCCGGCTCAACCGCCTGGCCATCGAGGCGCTCACCGTCGACGCCACCGCCGCCCAGTTCGACCTGGACTGGACCATGGCCGAGACCACCGACGCCGAGGGCGCGCCCGCCGGCATCGAGGTCTACATCACCTACGCCACCGACCTTTTCGACGCCGCGACCATCGGCGCGTTCCAGGACACCTACGAACGCGTGCTGCGCGCCCTGCTCGCCGACTCGCGCACCACCGCCGGGGACGTGGAGATCATGGCGCGCGCCGAACGCGGTGTGCTGCTGGTGGATCGCAATGCCACCACCCGGGTGCTGCCCGCCGAGACCCTGGCCGAGCTGCTCGACGCCCGCGCCGCGCAGGACCCCGACGCGGACGCGCTCGTCTTCGAGGGCGACCGGGTCGCCTACGCCGACCTGGCGCGGCGGGTGAATCGCCTGAGCCGCCTGCTGATCTCGGCGGGTGTCGGCCCGGACGCCATCGTCGGCGTCACCGCGCAGCGCTCGATCGACATGGTGGTGGCGCTGTACGCCGTCGTGGCCGCCGGCGCCGCCTACGTGCCGGTCGATCCGTCGCATCCGGCCGACCGCATCGCGCACGTCCTCGGTACCTCCGCCGCCACCCTGGTGCTCACCGTCGGCGGCGCGGAGCTGCCCGCACTCGAGGGCGTGCGCGTGCTCGATGTCGCCGAGCTGACGGAATCCGGTGCCCTGGACGGTCTTTCGGACCAGCCGATCACCGATGCCGACCGGCGGGGCGTACTGCGGCCGGACAACCTCGCCTATGTCCTCTACACCTCCGGCTCCACCGGCCTGCCCAAGGGCGTGGCGACCAGCCACCGCGCCATCATGAACCAGCTGCGCTGGCTCGAGGACCGCTACGGCGTCACCCGCGCCGACCGCATCATGCAGCGCGCCCCGCTGGCCTTCGACGTCTCGGTGTGGGAGTGCTTCCTGCCCGCCATGGTCGGTGCGCCCCTGGTGATTCCGCGTCCCGGCGGCCACCAGGACCTCGACTACCTGGCCGGGCTCATGCGCGAATTCGGCGTCACCATCGCCGAACACGTGCCGTCGGTGCTGGCGGCCCTGGTCGCCGAGGGCCACGGCGACGCGCTGCGCTCGTTCCGCCACCTGCACACCGGTGGCGAGGCGCTGCCCGTCGAACTGCTCGGCCGCCTGCGCGAGCTGGTGAGCGGCTCGGTGCACAATGCCTACGGCCCGACCGAGGCCGCGATCTCGACCATCTACCACGAATTCTCCGACGCCGACCCGGATTTCGAGGTCGCCATCGGCCGCCCGAACTGGAACACCCGCGCCTACGTACTCGACGCCCGGCTGCGCCCGGTGCCCACCGGTGTCATCGGTGAGCTCTACCTGGCCGGTGCGCAGCTGGCCCGCGGCTACCAGGGCCGGGGCGGGCTCACCGCCGACCGGTTCGTGGCCGACCCGTTCGGGGTGCCCGGCGCGCGCATGTACCGCACCGGCGATCTGGTGCGCTGGAACCGCACCGGCGACCTGGTGTACGTGGGCCGCAACGACTTCCAGGTGAAGCTGCGCGGCCAGCGCATCGAACTGGGCGAGATCGAGGCGGCCCTGCTGTCCGCGCCCGGCGTCGCGCACGCGGTGGTGCTGCTGGCCCGCGACACCGCCGGGACCGACTGCCTGGTCGGCTACGTGTCCGGCGCCGGGGTCGACGCCGAGACCGTGCTCGAGCACGCCCGCACCCAGCTGCCCTCCTACATGCTGCCCGCCCACCTGGCGGTGCTGGCGGAGATGCCGCTCACCAGCGTCGGCAAGCTGGACCGGAATGCCCTGCCCCCGGTCGAATTCACCGCCGCCACCGTCGCCTACCGCGCGTCCGCGCCGGGCACCGAGGCCATGCTGGCCGCCCTGATCGGGGATCTGCTCGGCGGCGTCACCATCGGCGCCGACGACGACTTCTTCGCGCGCGGCGGCAACTCCCTGCTGGCCATGCGCCTGGTGGCGCGTGCCAATGCCGCCCTGGGCGCGGAGCTGAGCGTGCGCCAGCTGTTCGAGGCGCCGACCGTCGCCGAGCTGGCGGCCCGGATTCGCGGCGGTGGGCAGCGCCTGCCGCTGCGGCGCATGCCGCGACCGGAGCGAATCCCGCTGTCGCTGGCCCAGACCCGGATGTGGCTGCTCAACCGCCTGGACCCGGAATCCGCGGCCTACAACGTGCCCGCGGCCGTCCGCGTCACCGGCGAGATCGACACCGGCGTGCTGAGCGCCGCCTTCGCCGACGTGATCGGCCGCCACGAGACGCTGCGCACCATCTACCCGGCCGACGCGGACGGGGTCGGCTACCAGCTGGTCCTGCCCGCCGACAGCGCGCTCCCGACCCTGGAGATGCGGACCGGCGCCGACGCGGCCGACCTCACCCGGATCGAGAGCTTCGTGGGGCGCGGCTTCGACGTCACCACCACGGTGCCGGTGCGCGCCGCGCTCATTCGCGAATCCGAGCACAGCCACGTGCTGGTGGTGGTGCTGCACCACATCGCCGGCGACGGCCAGTCGGAGGATCCGCTGCTGCGCGACACCATCACCGCCTACCTGTCCCGCGCCGCGGGCCAGGCGCCGGTGTGGACGGAACTGCCGGTGCAGTACGCCGATTACGCGCTCTGGCAGCGGGCTGTCCTGGAGCAGTCCGGCTCACGCGAGCTGGCGTACTGGACCGAGGCGCTGGCCGATCTGCCCGAGGAGCTGCCGCTGCCGACCGACCGGCCCCGGCCGGCCGTGGCCTCCGGGCGCGGCGCCCGGGTGCAGGCGCGGCTGGACGGTGGCCTGGCCGCCGCGATCAAGCGAATCGCGGAGGCGCACAACGTCACTCCGTTCATGGTGTGGCATGCCGCGCTCGCGGTACTGCTGGCCCGGATGTCGGGATCGGCCGACATCACCATCGGCACCCCGCTCGAGGGCCGCGGCAATGCCGCCCTCGACGACCTGGTCGGCATGTTCGTCAACACCCTGGCGCTGCGCACCCGCCCGGAACCGGGCCTCGGCTTCGACGCGCTGCTGGCGCAGACCCGCGAGGTCGATCTGGCCGCCTTCGACCATGCGACGGTGCCGTTCGACCAGGTGGTCGAGGCCCTCGGCGTGCCCCGCACGCAGGCCCGCAACCCACTGTTCACCGTGGTCCTGAGCTACATGAACCTGGGTGCGCAGACCTACGCGGTGCCGGGCCTGGTGCTGGAGCCGGTCGACTTCGAACACCGGGTGGCCCGGTTCGATCTGCAGTTCACCGTTTCCGACGAACCCGATGTCGACGGCCACCTGGCCATCGAATTGAACTACGCCACCGACCTTTTCGACGAGGTCACCGCGGCCGGTCTGCTGCGCCGCCTGGGCCGCGTGCTCGGTGCGATCGCCGTCGACGCCACCGTCCCGGTCGGCGAGATCGACCTGATGTCCCCGTCGGAACGCGCGGGACTGCTGGATCGCGGTGCCGTGCTACCGGTTCCGCCGCGCACCCTCGGCTCCTACTTCGCCGAGGCCGCCGCGGCCCACCCGGACGATATCGCGCTGCACTACCGGGACCGGGAGTTCACCTACCGCGAGCTCGATGCCGAGTCCTCCCGGCTCGCCCGGGTGCTCATCGGCCGTGGCATAGGCGCGGAAGACTATGTCGCCCTGGCGGTTCCGCGCTCGGACCTGACCCTGCTGGCGGTGTGGGCCATCGCCAAGACGGGCGCGGCCTTCGTCCCGGTCGACCCGAACTACCCGGCCGACCGCATCGAGCACATGCTGACCGACTCCGGCTCCACCTTCGGCCTGACCGTCACCGGCAGCCGCGACCGGCTGCCCGGCGCGGCCACCTGGCTGGTGCTCGACGCACCCGAATTCGTCGCGGCCACGGCCGGTCTCGACGCGCAGCCGATCGCGGCGAGCGAGCTGCGCCGTCCGGTGCGGATCGCCAACCCGGCGTGGATGATCTACACCTCCGGTTCCACCGGCCTGCCCAAGGGCGTCGTCGTCTCGCACGGCGGCGTCGCGGGCATCGCGGTCACCCAGCGCGAGCGCTACCGCCTGGGCGCCGACGCCCGGGTGCTGCAGGTGTCCTCGCCGAGCTTCGACGCCTACCCGCTGGAGATCCTCATGGCCACGCCGGTCGGCGCGCGCCTGGTGATCGCCCCGGCCGAGGTGTACGGCGGCGCGGAACTCACCGGCCTGATGGCCGCCGAGGGTGTCACCCACGCCTTCATCACGCCCTCGGTACTGCAGACCCTGGACCCGGAACAGCTGCCGGAACTGCGCGAACTATCCATCGGCGGTGAGGGTTTCGGCCCCGACACCGTGGCCCGCTGGAGTACCGGACGGCGGGCCGCGCACAACGGCTACGGTCCGACCGAGACCACCATCACCTGCAATATCAGCGCGCCCCTGCTGCCCGGCGAGCCGGTCGAGCTGGGCGCCATGACCGCCGGCATGACCGCGGTCGTGCTCGACGCCCGGCTGCGGCCGGTGCCGGTCGGCGTCACCGGTGAGCTGTACGTGAACGGCCCGGGCGTGGCGCGCGGATACCATGCGCGGCCTGGACTCTCGGCCGAGCGCTTCGTGGCCGACCCGTACGGGGCGCCGGGCGAGCGGCTCTATCGCACCGGTGACCTGGTGCGCTGGACGGCCCGGGCGGACGGCCGCCGCGGGCTCGAATACGTCGGCCGCGCCGACCATCAGGTGAAGGTGCGCGGCCTGCGCATCGAGCTCGGCGAGATCGACGCGGCACTGACCGCCCACGAGACGGTCGAATTCGCCGTCACCCTCGGCCACACCGACGCCGCCGGCGCGGTCGCGCTGGTGTCGTACGTGGTGGCCGCGCCCGGACACGCCATCGACCTGGACGAGCTGGCCGCCCACGCGGGCCGCTCGCTGGCCGCGTACATGGTGCCCGCATCGATCATGGTGCTCGACGCCGTCCCGCTCACCCCGGTCGGCAAGCTGGATCGAAAGGCCCTGCCGGAGCCGGTCTTCCGCACCGTCGAATTCCGGGCCCCGCGCACCGACGCCGAGCGCACGGTCGCCGGGGTGGTCGCCGCGGTGCTCGGCACCGCGGACGCGGAGCGGGTCGGCCTCGCCGACGACTTCTTCGCGCTCGGCGGAAATTCGCTCACCGCGACACAGCTGGCCGCGCGCCTGAGCGCCGCGTTCGGCGTGCCGGTGCCGGTGCGGGCGGTGTTCGAGCACTCGACCGTGGAGGCGCTGGCCGCCGCGGTGCTCGCGATCGACTCGGACGCCCCCGCCCGCCCGCCGCTGCTGCCCCGGACGGTGACCGGCCCGGTCCCGGTTTCTCTTGCACAGCAGCGCATGTGGTTCCTGAACCGCCTGGATCCGGACTCCACCGCCTACAACATCCCGCTCCCCATCCGCCTGACCGGACCGCTGGACGTGGCGGCGCTGACCACCGCGATCACCGACGTGGTGGTCCGGCACGAGGTGCTGCGCACCGTCTACCCGGAAACCGAGTCGGGTCCGGTGCAGGTGGTGCTGCCCGCCACCGCGGCCACGGATCTGCCTGCGCTGGAGACGATTCCGGTGACCGAAGAAACGGTCATGGCGGCCGTCCTCGAGGTGATCGGCCAGGGCTTCGACGTCACCGCGACCGTGCCGCTGCGGGCGGCGCTGTTCCAGCTGGCCCTGGAGGACCACGTCTTCGTGGTCGTCATGCACCACATCGCGGGTGACGGCAGCTCGCTGGTGCCGCTGGCCCGCGATGTCATGACGGCCTACGCGGCGCGCAAGTCGGGCGTTGCTCCGGCCTGGACGCCGCTGCCGATCCAGTACGCGGATTACGCGGTCTGGCAACGCGAACTGCTCGGCTCCGAGGACGATCCCGCCTCGCTGGTCTCCCGGCAGCTGGGCTTCTGGACCGAGACGCTGGCCGGACTGCCCCCGCTGCTCACCCTGCCCGCCGACCGCCCCCGGCCGGTGGTGCTGGACACCGACGGCCGCCGCGTCGATTTCACCATCGACGCCGAAACCCACACGGCCCTCGCCGAATTGGGCCGATCCAGCGGTGCGACCCTGTTCATGACCGTGCACGCGGCCTTCGCGGCCCTGCTGTCCCGGCTGACCGGCTCGACCGATATCGCGGTCGGCACCCCGGTCGCCGGGCGCGGTGACGCGGCGCTGGACGATCTGGTCGGCATGTTCGTCAATACCCTGGTGCTGCGCACCGAGGTCGCCCCGGCCGCAGGCTTCACCGACCTGCTGCGGCGGGTCCGGGCCCGCGACGTCGCGGCCTTCGACCACGTGGACGTGCCCTTCGAGCGGCTGGTCGAGGTGCTCAACCCGGAGCGTTCGACCGCGCGTCACCCGCTGGTGCAGGTCGGTTTCTCCTTCCACAACCAGGACCGGGCGGCCTTCGATCTGGACGGGCTGCGGGTCGGCGCCATCGAATTCGATACCGACGTCTCGCAGTTCGACCTGCACCTGGTGGTCATGGACCGCTACGACGCCGACGGCGCCCCGGCCGGGATGACCGCGACCATGACCTACGCGACCGCACTGTTCGACGAGGTCACCGTCGCCGGATTCGCCGAACGCCTGGAGCGGCTGCTGGCGGGCGTGATCGCCGACCCGCACGGTCCGATCGGCGACGTGGACATCCTCGGCGAGAGGGAAAGCGAACGCCTGCTGCGGTCCTGGAACGCGGCCGACAGCGGCCTCCCCGCGCGCGGGCTGCTCGACGAGTTCGATGCTCAGGTGCGACGCACTCCATTCGCCCTCGCGGTCGTCGAGGACGGGCGGGCACTGAGCTACCGCGACTTCGCCGAGCGGGTCGACCGGCTGGCCCGGGTGCTCATCGGCGCGGGCGTCGGCCCGGAAACGCTGGTGGCGCTGGCGCTTCCGCGCAGCATCGAACTGCTGATCGCCATGTACGCCGTGGTGCGGGCGGGCGGGGCCTATGTCCCGCTGGATCCCGCGCACCCGATCGAGCGCACCGCGATGGTCCTCGGGACGGCCGCGCCGGCCGTGGTGCTCACCAGCTCCACCCGGACCATGACGCTGCCGGACGACCTGCCAGACGCCACGACCGTGCTGGACGTCGCGATCGCCGACGATCGCACGCTGCCGGGCACCGCGATTCGCGACGAGGAGCGCCGCGCGCCGTCCTCGCCCGCCGATCCCGCCTACGTGATCTTCACGTCGGGTTCGACCGGCAAGCCCAAGGGCGTGGCCGTGCCGCACGCGGCGGTCGCGCACCAGCTGGACTGGATGCAGTCGGAATACGGTCTCGCCGAGGGCGATTCGGTGCTGTGGATGACCTCCGCGGCCTTCGACCTGTCGGTGTGGGAACTCTGGTGGGCGCTGCGCACCGGATCACGGATCGTGCTGGCTCCCGAAGGCGCACAGCACGACCCGGAGGGACTGCTCGATCAGATCCGCCGGGAGTCCGTCACCACCCTGACCCTGGTGCCCTCGCTGCTGGCCATGCTGGCCGATGTCGCCGGCGCGGACGGTCTGCCGGCGTCACTGCGCCGCCTGCTGGTCATCGGCGAGGCGCTGCCCGCCGAGACGCTCCGGCGCGC
The DNA here is from genome assembly GCF_042755705.1 of Nocardia sp. NPDC059154. NCBI lineage: Bacteria > Bacillati > Actinomycetota > Actinomycetes > Mycobacteriales > Nocardiaceae > Nocardia > Nocardia sp. NPDC059154. The sequence goes on from NZ_JBHZCS010000035.1 coordinate 86,078, forward strand.
CCGGTCCGCGACCGCCGCGCGCATCGACAACCTGTACGGCCCGACCGAGGCGGCGGTGTCGGTCACCCGATTCCGCACCGACACCGACCTGCGCCAGGCCGTGGTGCCGATCGGCACCCCGGAGGCGGGCAACCGGGTGTACGTGCTCGACGACCGGCTGCGACCGGTGCCGGTCGGCGTCCCCGGCGAGCTGTACCTGGGCGGCGCACAGCTGGCCCGCGGCTACCACGACCGCCCGGATCTGACGGCGGAACGGTTCGTGGCCGATCCTTTCGGCCCGGCCGGTTCGCGCCTCTACCGCACCGGCGACCTGGTGCGCTGGGTGCGGTCCGCCGATGCCGGCGTGCTGGAATTCGTGGAGCGCCGCGACTTCCAGGTGAAGGTGCGCGGTTACCGCATCGAGCTCGCCGAGATCGAGCACGCCCTGCGTGCCCAGCCCGGCGTGACCGACGCGGTCGTCGTGGTCGACGGCACGGGCGACTCGGCGCGGCTGGTCGGATACTTCAGCCTCGACGCCGGCGCCGACCCCGCGCAGCTGCGCCCGCGGCTGGCGGGACTGCTGCCCAGCTACATGGTGCCCGAGGCGCTCGTGTGCCTGGACGCCGTGCCGCACAACGCCAATGGCAAGGTCGATCGCGCCGCCCTGCCGGCGCCGGACTTCGCCCCGCGCGAATACCGCGCTCCCGCAACCGAAGTCGAGGCCGCCGTGTGTGCGGTGTTCGCGGAGGTCGTGGGCGTGGACCGGGTCGGCCTGGACGACAACTTCTTCGAGCTGGGCGGCAATTCCCTGCTCGCGGTCCGGCTGGCGACGCGGCTCGGTGAGGCGCTGGGCCGGCAGGTTCCCGTCGTGCTGATCTTCGCCGCGCCGACGCCCGCCGAGATCGCAGGGCCGCTGAGCGCTCCGGGCGGTGTCGACACCGAGGCCGCGTTCGCCGTCCTGCTGCCGCTGCGGCCGTCCGGTACGGGTGCACCGCTGTTCTGCGTGCACCCGGTCGGCGGCATCTCCTGGTCGTTCGCCGGTCTGGCGCCCTACCTGGCGGAGGACCGCCCGATCTACGGTCTGCAGTCGCCGACTCTCGCCGCCGATGTGCCGCTGCCGGATTCGATCGAGGAGTGGGCGGCGCGCTACGTGCGCGAGATCCGCGCCGTACAGCTCGAAGGGCCGTACCACCTGCTCGGCTGGTCGCTCGGCGGTGTGCTCGCCCACGCCATGGCGGTGCAGCTCCAGGACGAGGGGCAGGAGGTCGCGGTCCTGGCCATGCTGGACAGCTCGCTCGAGAGCGACATCGATCCCGAATCCGCCGTCCCGGTGGCGGAACTGCTCGGCGAGGTGCCGGGACTGGTCGACGCCGAAGCGGAGGTCGGCGCGGACCGGGTCGCCCGGATCGTGGACAGCGCGCTCGCGGCCTTCCCGCTCATCGGCGCCTACCGGCCCCGCCGCTTCAAGGGCGACCTGGTGTATTTCCATGCCGCCCTGGACGATCCGAGCGGCAGCTGGGGCATCTCCAGCTGGACCGACGCCATCGACGGCGTGCTGGAGAACCACGCCCTCCCGGCTACTCACTGGCGGATGACCTCGCCCGACGCGCTCACCCACATCGCCCGCGTGCTGAACGCCCGCACTCCCCGGACTTAGGAAGGCAACCCGAATGAGCAATCCCTTCGATGACGAAAACGCGCAGTTCTACGTACTTGTCAACGAGGAGGCCCAGCATTCGCTGTGGCCGGTGTTCGCCGCCGTCCCCGGTGGCTGGACCGTCGCGCACGGTCCGGCCCGCCGGCAGAGCTGCCTGGACTATGTCGAAGCGCACTGGACCGATATGCGGCCGGCGTCGCTGGTCCAGGCGATGGCGGCCGATCCCGAATAGCCCTGCGGCACAACAGTTCCGCAGCCAAGACCCGGGGTCATATCGGCCCCGTGCGGCGGTCCCGAGAAGAAACCACAAATCGAGGGGGTCTGTCCGCGTCGTGAAAGAAAGGGAAACACCATGACCACCACTCCTCCCCCAACCGGTGGCGGAACCACCGTCGACATCGGCGCCCTGATGACCCAGGTGCTGCAGTTCCTCGGCGCTGGTTCCACCGCGAGCTACAACCCCAAGGGCCCGAAGGCCAAGCGCCGCAACGCGAAGTAATTCGCGTCGAACACTGAACACTCTGAAAGGATTTCCATGCCTCTCTACACCGGCAGCGGTTTCACCGACCTCCTCCTGGCCTTCGCCCACCTGGTGACCTCGGGCTCGTCGACCTCGGTCGTCCAGGGCTAGGAGGCGCAATGTTCAGCGGCAGTGCAGTGAACAGCCTCTTCGAGATGATGGCCAAGGCGCTGGGCACCGGTTCCTCGTACACCTTCCCGCCGCAGACCACGACTACTGCGTAGCGGTCGGCCAGGTATGAAGGCCGCCAGGACATTCTGGTCCTGGCGGCCCCGGGCCCGCGACGTCCGGCCGTCGGCGCTCAGTCGACGGCCGGCCAGTCCCAGCCCAGCTGAAGAAACATGCCCAGCCGGTCGCTGACCGCGCGGATCTCGCTGATGCGCGAGTCGGTCAGGGTGAAGATCCAGATCTGCTCGACGTCGCAGGTGCGTCCGGTCGGCTCCGGCATGCGGGCATGCGTGCCGGTGTGGCGGCCGATCACCCGCAGCCGCGCCACGATCCGATCGTCCTCACCGATCAACTCCTGCACCAGGATTCCGCTCTCCTGCTCGTCGATGGCACTGCCTTGTGGCTTGTCGATGGCACTGAAGGCCGCGAGCTGCTGACGGAAGCCCTCGATGGCGGCGCCCGGTGCGTCCTCCTCCCCGAAGATCACCTTGTTGTGGTCGATCACCTGCGGGGACAGGTAACGGACCCACTCGGTCCCACCCTCGAGGCCGTGGTTGAGCGCGTCGATGAACGCGGTGATGACGGTCTTGTTGTCGGCGACGGTGGTGGTGGTCATGCGGTTTCTCCCTTTCCGATGACTCTTACGTCGTAAGAGGTCGTTGCTGTGGACTATGATTCACTTACGACGTAAGAGTTGTCAACACCGGAAGGAAACCCGATGGCCGCCAAGCGCACCCGAGCCGAACGAGCAGGCATTTCCCGCGAGCAGGTGCTCGACGCGGCGCTCGCCTTCGCCGATCGGGACGGCCTGGCCGCGCTGTCCATGCGCAAGCTCGGCGCCGAGCTCGGCGTGGAAGCCATGACCCTGTACCACTACGTCCCGAACAAGGACGCGCTGCTCGACGGCATGGTCGAGCGCGTCATGTCCGAGGCCGACGCCGGATTCACCGACGGCCCTTGGCAATCGGTCCTCGTCGACTACGCCCGCGCCCTGCGGACCGCGCTGCTCGCGCATCCCGGCGCGCTGCCGCTGGTCGCGACCCGGCCCGCGGTGACCCCGAAGACCCTGCACACCGCCGAACGCGGCCTGAAACTATTGGTGGAGGCAGGTTTCGACCTCGGCCCCGCCCTCGACGCCCTGAACGCACTCACCCTGTTCGTGGTGGCCCACGCCAATTCCGAAGCCCATACGGCCCCCGTCAACGAGGCGGGCGATCCCGGGTCGGTCGACTACCTGAAAACCCTCGAGCCCGAGGAATTCCCGCTGATCCTGCAGGCGGCACGCACCGGCGCGGGCACCGATGACCGCACCCGTTTCGAGTTCGCCGTAGCGGCCCTCGTCCACGGCTTCGCCGCCGCGGGACTACCGGCGAATCACCAGGTGTGAGAGCGATACCCGGAATCGCGGCCGGTCAGCGTTGCAGTTGCTGCAGGACCCAGCCCGCGGTTTCGGTGCTGGACCGGATCAGCGAGTGATCCACCGGCTCCGCTCCCGGGAAGAGATCCTCGTACACCGCGTTCACCACACCCGGCTCGTCGAGGGTCGAGCAGGCGGGGGCGGGGGTGGCGAGCTGATCGTTGCGCGTCGCGATCACCGAGTAGGTGACGCCCGGCTGGGTGACCGCGGTGTCGAACAGCGCGCGGTACGTCGGTGAGTCCGGCATCATCTGCATGGCGGTGGCCAAATCCGGCGAACTCGCGGCCAGCAGCGACTGCAGCCACGGCGCCGCGGTCAGCAGCTGCACCGGGGTGATCGGTGGATTCTTCAGGCCGAGGACACCCGCCCCATCGCACCCGCGCACCTCCGGCGTGAGGAAGACCGCGTGATTCACCGTCGGCGCGCCGTCGAGCAGCTTCAGGTAGTAGTTCGACACGATGGTCGCCGCCGAATGCGCCACGATCTCGACCCGGTCGGCCCCGGTCGCCTGGCGCACCTTCGCGATGAAGTCCGCGACCTGCCGCGCCTCGCCGGGCATATCGCCGTTCCATCGCTTGTCGTTCACGATCCCGCCCTGGAACACCAGGGTGCAGTACCCGGCCCCGCGCAGCGCCCCGACCATGGTGTCCCATTGCGCGGCGGTTTGTTCCGGACTGCCGTCCCCGCCGGGCAGCACCACCACCGGATCCGGGTGCGCGGTCGTCGGCGCGCAATCGATGGCCGGCTCGATGGTGTCCCCGGCCGGGAGTGTCCGGCTTCCGGACCCGGTATCCGGCGCAGCCTGCGCCGTTCCCATCGACAGCACCGCAGCCCCCGCGACGACAGCGGCGATCTTCGCCATAATTCTCATGGACACAACGCCTTCCGGCCCGATTCGTGTAACCCGCCCGAAACCTCGTTAACCGGCAGTTTCCGACCCGCGGGCCCTTGGGTGCCGACGCTGCCTTGGGTACTATTCTGCCGCAACCGATTCCAAGGAGACTACGTGTATCCGCAGCACACGCAACAGGGTGCTGCCGCCGGCTCGTAGTCGCTGGTCGAGGGCATGGGTCCGCCGATATCCCGATCGACGACGTCCCTGATCCTGTCCGGTAGGACCCGGCGGCGTGGTGGGGCGCGGCCCGCGAGGTCTCGCCCACCGCGCCGGTCACCGGCGCGGGGTCGATGCCGTATTCGGCGCCCGGATACCCGCGCGAGTGCCGCAGCGTGGCCGGCGCCTTGGCCCGTATTGCGCGGTCGCGAGCAACCGGGCGATTTCCTCGCGTGAGGGGATGCGCGTCTAAGACGGTGCGCAGTTCGATGGTGACCTCGGTGAGCCGATTGAGTTCCAGTTCCACCGCCGCGCGCATTTCCGCCGCAGCGAGCCGGAGATCTGTTAGTCCCTCGTATAGCGAATGTGCACTTGCAGCATCGACAGGCCGGTTGGCGGCGGATTGCCTTCCCGCAGATCGTCGATGAGCCGATCGGTGCTGGTGGCGCGGCCGCCCGCAGCGGCGAGGCGGGCCGGCGAAGTCCGTAACACGATGGCTCCCAAACCAACCGACTGGTCTTCTATGCTGAGTTGGATCGGGCCGAGTGCGTGAATCGGTTCGACCATATGACAGCAATTATTCCGCCGAGACGCGGCCGCAAACGGCGGAAACCGGTGAGTGAATTCGACTCGCGCGTGCAGCTTCAACCATCGGCGAATGTTTGGCAAATATATTTGCTCAGAAGAGAAGCCCTAATCACCACGAAAGAGTCTCGGGAGCGTGGCGGCGAATACTTTTCGGCATGACCGCTACACCGGGATTGCCAATGGTGACCGCAATGAGCAGGAGCGAGGACGACGAGGCCGTGCCTGGCGGCGATTATGCGCGCCGCAGCCTGGCTGCCCGGAGTCCCGCAATCGCTGACGGGTAGCTATGAGAGGAAGACCATGAGCCGGAGTGACACGGTCGAACCGAACACCATCGGCCTCTACTGGGACCGCGACGGCGACATCTGGCAGCGGGAGGACGCCGGCTGGCGGCTCATCCTGCAGAGCGGCGTCGCCGTCGATCCGATCTCGCTGTGGGACTGGGACAAAGGGCACGTGTGCGACTACGCGCCGTTCACCCCGCTGAAAACCCTGGCCGGTTAGCCCTCAGGACTCCGGCGTCCCGGCTCCGAAGAGGGTGACCTCCATGAGCCGGATCACCCTGGGCTGCGGGCAGATCGCCGGATACCCGCCGAACTCCCGGCCCAGGTCCACCACCAGACCGAAGGCGGCCTGCACCAGGATGCGCGCCTCGCCCTCGGACAGTTCCGGGCGCACCGCCACCAGCAGCCGCACCCACTCGGTCACGATGAGCCGCTGCACATTGCGCAGCATGGTGCGCTCCTCGGCGGCGACGTGCCCGAACTCGGCGTAGTACACGAAGGTCAGCTCGCGTTCGGCGAACGACCCCGCGACGTACAGGTCGACCAGCTTGCTCATCGCCTCGGCCGGACTCGACGAGGACGCCACCGCCGGCCCGATCGCCCCCGACACCCGATCCGCCGCCCGGCGGAACGCGGCGGCCAGCAGATCGCCCTTGCTGCGGTAGTAGCGGTACACCGCCGAGGCCGCCGACAGATCCGCCGCCGCCGCGATGTCCTCCACGCTCACGTTCGGATAGCCGCGCGCGTGGAACAGCTCGACGGCCTTCTTGAGCAGCAGCTCGTGCTTGAAGCTCTGCGGAATCTCCACCGCCCGCGGCGGCTCGGCGGCGGTGCCCTCGGGCGGCAGCTCGGTCGCGATGATGGCGTCGCAGGCCGAATGTAGCAGGGCCGTCAGCGATTTCGCGGGCAGCGTGGCGTGATGGTCGCCAATGCTGGAGATGACGCTGAGTATCGACACCGCCCGCACCGCGCGACTGTGCCCGTCCAGTTCGGGCCGCACATCCGCGATGAGCCCGCGCAGGGTGGCCAGCGCCGCGGTGAACTGCTCCTCGAGGGTCTGCCGGTCGGTGTCGTCGAGGTAGCGGCGCTCCCAGCGCACCAGGGTGACCGTGGCGCGATTGGCGATGGTCTCGGCGATCAACCGGTCCAGCACCCGGTCCAGCCGTTCGCGCGGGGACAGGCCCTCGGACTCGTCGGGCGGGGTGGCGGCCTCCGCGGTCAGCCGCGCCAGCCGCAGCAACTCCTCGCGGAAGAGCGCGTATTTGCTCGGATAGTGGCGATACAGTGCGGCCGAGGAAATGCCGAGCCGCGCGGCGATGTCCTCCATGCTGACGCCGTGATAGCCGAGCGAACCGAAGGCGGCGGCCGAGGTGGCGGCGATCTGGGCGCGCCGGTTCTTCGGGCGGCGGCGGATCACGCGCTGCGGCTGCTCCTCGACGGTCATATTCGCAATCGTAGTCACCAGGCATTTCCGTCGACGCCGCGCCGCCGATCTCGTAGGCTGCCCACAGGATCCGCGTCCATCAGAACGGAGCCGGCATGCGCACGGTCGATGTCGAACGCACCATCGCGGCAGCACCGCCCGACGTCTTCGACTGGCTCACCGATGTCGCCAATTACCAACGGGTCCCGATGGTCCGCCGCGTCACCCTGGTGCGTCCCGGCGATACCGCGGGCAACGGTGCGGGCGCGGTGCGCCTGGTGGTGACCCCGCTGCTGCGCCTCACCGAGGAGATCGTGGAATACGATCCGCCCCGCCTCATGCGCTACCGATTGCTGAATTCCGTTCCGCCGCTGCGGCATCAGGAGGGTTCCATCACCTGCGCGCCGGTCGCGTCCGGCACCCGGGTGCGCTGGTCGTCCACCTTCGAGATCGCCGCGCCCGTGCTCGCGCCGCTGTGGACGCGGATCTTCCTGCCGGTGGTGCGCGGCGGCTTCGTCATGGTGCTGCGAACCGCGGAGCGCGAGTTGGGCGGGCGGTGACGCGGGTTACCATCTGGGCCATGGCGGAGATCAAGGTGGAGCGCCTGAAATCAGTGGCGCTCGTAACGGTGCACGACCCCGACAAGCGGAATGCGTTGACGCTGGACCTGTCCGCCGATCTCGCGGACGCGGTGGCGGACGCGGAGGCCGACGACTCGGTACACGCGCTGGTGGTCACCGGCACGCCCCCGGCCTTCTGCGCGGGCGCGAACCTGACCGCCCTGGGTGAGGCGAAAGAGGAGGGCCTGCGGGCCATCTACGAGGGCTTCCTGGCGGTGGCGCGCTGCAAGCTGCCCACCGTCGCGGCGGTCGGCGGCGCGGCGGTCGGCGCGGGCCTGAACCTGGCCCTGGCCGCGGACGTGCGATTCGCGAATCCCAAGGCGCGCTTCGACGCTCGCTTCCTGCGCCTGGGCATCCACCCGGGCGGCGGCATGACCTGGATGCTGCAGCGCGCGGTCGGCCCACAGCAGGCCACGGCCATGACGCTGTTCGGCGAGGTGCTCGACGCGCAGGCCGCCGCGCAGGCCGGTCTGGTGCACCGCGTCGTCGACGGCGATCATGCCGCCCTGGTGGCCACCGCCGTCGAATTCGCCTCCGCCACCGCGGAAGTCCCGCGCGAGCTGCTCATCACCACCAAGCGCACCATGCGCGCCACCCGCGCCCTGGCAGCCCACGCCGAGGCGGTGAACACCGAGGTGGTGCCGCAGCTGGCCTCCCTGGAATCCCCGGAGTTCGCCGCCCGCCTGGCCGCGGCCCAGACCCGGATCACGGGTTCGAAGAACTGAGAAACACAGTGACGGGGGGGGGGGGGGGGGGGAGTAGAGGAAACAACACCCCACCCACCCCGCCACCATCCCCGACCGCGCTCGGGGAGATTCGGCCCGCCACCGCGAGTGCCCCGCGCCGTGGCGTGGTCGCTGGCCCGTCGGGCTGCGGGGCCACCTCGCCCGACCCCGCTCCGCGCGGGCGGATCATCTCCGCCCGCGCCACATCCATACCGCGCCAGGGGAATTCAGCCCAGTGCCGACCTCACCCCAGAGCCGCGAGCGCCATCTTCCGCAGCACCGGCCGTGCACGGGTCGCGCTGGCCGGCGCGCTGTGCGGCGTGGAGTTGATCAGGCCGAAAGTCGCGTGCGCCTGCACGCGCGCCGCCTGCTCGAGTAGCTCCGGCCGCAGTTCACGCAGCACCGCCACCCAGACCTCCACGTACTGCCGCTGGGTGCGCCGCACCTGACGGCGCGCGGACTCCGGCAGGTTCTCCAGGTCGCGATCCTGGATCCGGATGAGTTCGGGCTCGCCGAGGGCGAAGTCGAGGTGGAAGTCCACCAGCCCGCTCAGCGCCTCCTGCGGCGATGCCGCCTGCTCGGCCACGGCCTGGCCGCCGTCGAGCAGCCGCTGACTGATGCCGACCAGCAGCTCGACCAGCAGCGCCTCCTTGTTGGGGAAGTGCCGATACACCGCGGGCCCACTGATCCCGGCCGCCGCGCCCAGATCGTCGAGCCGCATGCCCAGGAATCCGCGATCGGCGATGAGCCGCGCCCCCGCCTCCAGCAGCTGCTGCCTACGCTGGGCTTTGAGCTGCTCACGACGGGTGATCGTGACGGTTTCCGCAGTGTTCACCGTGGCTCCCTCTCGCCGGTGCTGGACAACTCAGTTAGTGAAGATTATCTTATTTTCCAGTTATTGGTGACTAACCGAGCGGCCGGATCGGCCGAACGGGGAGGCGGAGCGGATGACGCTGACCGAAGGCACACGGACCGGGAACCGGGCCGCGCATCTGGCGCTGGTCGACGAGCTGCGGGAGCAGCTGGCCGTCAGCGCGCTGGGCGGACCGGAGCGGGCCCGGGAACGGCACCTGGCGCGCGGCAAGCTGCTGCCGCGCCAGCGGGTGGACCAGCTGCTGGACACCGGCAGCCCGTTCCTGGAGCTGTCGCCGCTGGCGGCCAACGGCATGTACGACGACGAGTCACCCGGCGCGGGCGTCATCGGCGGTATCGGCCGCGTCTCCGGGCGCGAGTGCGTGATCATCGCCAATGACGCGACGGTCAAGGGCGGCACCTACTACCCGATGACGGTCAAGAAGCACCTGCGCGCCCAGGAGGTGGCGCTGCAGAACAACCTGCCGTGCATCTACCTGGTCGACTCCGGCGGCGCCTACCTGCCCCGTCAGGACGAGGTGTTCCCCGATCGCGAGCACTTCGGCCGCATCTTCTACAACCAGGCGAACATGAGCGCCAAGGGCATCGCGCAGATCTCCGCGGTGCTCGGCTCCTGCACCGCCGGTGGCGCGTACGTGCCCGCCATGAGCGACGAGACCGTCATCGTGCGCAATCAGGGCACCATCTTCCTGGGCGGCCCGCCGCTGGTGAAGGCGGCCACCGGTGAGGTGGTCACCGCCGAGGAGCTGGGCGGCGGCGATCTGCACTCGCGCACCTCGGGTGTCACCGACCACCTCGCCGAGAGCGATCAGGACGCGCTGCGCATCGTGCGCAATATCGTGGCCACCCTCGGCCCGAAGACCCCGACCCCGTGGGATGTCGCGCCGACCGTGGATCCCATTGCGCCGCAGGACGAGCTGTACGACGTGGTCCCGGTGGACCTGCGCACCCCGTACGACGTCCGCGAGGTCATCACCCGCATGGTGGACGGCGGCGAATTCCAGGAGTTCAAGGCCGAATACGGCAAGACGCTGGTCACCGGCTTCGCCCGCATCCACGGCCACCCGGTCGGCATCGTCGCCAACAATGGCGTGCTGTTCAGCGAATCCGCCATGAAGGGCGCGCATTTCATCGAACTGTGCGACAAGCGCCAGATCCCGCTGCTGTTCCTGCAGAACATCACCGGCTTCATGGTCGGGCGCGACTACGAGGCGGGCGGCATCGCCAAGCACGGCGCCAAGATGGTGACCGCGGTGGCGTGCGCCCGCGTGCCCAAGCTGACCGTGGTCGTCGGCGGCTCCTACGGCGCGGGCAACTACTCCATGTGCGGGCGCGCGTATTCGCCGCGCTTCCTGTGGATGTGGCCCAATGCCCGCATCTCGGTCATGGGCGGCGAGCAGGCGGCGTCCGTGCTGGCCACCGTGCGCGGTGACCAGTCCGAGGCGGACCTCGAGGCGTTCAAGGCCCCGATCCGGGAGCAGTACGAACACCAGGGCAACCCGTACTACTCCACGGCCCGCCTCTGGGACGATGGCGTCATCGACCCCGCCGACACCAGAACCGTTGTCGGCCTGGCCCTCTCGGTCTGCGCGCAGGCCCCGCTCGAGCCCGTCTCCTACGGCGTCTTCCGGATGTGATGACCTTGATGAACACGATGTCCTCCTTTGTCTCCGACAAGGCGCAACCCGTCGCCTTCGACACCGTGCTGGTCGCCAATCGCGGCGAGATCGCGGTGCGGGTCATTCGCACCCTGCGCGCCATGGGAATTCGATCGGTCGCGGTCTACAGCGACGCCGACGCCGACGCCCGCCATGTGCGCGAGGCCGATACCGCGGTCCGCCTCGGCCCGGCCCCCGCGCGCGAGTCCTACCTGAGCATCGACAAGGTGGTCGCGGCCGCCGTGCGCTCCGGCGCGCAGGCCGTGCACCCGGGATACGGCTTCCTGTCGGAGAATTCGGCCTTCGCGGCCGCACTCGAGGCGGCGGGCATCGCCTTCCTGGGCCCTTCTGCCCGCGCCATCGAGGTGATGGGCGACAAGATCACCGCCAAGAACGCGGTGGCCGAATACGGCGTGCCGGTGGTGCCCGGCATCGCCAAACCCGGCCTCACCGACGCCGAATTGATCGACGCCGCAACGGAGATCGGCTACCCGGTGCTCGTCAAGCCGTCCGCCGGTGGCGGCGGCAAGGGCATGCGCCGGGTCGACGATCCGGCCGACCTGCCCGCCGCCCTGGTCAGCGCCCGCCGCGAGGCCGGCGCGGCCTTCGGCGACGACACCCTGTTCCTGGAGCGCTTCGTCACCCGCCCCCGGCACATCGAGGTGCAGATCCTGGCCGATCAGTTCGGCCACGTGCTGCACCTGGGCGAGCGCGAGTGCAGCCTGCAGCGCCGCCACCAGAAGGTGATCGAGGAGGCGCCCTCGCCGCTGCTGGATCCGCAGACCCGCGCCCGGATCGGCGCGGCCGCCTGCAATACCGCGCGCAGTGTCGACTATGTCGGCGCGGGCACGGTCGAGTTCATCGTCTCCGCCGACCAGCCGGACGAGTTCTTCTTCATGGAGATGAACACCCGCCTGCAGGTCGAACACCCGGTCACCGAGCTGGTCACCGGTGTCGACCTGGTGGAATGCCAGGTGCGCATCGCGGCCGGGCAGAAGCTGGCGGCCGCGCAGGACGACATCCGCCTCACCGGCCACGCCATCGAGGCGCGCGTCTACGCCGAGGACCCGGGCCGCGACTTTCTGCCCACCGGCGGCACCGTGCTCGCACTGTCGGAGCCGGAAGGTCCCGGCGTGCGGGTGGATTCGGGCCTGCGCGCCGGCACCGTGGTCGGCAGCGACTACGACCCGATGCTGTCCAAGGTCATCGCCCACGCTGCCGACCGCACCGCCGCCATCGCCAAACTCGATGCGGCCCTGCGGGACACGCAGATCCTCGGCGTGCGCACCAATACCGATTTCAGTCGCTTCCTGCTCGCCGACCCGGATGTCCGTGCGGGACAGCTGGATACCGGTCTGCTGGACCGCCGCGCCGTGGACTTCACGCCCGAACCGGTCAGCGACGAGCAGTTCATCGCCGCCGCGGCCGAACTCTGGCTGCGCCGCTGGCCCGCCGCTCCGGCCGATCCGTGGCAGCAGCCCACCGGCTGGCGGGTCGGCGCGCACGCACCCGTCGGCATCCGCCTCATCGGCGGCGACCGCACCGCCCACGTGTACCTGTCCGGGACCCCGGAGCAGGCGACGGCCTGGGTCGAGGGCGGCGAAAAGCACGTCCTGACAGTGGAATCCGACGGTGACTCGCTGATGCTGACCCTCGACGGCCTGCGCACCCGCTTCCGCGTCGCCACCGGGTCCGGTCAGATCTGGGTCGCCGACCGCACCGGCACCGCGCTGCTGCGCGAGGTCGCCGAGGCCGATGTCCGCGGCGGCGACGCCCATGTCGGCGACGCCGAGATCCAGAGCCCCATGCCGGGTTCGGTCATCGCCACCCCCGCCGCGGACGGCGAGTTCGTCGCCGCGGGCACGCCCATCGTGGTCGTGGAGGCCATGAAGATGGAACACACCCTCACCGCACCCATTGCCGGCCGCGTCGAACTGCTGGTCGAGCCCGGCGCGCAGGTGAAACTCGAACAGCCGCTGGCTCGCATCATCGCCGAGGAGAACACCCAGTCATGACCGATTTCCTGTCCACCGGAACCCTGCCGGACGAGTACCGCGAACTCGCCCTCACCGTCCGCGATTTCGCCAACCAGGTGGTGGCCCCGGTCGCCGCCAAGCACGACGCCGAGCACAGCTTCCCCTACGAGGTGGTCTCGGGCATGGCCGACATGGGCCTGTTCGGCCTGCCGTTCCCGGAGGAGTTCGGCGGCATGGGCGGCGACTACTTCGCGCTGTGCCTGGCCCTCGAGGAGCTCGGCAAGGTCGACCAGAGCGTGGCCATCACCCTGGAGGCCGGTGTCTCCCTGGGCGCCATGCCGATCTACCGCTTCGGCAACGACAAGCAGAAGGCGGAGTGGCTGCCACTGCTGGCCAGCGGGCGCGCGCTGGGCGCATTCGGCCTCACCGAGCCCGGCGCGGGCAGTGACGCGGGCGGCACCCGCACCACCGCGCGGCTGGACGGCGACACCTGGATCATCAACGGCTCCAAGCAGTTCATCACCAACTCGGGCACCGACATCACCCGGCTGGTGACGGTCACCGCGGTCACCGGGGGAGTGGACGGCAAGAAGGAGATCTCGACGATCATCGTCCCGACCGACACTCCCGGCTTCACCGCCGAACCCGCCTACAACAAGGTCGGCTGGAACGCCTCCGACACCCACCCGCTCAGCTTCGACGACGTCCGGGTGCCCGCCGAGAACCTGCTCGGCGAGCGCGGCCGCGGCTACGCCAACTTCCTGCGCATCCTCGACGAGGGCCGGATCGCCATCGCGGCGCTGTCGGTCGGCGCGGCGCAGGGCTGCGTGGACGAGAGCGTGCGCTACGCCAAGGAGCGCGAGGCCTTCGGTCGCGCCATCGGCAGCAACCAGGCCATCGCCTTCAAGATCGCCCGCATGGAGGCGCGCGCCCACATGGCCCGCACCGCCTACTACGACGCGGCCGCGCTCATGCTGTCCGGCAAGCCTTTCAAGAAGCAGGCCGCCATCGCCAAGCTGGTGGCCAGCGAGGCCGCCATGGACAATGCCCGCGACGCCACGCAGATCTTCGGCGGTTACGGCTTCATGAACGAATATGCTGTGGCCCGGCACTATCGCGACAGCAAGATCCTGGAAATCGGTGAGGGCACCACGGAGGTGCAGTTGATGCTGATCGGTCGGGAGCTCGGCCTGTGAGCGAGCGACAAATGGGCACCGCCGAGGTGAAGCGGGTCGTCCAGCGCGGCTTGTGGTTCGACGAGTTCGAGATCGGCGTGGTGTACGAGCACCGGCCCGGCCGTACCATCACCGAGGCCGACAATGTGTTGTTCACGACGCTGACCATGAACACCCAGGCCCTGCACCTGGACGCGGCGTTCTCCGACGCGCTGCCGCCGTTCCACCAGCGGCTGGTGAACTCCATGTTCACGCTGTCCACGCTGGTGGGCCTGTCGGTGGCGCAGCTGACCCAGGGCACCATCGTGGCCAACCTCGGCTTCTCCGAGATCGCCTTCCCCAAGCCGCTCTTCCACGGCGACACCCTGTACGCCGAGACCGTGGTGACCGACCTGCGGGAATCGAAGAGCCGCCCGGGCGAGGGCATCGTGACCTTCGCGCACACCGGGCGCAATCAGCACGGCGACATCGTGGCCACCGCCGCCCGGAAAACTCTGGTGCGACGGAGCCCGACATCCAGCCCGCTGGAGGAACCCGCATGAGTTGGGAAATGCCCGGCCCCGCTTGGCTTTTCTGCCCCGCGGACCGGCCCGAGCGCTACGGCAAGGCCCTCGCCGCGGCCGACGTGGTCATCCTCGACCTCGAGGACGGCGTCGCCGAGGCCGACAAGGCGGCGGCCCGCGAGGCGCTCATCGCCACCCCGCTGGACCCCGACCGCACCGTCGTCCGCGTCAATGCCGCGGGCACCTTCGAGCACATGCTCGACCTGGACGCCCTGGTGCGCACCGAGTACCGGCGCATCATGCTGCCCAAATGCGAATCGGCCGAACAGATCACGCGGCTGACCGACTACGAGGTGATCGCGCTCATCGAATCCCCGCTGGGCGCGCTCGCGGTCGGGCGGGCGGTCATGGTGCGCAATGCCATCGGCGTCATGTGGGGCGCGGAGGATCTGGTCGCTGCGCTCGGCGGCAACTCCAGCCGGCACGCCGACGGCGGCTACCGGGATGTGGCGCGGCACGTGCGCTCCCAATCCCTGCTGGCCGCCAAGGCGTACGGCAAGTTCGCGCTGGACTCGGTGTACCTGGATATTCCGGATCTGACCGGGCTGGCGGCCGAATCGGAGGACGCGGTCGCCATCGGCTTCGACGCCAAGGTGGCCATCCACCCCAGCCAGGTGCCGGTCATCCGGACCGCCTACGCGCCGACGCCCGGCGAAGTCGACTGGGCGCGCAGACTATTGGCGGAAGCGCCGAACCATCGGGGTGTCTTCACCTTCGAGGGGCGCATGGTGGACATGCCGGTCATCCGGCATGCCGAGCGAATCGTGCAGCGGGCCGCCACGGCCGGCAGCGCGGGATTCGCGTCGTAGGAGGTATTGCGGTGGAACCACAGTGGGTGCCGAGCGATCGGGACATCGCCGAGGCACAGGTGACCAGCTTCGCGCTGTTCGTCGAGAAGCGCATCGGGCTGTCCCTGCCGGACTATCGAGCCCTGTGGCAGTGGTCGGTGGACGACCTGCCCGGCTTCTGGGGCGCGATCTGGGACTACTTCGATCTCGGCGAGCGGTCCGACGAGGTGCTCGGGAGCACGGAAATGCCCGGCGCACAGTGGTTCCCGGGCACCACGCTGAACTACGTCGAGCAGGTGATGCGGCAGGTCCGCGACGACCGGCCCGCCATCCTGTCCGTCGACGAGACCGGCGAGATCACCGAGATCTCCTGGGCCGCACTGATCGCCACCGCCGCCGCCTTCGCCCACACCCTGCGCGCGCAGGGCGTCGGACCCGGCGATCGGGTCGCCGGGTACCTGCCGAACATCCCCGAGGCCGTCATCGCCTTCCTGGCCACCGCCAGCATCGGGGCCGTCTGGAGCGCCTGCGGTCAGGACTATTCCGCCCAGGCCGCGCTCGACCGGCTCGGGCAGCTGGAACCGAAGGTGCTGGTCACCGCCGACGGCTACCGGTTCGGCGGGAAGGCGCACGACAAGACCGCCGATATCGCCGCTCTGCGCGCGGGACTGCCCTCGCTGGCGGCGACCGTGCTGGTGCCGCGCCTCGGCCTCGAGGTGCCCGACACCCTGGCCTGGGAGAGCGTCGATCCCGGTGACGAGTTCGTCGTGCTCCCGATCGAGGAGGTGGATTTCGCGCACCCGCTGTGGGTGCTGTACTCCTCCGGCACCACCGGCAAGCCCAAGGGCATCGTGCACGGGCACGGCGGCGTGCTGCTCGAGCACCTCAAAGCCGTTGCCGTGCAATCGGATATCGGTCCGGACGACACGTTCTTCTGGTACACCAGCCCGAGCTGGATGATGTGGAACTTCCAGGTCGCCGGTCTGCTGGTGGGCGCGACCATCGTCTGCTACGACGGCAGCCCCGCCGCGCCGACGCCGGATGCGCTGTGGCAGTTGGCCTCCCGTACCGGCGCGACGGTCCTCGGCACCAGCCCCGGCTATGTCCTGGCCTGCGCCAAGGCCGGATCCGTGCCGCGCACCGACCACGATCTGTCCGCCCTCCGGCTGGTCGGCATCACCGGCTCCTCGCTGCCCCCGTCGTCCTCGCTGTGGCTGCGCGACAATGTCGGCGAGCAGGTGCCGGTGGCCTCGATCAGCGGTGGCACCGATGTGGTGTCCGCCTTCATCGGCGGCGTCCGCACCGTGCCCGTCTGGCCCGGCGAGCTGTCCGCCCCGTACCTCGGTGTGGCCCTGGACGCCTGGGACGAGCAGGGCAATCCGGTGCGCGACGAGGTCGGCGAACTGGTCATCACCGAGCCGATGCCGTCCATGCCGGTGTCCTTCTGGAACGATCCCGACGGCTCCCGCTATCGCGACGCCTATTTCGAGATGTTCCCCGGCGTATGGCGGCACGGCGACTGGATCACCATTACCGAACACGGCAGCATCGTGGTGCACGGGCGCTCCGATTCCACTCTGAATCGGCAGGGCATCCGGATGGGCAGCGCCGATATCTATCAGGCGGTGGAACGCATACCGGAAATCGCCGAGGCACTGGTGATCGGCGCCGAACAACCGAACGGTGGCTACTGGATGCCGTTGTTCGTGGTGCTGACCCCCGGGACCGAATTGACCGACGAGCTGCGGTCCCGCATCAATGCGACCATTCGTGCCGAAGTGTCCCCGCGACACGTGCCGGACGAAATCATCGCGGCACCCGGCATTCCGCATACTCGCACCGGCAAGAAACTGGAAGTGCCGATCAAGAAACTGTTCCAGGGCGCCGAGGTGTCCACGGTGGTGGCCCCCACGGCCGTCGACGTCCCCGAACTCCTGGACTGGTACGCCGCGCGCAAGCCGAAGTGAGGCGGGTCAGTGTGCACCGGGTAGGCGACGACGCCCGGTGCACACTTCCGATGCCAAGTCCTCATAGCCGACCGCCAATTCGGCCAGGTGCTCCCAGGCAATGGTGAGTTCCCGTCCGGATTCGCGTGCCAGCGCCGCATAGGCGGTGGCGGTGAACCGGGCCAGCCGATCGATGACCGCGCCCAGGGTTTCGGTGTGCACCCGGGCCGCGCCATGTGACGGCGGCAATTGCGCGGTCACCCAGCAGTCGATCTGATGCACCAGATCCGTCCGGATGGTGTCGAGTTCGATCAGCTGGGCCGGTTCGGCACTGAGCAGGCGCTCGTGCAGCGCGGTCAGATCCTGCGCCGCGCGTAGTAGTGGATGACCGGGCTGACCAGAACCTCGACAAGCCTCAAGGACCTGGTTCTTGGATGGCAGTGTATCCCTCATCGCGACTCCTATAACGCGACCTGCGAATTCCCAGCACGTTAGTCAGCGCAGATGACAGGGACGTGTCTGCCGGTTCAACACCCCACTTCAATTCCGCTATTGGAAGCTCGCCGTACCCGTTGGGCAAACGGTGAGATCAAGCCGTAGCGCCGCCGTCGATCACCAGATCGTGCCCGATGACGAAAGCGGATTCCGGGGAGGCCAGCCACACCACGGCGGCCGCGATCTCCGCCGGATCCCCGACCCGGCCCAGCGGAATTGCCGATGCCACGCGCGCATCGCGATCCGCGCGAGTTTCGCCCGGTCGGAAGGACATTCGCGTATCGGTCGCACCCGGGCTGACCGCATTGATGCGAATACCGTCACCGATATGGTCACGCGCGGCGGTCTGTGTCAGCACACTGACCGCCGCTTTGGATGCCGCGTAGGCCGCCAGACCCGGACGGCGGCCGTGCGTGCCGATATTCGAGGCCATATTCACGATGACGCCGCCGCCATTGCCGCGCATATGGGCGATCTCGTGTTTCATCGACAGGAAGACACCGGTCAGGTTGACATCCAGCACCCGGTGCCAGTCGGCATCCTCCAGCTCGCCGACCGGGGCGGGCGTGCCCAGAATTCCGGCATTGTTGAAGGCCACGTGCAGGCCGCCGTGTCGGCGCACGACCTCCTCGATCATGGCCGCGACCTGGTAGCCGTCGGTGACGTCGGCGACCACCCAGTCCACCGTGCCGCTCGCCGGCCGAACTCGTCCGGCCGCGTCGGCCAGCTGCTGCGCATCACGGCCCGCCAGCACCACCGTGGCGCCGAGATCGGCGAAGGCCTGGGCGGTCGCGCCCGCGATCGTGCCCGCGCCGCCGGTGATCAGCACAGTTTTGTCATCGAATCGGGTGCTCATGACGGTTCGTAACTCCTTTTCAGAATGATCGATCTCGAATGTAGGCAGTAGGGAAAGCTGTGGATGAATGGGAAACCTGTTCAGCCGAGCACGGATACGGCCACGCGGGCCGCATCCTGCAGGCGTGCAGCCGAATCCGGCGTGCGCTCGATGACGCGGACTCCTTGGAAGAAGACGAGAAGGAATCGGGCGAGTGCGCGCGGGTCCGCGTCCGCGGCCAGTTCGCCCTGTGCGCGGGCGCGCAGCAGCGCGGAAGTCAATGTCGTTTCGAGGTGTGCCCAGCTGGACTCCACGAGCCGCGCCACCGCCTCGTCGCAGTGCGCCAACTCGACCGCGCTGTTCACGACCATGCAGCCCAGAGATGAATCGGGACTGGATGCTTCGCGCACGAACCGCTGCACGAGTCCGCGCACCGCGGGCAGGACCGGACCCGGCTGCGACAACTCGTCCATGATCACCGGATCGGTGGTCTCGAGGTAGCGCTGCAGGGCCTTCAGGTAGAGGTCGCGCTTGCCGCCGAAGGTCGAGTAGATGCTCGCCCTCGCAATCCCAAGATGCTCAACCAGATCCGACATGGACGTCGCCTCATAGCCGCGCTCCCAGAACAATTCGAGACCGCGGCGGAGCATGGTGTCCGGATCGAACTCCTTGGTCCTCGCCATAGCGAGGACACTACGACTTTCAAGACCAATCGGTCAAATATGGCGGGCTCGGTGGATCTTGCCGAAGCAGGCCTGAATATCGGCCACATGCGCCCGGGGGACGTCCATGGCCAGGAAGTGGTTGCCCGTGTTGCCCTCGGGCCAGTGCACGATCGTGTTGTCGCGATCGGCGAGCCGGCGCATGAGCGGCGAGCCCCCGGCGTACACGCCCACCGGGACCAGCTTCTGGCCGGACGGCCACACGAAACCATGGTCGCCCAGTCCGTTGTACATGGGCCAGGACGAGGTGGCGGCGGTATCGGAGAACCAGTAGATGCTGACATTGGTCAGCAGCTGGTCGCGGTCCACGGCGTCCTCCAGCCGGTCGGCCAGCGGGGAGAACTCGTCGAACTTGTGGACCAGCCACGCGAGCAGGCCGATGGGGGAGTCGGTCCAGGCGTGCGCGAAGGTCTGCGGCGCCTGGCGGAGCAGGACATGGTGATTCACGCCGGACTGCCACTTCTGCATGAGATCCCATTCGGCGCGTTCCTCGGCCGTCATGGTCGGGACGTCCGCCTCGGTGGGCAGGCCGATGCCGCCGTCGATGTGCACGCCGACCAGGTGGCCGGGGGCGGCGATCGCCATCTCCTGCACCACGTACGCACCCAGATCCCCGCCCTGCGCGCCGTAGCTTTCGTAACCCAGGCGGGCCATGAGCTCGACCCACATGCGAGCCACGTGCCGCGGTCGCATGCCCGGTTCGCGCGGCGCCGCCGAGAATCCGAAACCCGGCACCGAAGGGATCACCACATGGAACGCCTGTGCCGACTCCATGCCGTGCGCTCGCGGATTCGTCAGCAGGGGAATGGTTTTCGTGAACTCCACGAAGCTGTTCGGCCAGCCGTGGGTGAGGATGAGCGGCAGCGCGTCCGGGTCGTCCGAGCGCACATGCAGGAAGTGCACGTCCAGCCCGTCGATCTCGGTCAGGAACTGCGGGAATTCATTGAGCGCCGCTTCCTGTGCGCGCCAGTCGAATTCGGTGCGCCAGTATTCGGCCAGCTCGCGCAGATAGGCCACCGGGACACCGCGCTCCCAGCCCTGTCCCGGGAGTTGCCGGGTCCAGCGGGCTCGTGCCAGCCGGTCGAGGAGGTCATCGAGATCGGACTGCGGGATGGCGATGCGGAACGGGCGGATATCGGTGCTGGTCATCGTGACTCCTGACGTCGGGCGGACGATCCGCTGACCACGGTAGGAGTCATATAGGACTATTCTCGTCCTATTTCGAACGGAGGATGGCGGGTATGAGCGACACGTCGGCACGCCTGCTGCGGCTGCTGTCCCTGCTGCAGACGCCGCGCGAATGGCCCGGCAGCGAACTCGCCGAACGCCTCGGCGTTACCGATCGCACCGTGCGCCGCGACATCGACCGCCTCCGCGATCTCGGCTACCCCGTCGCGGCCACCATGGGCGCCACCGGCGGCTACCGCCTGGTCGCCGGGGCCGCCATGCCGCCACTGCTGGTCGACGACGAGGAGGCCGTCGCCATCGCGGTCGGCCTCCGGGCGGCCGCGGGGTCCGCCATCGCCGGCATCGAGGAAGCGTCCGTCCGGGCGCTCGCCAAGATCGAACAGGTGCTGCCCGCCAAACTGCGCCGCCGGGTGCGAGTCCTGGGAGCCGCCACCGTCCCGCCCCGCGCCGGAGCGACCCCTGTCGACCCGGAGCTCCTCACCGCCCTGGCCGCAGCCGTGACCAACAGGGAGAGAATCCGCTTCGCCTACGAAGCAGCCAACGGCACCGAAACCCGCCGCAACACCGAGCCCGTCGGCTTGGTGTTGCGGCGGCACCGCTGGTACCTGGTCGCCTTCGACCTCGACCGCAACGACTGGCGCGTCTTCCGCGCCGACCGAATCCACCGCCTCCACCCCACCGGTGCCCGCTTCACCCCACGCGACCTCCCCGCCGCCAACCCCGCCGCCTACGTAACCGGCGAGCGAACCGACTGGGGCACCCCAACCCTGCACTTCCAGGTCGACATCGCGGCTCCCGCCGAAGCCGTAATCGGCCGGCTGGGCGAAGGCCCCGGCGACATCATCCCGCACGGACCAAACACCTGCGCCCTGAACATGTCCCGAGACGACCTCCCCGAATGGGTAGCACACCGCCTCCTGGAGCTGGGCGTCGAATTCGAAGTGCACAGCCCCCAACAACTCACCGACGAGCTGCGAAAAATCCGCGACCGCGCCGCCCGGGCAATAGAAGCCAAAAGATGAAGAACCAAAACCCAAAAGATCAAAAGATTAAAGATGCCTGGAGAAGGGAGGGGGTCGGGCTCACGTCCGCGCCTGCACCTTCCAGCCCCCTCGCCTTTGAAGCCGCATGTGGGGTTGCTGCAGGAGGTATTCGCTGGGATTACGGGGTTGGGGTCGCCACGTGATGGCTTGGGCTTGTTGGGGGACAGTGCCGATCGGTTGTGAAGCCAAAGGATCGACCTTCCGGCAGGCAGTGGTGTGGTGAGCGTGGGAGGGTCGGTGTCGGGGTGAGGGTTTGAGGCGGGGTGTGCTGTCCGAGATCGGACTATCGCCTGGTGGGCTTTACCCTTCGCCGTGACCGCCGATCATTGGTGATGGTGGCGGTCGGAGGAGTGATCGCGCCGGT
>NZ_JBHZCS010000036.1:0-7253 GCF_042755705.1 Nocardia sp. NPDC059154
GTACTCGCTGATCCATATCCCTGACGATGAGATCGGCTTGGTCTTAGCGCATTTCCAGCGGGTGCTTCGTCCCGGCGGGCCGCTGCTGCTTGGCTTCCACGTCGGAAACGAGTCGCAGTTGATGACCCATGGCTATGGCGGGCACCAAATGAACCTCTATGTCCATCGTCGCCAGCACAGCCAAATGCGTGCGTGGCTAGAGGATGCCGGTTTCGTCGTCGAGGCATCCAGAACTCTCACCTCAGCCGAGAGCAAGCTCGGGGGGATCATTCTCGCGCGCCGCCAGGTTTGCCGATCCAAAAAGGTGATCACGCCGTTCTGAGCCACGGATGCAATAAGCGTCGAGACCTCTCTCACATTCTGCCTCAACAAAGCCACTCGACAGGCGCGGTAGAAGGGTCCGGCGATCGCAGAAGCGCACTGCATTCGGCAGTAACCTGTGTTCCGCCAACGTCGAAGACCCAGGGCCCGTTGATCTTCCACTGCCGCGCACTGGCCGGCTCGGTCAGCGCGGTCCGCGGCAGTAGCGGATATTCGGCTGAGACCTCTGCGGCGCGATCAGGTTGTCTGTGCGGTGAGGGCTCGTGTCCAGAACTCGATCACGATCTCGAGGCAATCGTCGATCGTGCGGTCGTCGAGCGGGTCAGAATGACGCCGTGGATTTGGGCTTCGACGGCTTGAACGAGCAGCACCGCGGTCAGTGCCGGATCGCCTCCGTGGTGTGCAGGCGGGCTCCGGCAGTGCTGCAAGCGATCTGGGTACGCAGGAGATTCGGGAACCCTCTCAAACCATCAACAACCATCAATAGGGAACCCGCAGGTCAGCCCAATAGTGCAACGCGACCAACAACGACAAATACCCAGGTGACAGTCCGAGCTGTACTTCGACGTCTAAATCGGAGTAGCGCAATGGTTCTCACCGAAGCCGCGGTCGCCTCGCGACCGGGGCTTCGGCCATTTCCGGGCGGATCGCATGGCAGGGTGCGGTGAACACCCGCGACCTGGTGAGCTGAACCAGCGCACCCCGAACCCTCCCGCTTTCCCTGTCGTGGGAGGACTTTCGCGTCCTAGATCTTCTGCCAGAGCGCCGGGGTATTCGGTGGGGTCCAGTCCGGAGCGTCCGCGGTATGCGCCTGAATGCAGCGATACTGGGACCCGTTGTAGGACACCACGTCACCGACGTTGTAGTGGACGCCCTGCTGCCAGGCTGCGGGCGCCGGGGCGGTTGTAGTCGGCGGCGGAGTAGTCGTAGTCGGCGGCGGAGTGGTCGTGGTGGGCGGTGGAGTGGTCGTGGGGGTGCCGCCGCAGCCGGACGCGTCCGCCACGGTGACGGTGCTGCGGGTGGTACCCCAGACCGAGCCGTCCTTGAAGATGACGTTGGCGGTCAGCTCGTGGCTGCCGACAACGGTCGGAATCCACTGGATGACCGGATCGATTCCATTCACGACCACCACGCTGCCGATCGTCGGCTGCTGCGGGGTCTGCTGCGCGAAGTCGATGAGCTCCACCCGGGCGGCGTCGGCGGTCAGCCCGCTCGACGAGAAAGACACCAGATAGGCGGTGTTCACGCAGTGGGTGGCCCCCGGAACCGTCGGGGGCGCAGGGATTTCCGCGACCGCCATGCCCGCGGTGAGCACCGCGGCCCCACTCAACGCCGTGAGTGCGCCGATTCCGAACCCCACCCGAGTAAACCATGAGTGTTTCACTTTATACTCCTAGCCGTACCTCACACTGCCAACGCAGCGCTTGGGCAAGCTAACAACAATTCTCCTGTGCGACAGGATATTTCATACCAACGTGACCTACGTTACGTACGGCGACCGACCGGGTCCACAGAACCTCACAATGCAGAGGTTGCTCACAGCACGCGCGAGGAGCCGGCCCAGAACAGCTCCGCCTCCGCACCGTCCGGATGGTTCTTGCCGTGGACGTCGGAGGCGATCGCACCGCCCACGGTGACCTGCCGGGTCCCGGCAACAACGGAACCCACAAGCCCTGGGGCAGAACGGCTCTCATCAATGCGTCGAGGCTGACTCCGGCATCGACATCGACGACCCCGGTGTCGGGATCGATGTTGTGGATGCGGTCGAAGGCAGTCATGTCGACGACCAGGCCGCCACCGCCGTTCGGCCCGAGTGGTGCGTGGTCGCGTCGTTGTTGCCCTGCCCGTTGGACAGGACGTTCACCGCGTGCAGAAGCTACTGCGTTCGCTGCCGAATCTCGCTCGACAGGATCAAGGTTTTCCGGACTGTGCGGAGGTAGAGCACGTCGGGCCGGTAGTTCGGCGGGTTATTCGGCGATGTCGGCGGCGTGGGTGTGGAGGACGTGGACGAGGGCTCGGGTCGGCTCCGTGGTGGGGCCGGGCAGGCGAACCACGCTGACGCGGCGTCGTTCCTCGGGGAGGTCGTCGATGCTGATGAGGCGGACGCCGGGAGGGATCGCGGACAGCAGCGTCGCGGGAACGGTGGTGATGCCCGCTCCTGCTGCGACCATGTGCAGTTTGGTCAACCAGTCACGGGCGGCGTGCTGGACGCGGGGCCGTCCAGGCAAGCCCGGCCAGACACCCAGCAGCGGCTCATCGATGCCGGCAGGGCTGGCAATCCACGTCTCGCCGACGAGATGCTCTGCGGAGACGCTGGTGCGGTCAGCGAACCGGCCGTTCGCCGGAACCGCCAGGACCAGACGGTCTTCCAGCAGCGGTTCTACCCATAGGGAAGGATCGTCGGTGTCGGGCGAGCGGTGCGGTGGCCGCGAGGACAGCACGGCGAGGTCGAGAGTGCCGGCGCGCAGTGCCCGCACCAGCGATGGGGTCGTGCTCTCCCGGGTGGTGACCCGGATGTGGGGGCGTTGCCGATGCAGGGTTGCCAGGGCGCGAGCCACAAGCACCGCTCCCGCGGCCGGGAAGAAGCCGAGCCGCACCGGACCGCTGTCGTCCTCGGTACCGCGCAGTTCCCGATCGGCCGCATCCAACGCGTCCAGCGCTGTCACTGCGTGTCGCAGTAGGGCGAGGCCCGCCGAGGTCGGCCGCACGCCGCCGGGATAGCGGTCGAACAGTCGAACGCCGGTGGCCTGCTCCAGGGCCGCAACCTGCCGGGAGACCGCCGACTGCGTGTATCCGAGCGATTGTGCCGCGGCCGTGAAGGTGCCTCGCTCGGCCACCTCACGCAGAACCCGCAGCCCAACCACCGTGACGTCCATGAGTAATCAGCATATCCAGTATGCGAAGCATTCGCTTTCCGAATGGCAGCGCGGTACCTAACGTGCAAAGCGTGAACGAGCAATCCACCACCGGAACCGCCGAACTGGGCGGGCGGTTGCCCCTCCTTCTTCCCGATGCGCTCGATGGGGCGCAACGCGCCGTCCACACCAGGCTGCGAAACACGCGCCTGCGCACCGCGGAAGGGGCAGGCTACCTGGCCGTGCTGCCCGACGGGCGGTTGATCGGCCCGTTCAACGCCATGCTGCGCAGCCCTGCCATAGCCCAGCCCCTGCTGGAGTGGGCCGAGGCGATCGCCCGAGCCGATATCCCGGCCGACGTCCGTGAGGTGGTCATTCTCACCGTGGCCGCTGAGTGGGGAGCCGAGTACGCGCTCTACGCCCACACCGCAGGCGCCGGGCGCGCGGGCGTGCCCGAGACCGCGATCGCAGCGCTGGGGCACGGCGACACGCCTCGGGGTCTGCGTGCCGAGGCCGATATCGCCCACCGCCTGGCCACCGCTCTCGTCCGCGATCACCAGGTTCCAGACGACCTCTATGCCGACGCGGTGACCACATTCGGCATCGACGGGCTTGTCGCCCTGGTCAATCTCGTCGGCCAGTACCTCAACACCAGCGCGCTGCTGGCCTGCTTCCAGGTCCCCGCGCCCATCGCCTGACACATCACACAACGCACCGAAAGGAAACGACAATGCCGCTGATCAACATCTACCTACGCCAGGGAACCACGCCCGAGTACCGCCGCAACGTCTCCGCCGCCCTCCACAAAGCCATGGTCGACGCCTTGAAGATCCCCCAGGACGACCAGTTTCACGTCTTTCTCGAGGTCACGCCCGACAACTTCCACATGCAGCAGATGGTGTTCGGCCTGCCGCGCAGTGAGCGCACCATGCTCATCCAGCTGTCCTTCAACCAGCGCACCGCCGAGCAGAAGAACGAACTGTTCCAAGAGATCGTCGCGAATCTACGGGTGTTCGCCGACGTCCCGGAAGAAGACATCCTGATGATGATCCTCGAAACAGCCCGCGAGAACTGGTGGGCCGCCGGCCGCGTCGTCAACCCGGAAACCGGCTACGACGCGCGCATGACCGACATTCCCACCACCATAAAATGATCCGCACTGCTGTGCGGCCTCAGATCCACGCGTATGTGCGCGATCTTTCGCGGCACTGGACCCGAATCCGCGAAGCTTCGCGGGCCTTGCTGGCCCCGTTGAGCGAAAGCGACTCGACGGCTTGGCGATTCGGCGGCAAGATCGATAATCATGAGCGATATGGCGCTGGTCACCGGCGGCAACCGCGGGATCGGCCGGGAAGTCTGCAGGCAGCTGGCCGAACGCGGGTTCACCGTGTTGCTGGGTGCGCGGTCGGAGGAAGCCGGGAAGACCGCGGCCGCAGAGGTGGGGGCGCTCCCGTTGCTGCTGGATGTCACCGACAACGCCAGTGTCGTGGCGGCGGCCCGGGAAGTGGAAGGCGTGCACGGTCGACTGGATGTCCTGATCAATAATGCCGCAATCACCTACGACACCTGGCAGCGGGCGGCGACCGCGGACCTGGCGGTCGTGCACGAGGCCGCGGAAACCAACCTCTACGGGCCCTGGCGCATGGTGCAGGCCTTCTTGCCGTTGTTGCGCAAGAGCTCTCATCCCCGCATCGTGAACGTCTCCAGCGAAGCCGCCTCCCTCACCGGCATGGGCGGCGGCACCCCCGCCTACAACACAACCAAGGTGGCCCTCAACGCTCTCACCCGCATGCTGGCCGCCGAGCTGCGCTCCGACCACATCCTGGTCAACTCCATCTGCCCGGGCTGGGTGGCCACCGATATGGGCGGCCCCGGCGGCCGCCCCGTCGCCGAGGGCGCGGCCGGAATCGTCTGGGCCGCAACCCTTCCCGACTCCGGGCCCACCGGGGGCTTCTTCCGCGACGGCCACCCCCTGCCCTGGTGACGAGTTTTCCGCAACAGAGGAGTTTCATGAAGTACCTGGTCATCGGAGGCACGGGCCGCACCGGTCGGCAAGCCGTCGACCTGCTCCGCAACCTCGGTCACGAGGTGGTCGTCGGCACCCGGCGTCCTCGGGACGAGCAGAGCATCGCGGTCGACCTGGCGAACCCGCTCGATCCCCGGATGCTGGCAGGCGTCGACGGCATCATCGTCTCGGTCGAGCCGCCCGTGGATGACGCGGCCGCCGACGCGGTGATGCACACCGGAGTCGGACAGCTCGCCGAACTGGCCGCCGCACAGAAGATCCCCGTCGTTCTGGTCTCTCAGATCTATATCACCCGCGCCGCCGAACATCCCGACATGGCAGGCATCATCCGCGCGCGCGGAGCCGGTGAACAGGCACTGCGGAACAGCGGCGCACCGTACGCGATCGTCCGCCCCAGCTGGCTCACGAATTCACCTGCCACCGGTGTGCATCTCGAACAGGGCGATCGCGGCGACGGTCGCGTCAGCCGCGAGATCGTTGCCCAGGCGGCGGTCGCGGCCCTGCTCTACCCCGAATCCCAAGGCAAGACTTTCGAACTGTATGACGGGCATACCCCTGTGGACTGGCCCACGGCTTTCACCGCCCTGACCGCTGATTGACCCGAACTGCCCGCCATCCGGCATTACGGTGCCTTCGGTCGGCTCCGGATGGTCACGGCCAGTTGATCTTCCGTCCCCCGTGCTGGCCGGTTCGGTCAGCACGGTCACCAGGCGGTAGCGGATGCTCGCTTTCGGCTGCCTAGGCAGGCGCAGCCGGTTTGCCAGTGGGATTGCGTGGCTGCGAGCCACCCCAGAAGCCGATGATGCTTTGCCGGCTGGCTTCGATTCGCGCAGCCACTCAACGATGCGCCGACCGTAACCGGCGCTGTAGTCGGGATCTTCGGCAAGCCTGCTCTCCCAATGGTTCAGCTCCTCGGCGCAGCCCTCCCTTGCTCATGTGTCCGATCCCACACGCCCTGATTCCCGTTGCGACCGGCCGAGTCTTGACTCGGATGAATCAAGATGATTCGATCTGAATCATCATGGTTCCAGTGAATCAACCGGCAGAGAGCGCTACGGTGGC
Organism: Nocardia sp. NPDC059154; assembly: GCF_042755705.1. NCBI lineage: Bacteria > Bacillati > Actinomycetota > Actinomycetes > Mycobacteriales > Nocardiaceae > Nocardia > Nocardia sp. NPDC059154. The sequence goes on from NZ_JBHZCS010000036.1 coordinate 6,265, forward strand.
GGCGGCAACCGCCGCGAATTCCGTTGCGCGCCAGTCGCACCCGCGCCAGCAGTTGGGCGCGGAGCTGCGCCGGTTGCGGGACATGGCCGGAATCTCCGGGCGGGAGTTGGCCAAACGAGTCGGAATCAGCCAGTCGACGTTGTCCAGGATCGAAGCCGGCCACGTGGTTCCCCCGCTACCGCAGGTGCTCGATTGGGCCAAAGCGGTTGGGGCAGAAGCGGATTCTCAGGATTCTTTGCGCACTCTCACCGTAGCGGCGCACTCGCCCGAGGTGCAGGACTGGGCGGCCTCACTCGCAGACCGCCCGCATTTGCAGGACGACGTACGGGCATTCGAGGAGGACGCGCACGTGGTGCGGAACTTCCAGCCCGCACTGGTGCCGGGTCTGCTCCAGACCGCCGACTACGCCCGCCGGGTGTTCGCCACCTTCGATCCGCCCTATGCGCCCGACGCTCTGGCGGCTGCGCTCGCCGCGCGCCTGGATCGCCAGCGTGTGCTGTACGACCCCGCGAAGCGCTTCGAATTCCTGATTACCGAAGCGGCCCTGCGCTTTCGGCCCGGCCCGCATCGCGTGCTCCTCGCGCAACTGGACCGGATCATCTCGATCGAGACCCTCGATACGGTCAGCATCGGGGTGATTCCGCAGGATATCGAGGCGAGCACCACGATCCCGCACGGTTTCGTCATCTATGAGAACGAGGACCACGCACTCGCCTCTGCGGAACCGATCCCGGGAAGCATGGTCACTCGCGGCCCCGAACTTGTCGACGCCCATCGCCGCCGCTGGGTGGCTTTGACTCGAATGGCCGTGTTCGACACCGATGCCCGCGTATTCCTCGCCGAACTCCGGGACGAAATCCACGGCATCGTAACCAATTGACCTGTTTCCAGCGGCCGTCGAGGGGTCGGCCGCACGTGGGGGTGGTGGGGGGGGGGGGGGGGAGCGACCAGCCACACCACCCCCCCCCCCCCACCCAAACAACACCCAC
>NZ_JBHZCS010000036.1:7263-108108 GCF_042755705.1 Nocardia sp. NPDC059154
TCGATTCGCCCGACGCCCCTGACGCTTTTGCGGTTGCGCTCGCTGGGTGCCTCGGTCGTTGGGGTGGGCTGTGCGACACCGCGAAGCGCTTCAAACCACCTTTCCCGTCAGAGGCCGAAATCGAATTCGCCGGCCCGCACACCTGACATGAACGCTCGCCACTCAGATTTCGTGAACCACAGTGTCGGGCTGTGCCGATCCTTGGAATCACGCAATGCGATTCGGCCTTCGTGGTACGCGACCTCGACGCAATCGCCGCCACCGTAACTGAAACTGCTCTTGGCGAACCTCGGGCCGCGATGCTCCCCGCGAATCATATTGCGGTTCATGGCATTCATTCCTTCCCCCGGAGGGCCACTCCCCATGGCCCTTCGTCCGAATCACTTACGACAAACACAGTGCTATCCGAACCACCGGCCGCGCAACCGAATTCGTCCGGGCCTGCGCGCCGACACATCGAAATGCTCATGAACGCAACTCTACGGCGACCCACCGACAAATCACCGTGGCGCACGGATCGCAGGTACGAGATGCGTCTGCTACAGGCGGGCCACCACGCTGCTACCAGCCGCCAGTTCAGGCTGATATCAGCGGAAATCCGCCGGTCACGACCGTGTAGGTCAGGTTCGAACCTCACCCACCAAGACCCAACGCAGAACCAGCACCCGGCCACCCACGCCCAGATACTGCATCGACAAAACCCCAACCCCGGTAACAGAGCAGACCGACGCGGGCAAACAGCAGGCACGATCGGCCCCGTGCACCAACCACCGGTCAGACACCCTCAGCGAGTCGATCTCGCGCGGACACAGGCCCGCCGTTCGGCCAGCGGGGCAAGCGGCCCTTCCGTCCGCTGCCGACAACCCAGCATCCACCGTCTCGAGTGGATGGGCGTCTGGTCGTCACGATCGTGATCGCCGAGCGTGTGGCGGTTCCAGGTGCCGCCCGGCCTTCTGATGGGCGGGGACGGCCCGGACGCTGCGGAGACGGCGTCCGGGCCGTAAGTGCCCTGGCACTGCATGCGCTGCCCAGCGCTACCGCTGGGCACCGGAGGTCCTACGGAGAGTCACCGGGGTGACGGGGCGTCTGAAGTCCGCCACCGGTGACCCGAGGGGTGTGTATTTCCTGCACGGTGCCGCGCGCAGTGCGCCGCACAGTGCCCGGGTGTTCCCGGCAGCACCGAAGTACGGCCGGTACCAACGAGTTTCACGTATCCGTTCCGGCCGTGCATTTCGGGAACCCTGGTAGGCACGGGAGGTCGCCGGTCTGGCACAACCGGTCGGCCTGTAATGCTGCAGCACGCATCGCCCGCAATTGGAGGGTCTAGATGACCTTCGCGGCGATGAGCAGATTCCAGATTTCTGCTTGGTCGACGACCGCGACACCGAGCTTCTCCGCCTTGGCCAGCTTGGTCTCGCCGACTCCCCCACCGGTGATGAGCATGTCGGTGTTGGCCGAGACCGACGACGCGGCTGTCGCGCCGGCTTTCTCGCACAGGCGTTGGAATGTCGGGCGCGCGACTTTCTCACCGGAGCGCGGGTCGCTGATGGCGCCGGTGATCACGACCGTTTTGCCTTCCAGGGGCGCGCCGGCCGCGACGACCGGGGGAAGGTCTTCCTCCCGAACATCCAGGCTGACACCGGCTTCTCGGAGCCGCTGCAGTTCCGGGCGCAGGCGGGTGAGGTGCGCGGCCAGGGAGGCCGCGACTTTCGGGCCGATGTCCTCGACCGCCACGAGGCGTTCCTCGCCTGCGTCGGCGACCTCTTCCAGGGAGCCGAACCCGGCTCGGGCCAGGCGCGCGGCGGTGCCGTCGGAGGCCATGGGGATGGCCAGGCCGATCAGTGCGCGGCGCAGGCCGACCTTGCGGCTGGCGTCGATCGAGTCGATCATGCGCTGCGCCGAGATCTCGCCGACGCGGTCGAATTCGAGCAGGCGTTCCTTGGTCAGCGTGTAGAAGTCGGACGGGCGCTCCAGGATGCCGGCCTCGGCGAGACGTTCGATCCACACCTGCCCGATGGCGTCGATATCGGCCGCCGCGCGCGACGCCCAGTGGATGAGTCTGCGCACCGTCTGCGCGGGACAGGAAACGTTGGTGCAGAACAGTTCTCGGCTGTTGCCCTGCTCGGTCACCGGCTGCCCGCAGGACGGACACACGGTGGGCGGCACGATCTCGCGCTCGGTGCCCGTGCGCTGGGAGGCGTCGAGTACGCCCGCCACGAACGGGATCACGTCGCCCGCGCGGCGCACCAGCACCGTGTCACCGATCTTGATGTCGCGGGCGCGGATCACCTCCTGGTTGGCCAGCGTGGCCTTGGTGACCGTGGTGCCGCCCACGAACACCGGCTCGAGCCAGGCGACCGGGACGATCTTGCCCGTCTTGCCGACGTCCCAGACCACGTCGTCGAGCACCGTGGTCTTCTCCTCGGCGGCGAACTTGAACGCCAGCGCACCACGCGGGGAGTTCGACCGAGTCCCCGCCGCCGCGTAGGCGCCGCGGTCGGCCAGCCGCAGCACCGCACCGTCGAGGTCGTAGTCCAGCTCGTTGCGGCTCTGCTCGATCGCGGTGATCGCTGCCTGCGCCTGTTCGGCGTCGGCGCAGTGCCGCATCTGCGCGCCCGCGATGCCCAGCGCCCGCAACCCCTCCTCCAGGTCGACCGCGGCACTGTCGGGCGAGGTGTCCAAGTCGAAGCCGAAGAACTGCAGGCGCCGCTCGGCGACCGTGGCCGGGTCCTTCGCCCGCAGCGTGCCCGCAGCGGCGTTGCGCGGATTGATCAGCGGCTTGTCCGGATGCGCGGTGTTGTAGGCGGCGAAGGTCGAACGCAGCATCACGGCCTCGCCCCGCACCTCCACCCGCCCCGGGACGTCGATGCGCTCGGGAACACCATCGACCAACGCACGGACCAGCACGGTCACATCGTCACCGGTGGTGCCGTCACCCCGGGTCACCGCACGCACCAGCCGCCCGTCCTCGAAGACCAGGGCCAGCGACAACCCGTCGAGCTTCGGCATCACCACCACCGGCTGCCCGGGAAAGCGCGCGAAGAACGCTGCGACCTGCTCGGGCTTGGTCGCCTTCTCGAGTGACAGCATCGGACGCGAGTGCCGGATCGGGGCGTGCAGCACCGCGGGCGCGCCGACCTGCTCCAGCGGATTCGGGTCGGGCGTGAGGTCGGGATGCGCGTCGATCAGGCCACGCAGCTCGTCCTCGACCGCGTCGTACTCGGCGTCCGCGACCAGCGGCGCACCCTGGTAATAGGCATCACGCAGCGCCACGATCCGGTCCGCGAGTTCTTGGATACGTTCCCCAGTTTCCACGGCCCCCGACGCTACCGACACTCACCGACACCAGGGCCCGCCGCAGGTCACCACCATGCGGACGGCCGTTGTGGCTGAAGGCTAGTCAGCTGCCCCGCAGGGGCCACACCTCGACCAGCACTGGGCCCCTGCTATGAAGCAGGGGCCCAGTGGGTTTCAGTAGAGCGGGCAGTCGGGCCGCCCAGCCGGTCAGATCCGTTCGAGCAGCCAGTTGCCCTCTTCCTCGTTGACCAGCGAGGTTTCCGAGGCCGGGCCGGATGCGTACAGGGCGTCGTCGAACTGGGAACTGTCCGGATCGTCGCGGGGGCCGAGGCCTTCGAGGTCGTGGGTCCCCGCGCTGGTGATCTTCTGCGATCGCGGCAGCATGGGCATGGCTCCGACAGCGTTGAGCGCGCGCTGCTCGTCCGCGGTCGGTGTCGTGCTGTCGAGGCTGAAGAAGGCAGCCACCTCATGATTCATCCGCATCTTCTCGAGATGGGCCAGGGCGTAGCGGGTCAGCAGCGCGGCCCGTCCGGCACCGACGACGGCCATGGGCCTGCCGCCAGAGCGCATCGCCTGCGTGCGCATCGCAGCCTCTACGATCACCTGCTCGGCGGTGTCCCAGTCGGATTGGTCGCCGTAGCCCACCAGGATCACGTCCTTGCCGCGTTGGCCCAGTTTCGTCCGCAGCGGGTAGTCCGGGCCGTCCACCCGGCTCGAGAACGCGTCGAGGTCGGTGGGTCCCTGACCGGGCTCGGCGACCACGATCACCGGATCGACGACCTGCGCCGCACCATTGGCCGGGTACACCCAGGCGGTGCCTCCGCTGCGGAGGCTCCACTTCTCTGACGGTTTGTTGTTGCCAGCCATGATCGAACTCCTCTCACGTCGGAAAACGAAGAAGGAATCTCCCATCACGCACCCGTGACGGCATGCAACATCGCCCAGTCACCGGCCACCGAACCGACGGTCACCAGGTGATCTTGATTCTAGAAGAGGACGCACCACCGCGAGACTCTTTGCCCGAGTCGACGGTGCAGCTACCGCTCCCGGCGGCGGTCGGGCCCGAGCGCGGTGCGGTGGTCCGCAGACCCGCCGCTCCAGCACAGCGAAGGCCTCCCGGCTCAGCTTGTCCAGCTCGCTGGAGTCTGAGGGCTCTCCGGTGGTGACCCGGTACGGGAAGCGGGGGGTTGTCTGCGGCGCGTGAATTGGCGCACCGTTGACAGGGGTCGCATCTGAGTACCGAGGAGGCTGAAATGTGGTACCTGACGTTGCACCGATGGCTCGGCGATCGAGACACGGCGACCGACAGCAGCCTCGACGATCACCTGGCCTGGATGCGCGAGCAACAACTGGCCGGCAAGGTGTTGTTTTCCGGCCCGAGCCTCGACGGCGAACTCGGAATCATCGTCTTCGGGCATATGTCCAGGGCCGAACTCGATGACCTGTGCCGCCAAGAACCGTTCGTCGCCCGCGGATATCGCGGTTTCGAAGTAATCCCATGGGAAGTCCACCAGATCCTTGGGATCGGCGGTTTCGACGTCAGGACACTTACGGCGATGACCCGTTCCGAGCGAGCGTAGGTATAGACACCGAACCGTCCTGCTCTAGAGCCGAATCATTCGTCCGAACGATTTCGTTGAGGAGTGAACCATGAGCGATTCTCCACGTCTGGCCGGCAAGCGGGCACTGGTTACTGGTGGCGGGCGCGGCATCGGGGCCGCGATCGCGCGTCGGCTGGCCGCCGATGGTGCCGCGGTCGCGGTCAATTACGTCTCGAACCAGTCGTCCGCAGACACGCTCGTCGCCGAGCTGACCGACAAGGGCTACCACGTCGGGGGAGAGTAAGAACGCAGCGACCGCGGCGATTTCATGGGGTTCGGCTAGGCGCCCGAGCGCGGTCATCGATTTGATGACCGCCTCGGCGGGCGCTCCTACCTCACCGGCACCACAGTCGAAGCCGCCGGCGGACTGCGATAATCGTGCTCGCTGGGAAGCACAGCACCGCCGATCGGTGGCTCGCTTCCGGCGCAACGGAAGCCGTTGCGCCGGAAGCGCATTCACTCGATCCGTTGAACCGGGAACACTCAGCCGTTGCACTGAGTGGTCACGATGTGACCCTCGTCGTGCAAGCCCTGCGAGCTTCCGGCGGGCGGAAGGATGGTCGACACGAAAGACTCAGCACCTCGCCGGTATGCCCGTCACGGGCGGGTAGTGAGACGGCTGCGTGAGCTAGACGTCTTCTCGCTCGAATCGCCAAGGCGTGTCTGCCTTCTCGTCGTATCACGCGGGTCGCTGGACGGCCAGATCGCCGGGACTCGAGCTACCTCCCAACAATCACAGCCCAATCGTGGAATGGCAGCATGAAGAGCAGCCTCGCGACCAAAGGATCGAAAACATGGCACCGAACTGACAGAGATCCACCAACCTATCTCTCGCACAGGGAATTTCAATGAACACCATCTCGACTTACGCGTCGGCGCCCGGCTGATCATCGGATGCGCATGCCGATGCCCGCAGGGTTCGCGGCGAGGGGGTCCGGATCCGAGCCACAGTCGCCGCCATCGGCTGGGGTGCGCTGGTTCGCGACCATCACAACCTGCTCAGATTCATCGACCTACCGGATCTTGTGATGCGTCGAAGACTATTCCGCCCAGGTGGCTGGTGTTCCGCCATTCGTCACCAGCCACCTAGCGTTCTTGTGGAGTGGTCACACCGTCGGCGCGCCTTACGCCCCGCTTTGCAGCATTAATTACCTTTTCTGCATGGACTGGCTGAAACTGCTTGTTCCACCGGTTGCCGGTGCGTGTATAGCTGGCGCTGTCGGCCTTCTCGCTGCGTTAGTCGGCCCCGGAACTTATCGAGGCTGGCGGATCAAGAAGCTACTGGACCTGGTGAAGGACCTTGATAGGGACCGATTTCCCGGACAGCGTGCGGTGCTTCTCGATCAGGTTGAGCGTCTTGCGACACAGATGGCGGCGATCTATAAGGTTCCTCACGAGTGGCGCCTATTAGCGGCCAGCTACGTTCTTTATGGCGCATTGTCGGGCAGCGTTTTCACCCTTCTTCACCGGGCGGCGTCGGCGTCAGGGATTTTTCTCCTACTGGACTCCATTATCGTCCTAATTATCATTTTCGTCACTTACGTGACAATGAAGCCGGCCCAAGAAGCCTTTGATTACGTGAAATTTCACCGTGCGGAATTCATTCGGCGGGGGTCACCGGAATCGTACGAGCTTCCACCACGGCCAAGACCTTGGTGGATCCGGAAATAAGGCCGTGGGGGAATCGCCGCGGACTAAGACTGACGATTTCCCCATGCGCCGGAGGAGTTCTCAACCTGCGCGCGGACAGCCACCGCCACACCGTGCGTTCGGTGACGCCCAGCGTCTCAGCGGTCAGCCGGACATGATCGCTGGACAAGCTGCCCTGCTCGGACAACCGGGCGAGCCGGACCATAGCCGCCTGCCCGCACTTGCTCGCGTAGGAACTCAGGCCCTCGTTCGGGAATACCCCATCTCCAGCGCACCTGGGCCGACAGCCGGCGCCTGGCGCTGGCCGGTTCGGTCAGCGCGGCATGCGGCAAAGTAGTGCGTTTGCTGGCGACGTTGACCTTCGAGACACTGCCGCGGCTGGATCGAACCGTGCGGGCTGGGACAGCACACGGGCGCGCTAGCGGTACGACCGGCTCACGAAACTGTCAGGGCGAACCAACACCGTCCCGTACGGCCAGCCATCCACGACGTGCACCGGAACGTCGGCCGCCACGCCGGGATCGGCCGTGAGCACGCACCACTGCGATCCGACGAGATCCAGTGTGGACACCCCGTCGGCCACCCACATGTGCGGCAGGCGGGATCCCGGCGACCCGTCGAGGTCGAGGGCGACGTCCTCGGTGGAGGGGAGCTCCGCGCCGCCGTACCGGTAGCCCATGTGCACCACTGGCGCGTTGATCGCCCCCGCCGCCTTGCGCGCCTCCGCCATGTCCTTTCCCCAGTGCAGGGACGGATCGTTGAACCGCAGGCGCGCCTGCTCCATCGTCATGAGGGCCACCGGATGGCGTTCCGCGTGATAAGTCTCCAGCAGCTCGGGTCCGGCCTCACCGCGCAGTACGTGCGCGAGCTTCCACGCCAGATTGTGCGCGTCTGCGATGCCGGCGTTCAACCCGAACGCGCCCAATGGCGGGATCGCGTGCGCCGCGTCGCCCACCAGGAAGACCCGCCCGACGGAGAGCCGATCGGCCACCTGGCCGCGCCCCCGGAACCTCAGCACACTGCGGATCTCCACCTCGATCGACGGGTCGCCGAGCGCGGTGCGGATGAGGTCGGCAGTCGGCTCCGTGTCGAGGCGGGTGAGGAACACCCACTCACGTTCGCCGTCGACGGTCACCAGCAGGCCGGTCGCGTCCGGATGCTCGATATTGCACATTGCGAACGGCTTACGCGGACGCAGATCCGCACCGAACAGGACACTCGTCGTCTCCTGACCGATCACACCTGGACCGGTCAGGCCGATGCCGAGGACCTCCCGAACCCGGCTGCGCACACCGTCGGCGGCCACCAGATAGCGCGCCCGCACGACACGCCCGTCGGACAGGGTCGCCGTGACGCCGCCGGAATCCTGCTCGAACGAGTCGAGCGCCACGCCGAACTCCACGTCGCCTGCCCTGGTGATCAGTACGCGGTCGAGCCGGTTCTGTGCGCAGGTGCCGCGGATCCGGGCCGGTGTGTAGGTGAGCTCGGCCGCGGTTTTCGCCTTCCACTCAGCGCTTTCGGTGAAGTCGGCCTCGGCGAGCGTGCGCCCTCTGATCTTCCCCGCCCGCAAGTCGACCGCAGCCTCGTTGACCGCGTGATCCAGGCCGACCTCGCGCAGGATCTCCACCGACCGCGACCCGATGCCGGTGGCCCTGGGGTGGGGCGACAGCTCCGGCTTCTCCTCGACGACGAGGGGCTTGACGCCGTGGTGGTGCAACAGCACCGCCAGCATCAGCCCGACGGATCCGCCGCCGGCGATCAAAACATCAGTGGGCACAGTGTTCCCGTTCATGGGCACACTGTATCCATGTCTGTAGACTCCTGTCCATGTCGCTTATCTGGGAACGTGAGCCGTACCGGTCGAAAAGGCAGGCCCTGAGCGTGGAGCGCGTCGTGGACGCGTCGGTCGCCATCGCCGACGCCGAGGGGCTCGACGCACTGTCGATGCGCCGCGTCGCCACCGAGCTGTCGACCGGCACGACCTCGCTCTACCGCTACGTGGACAGCCGCGACGACCTGCTCGACCTCATGGCCGATGCGGTACAGGACGACCACGTGCCGCTGACGGGAGACTGGCGCGCCGACCTCGAGGCGTACGCCCACCACGAGCGCGAGCTGTGGCTACGGCACCCCTGGCTCGCCCCGCTGCTGGCCACCCGGCCATCGCTCGGCCCCAACTGGCTGCGCGGCCTGGAACACGCCCTCACCGCCGCCGCCCCGCTGACCTCCGACATCGCCGACGCGGCCTCGGCCGTCGGGCTCATCAGGGACTACGTGCGCGGCGCGGTCATACGCGAACTCGCCGAGAAAGAGACCCAGCGGCGCACCGGTCAGACCGAGGACCAGTGGCGCGCCGCCGTCGCCCCCTACATGCGCAAGATCATCGAAAGCGGCGCATATCCCCGGGTTTCGCGCATGACCGAATCCGCCGACCTGAGCCCGGCCGAACAGTTCTCGTACGGCTTGCGCCGCATCCTCACCGGGATCGCGGACTCTCAGCAGACGGCAAAGTGATCGCGAATGCACCGAGGCCGATCCCGCCTGAGCGGGAAACCACCTATGCGGCACACTGCATTCGGCAGTTGCGGACATTCCGCCGACCTCGGATCGGCACGGCCACATGATCTTCCGATGCCCCGCGCTGGCCGGTTCGGTCAGCGCGGTATGCGGCATGAGCGGATGGTCCCGACTCGTTTTGGTCGGTGCCAGGGTTCGCCTTGGTGCGGGCAACTGATCGGTGGTCGACGGGGAACCCAAAATGACGGTGCACTGCGGTGGGTGCTGGAGGTGTCAATACCCCAAAAGATGTGAAATGAATTCGGTTCGCAATGCTGGTTCGGTGGCTAGGCTGCGAGCGCCCGGGCAGCAATCTCCGGGGGGGGGATCGAACAAGAGAGGTTCTGCACCGATGACTCTGAAATCACTGACCGGCAAGGGATTCGCGGTCGCGGACGGGGGCGCGGGGGCCAAGCCCCCAGTCGCCGCGGCACCGGCGTCGGCGACAATCACCAACTTGACGGCGGACTGTGTCGGCGGCGCGCTCTCCGGCGGCTGCGCTTACGTCGCAGTCTCCGCCAACCTGACGGATTCGACGCCGGTGTCGTTCACGATCAACGGTGCAGTGCTGGCAGGAAGCCCGTTCACTCCCACACCGTCGTCAGGCGGGACGTATTACGTCTTGCTTTACCTCGATTGCATCGGCAACCCGTTCCATGTGGTCGCGACCCAGAACAGCGCGACAGGCGGACCCGCCAGCCAGGTGGCGGCCGATTACACTGTCCCCTCGTCCATTCATGTCGTTGGCACCGGCAGTTCCGCGGTCGACAACATCTTGAAGACTGGCTCCAGCCTGCTCCCGCGTCCCGCCTGCCACGTCGTTTAACCAGACGTGAGCGCCATTGGAACGCCCGCAACTCGGCAGTAGCGGACGTTCCTGCGCCGCAGTCTGTTCCGACGGCCGCCGCCCGCGCTGGCCGGTTCGGTCAGCTCGGTATGCGGCAAAGTAGTGCGTTTGTCCGACTGCCCGCGCGGGATCAATCGGTCGGAGCGAAGCGATAGACCCGTGATTCGCGCGGTTGGAATCCGAGCCGCTCATAGAGGCGGTTGGCGGCTGAACGCGAAGCTCGCGAAGTCAGATCCAGCGTCCGCGCACCGGCGGCACCAGCCCGCGTCTTGGCCTCCTCGATCAAGGCCGCACCGATGCCTTGACCGCGGGCCGAGTCATCGACCACCACATCTTCCACCCGCGCTCGAATGCCCGACGGGATCGGGAACATCACCAAGCTCAACGTCCCGACAATCTTTCCATCGCTGCGTGCGACCAGGACGGTGGTCGACTCCACAGAGGCCAACTGCGACAGCGCTTCTCGACTCAATCGTTTCGCCGTTGCCGACAGTTGAGGCAGCAGTCGGTCGAAAGCTTCCACGATCTCGTCGTCGACCTCGGTCAGTGTTTCCACAGTGACAGCCACCACGGCACTGTACTGCGGGCCCACACCTTCCGCCTTCTTCGAGCCCAGCGAGCGACACTTACTTCGCGCACTATGCAACACGAGCGGATGTTCACACCGATCGCCGCTGGATCCGTGCGAAGGTGCCACGTTCTCGGCCACTCAGTCCAGACAGAACTCGTTGCCCTCGACGGGCTACGGGATGACGATCGTGATGGAAGTCGTTCACCCCCCGTTGGTTTCACCACCGCGACACTGCTCGACGGACGTACAGCGTCCAGGGGAGGACGGCGACGATGATGTCCAACGGGCCTGCCAAACGTTGAGCCATTCAGTTCGTGGCGCGGGCATGATGGTGCGTCGCCAAGGCTGGGATAGCCTCGGCCCGCTGATCTTCGGGCGTGCCGGAGGGCCGCTCTGAACAGCGCCCTATGCGGCTAGGACATTGCCCGTGAAGACGATTGGCGGTGGCGACCATCGCGATCGGACCCAATGGGTCTGATGACCGGGACGAGGCGGCTAGGGATGGGCTCGCCGGAAGCCTCGGTGCTCGGATTTTGCGATGGCCAGGCCTGGGTTTCGGCTGTGCAGTTCCGCGGCAACGTCGTCCAGCGATATCGTGCGCAGTCAGCGCTCCGAGATGGTCAGTGGGTGGCCGACCGCGATCTTGCCTATCGGGCCGTAGATCCATCTGGGCCAACGCCTTTCGGTGATCGTCGGGCTGGGCTCGACCAGTTCGATGGCCAGATACCTGCTGCGATGGGCGGTAATCAGATGGATGCGCGATATCGCAGCCCACGGAATTCGGCCGAAGGGGCTGAACGTAACGCCCCGATCGTCGACTGCCATCTCGGGTGAGGGACGGACGATGTGGTCCAGTTGCGTACCGATGCAAATGCGGTATCCAGTAATGCAATTCGCGCAGACTCAACGAGAAAACGATTGTCTCCCACCTAAGTCCACCTCGATCCTGCGGCGCGAACTCGAGCGAATGATCACTCCGGTCGAGAGGCGAGCCGGGAGACGAAGACCCGTTCCAGTAGGGCGTACAGGCGGTCCTGGTCCTCGGCGCTGAGTCTGTTCAGGCCATCTCGAGTGGTGTGCATCTTCGCTCGGATCGCGTCGGTGACCTGCTCGCCCGCGACCGTGATGACGAGGTTCGTGACGCGCCGGTCCGATGCGCTGGCCTCGCGGCGCACGAGGCCGCGCTTCTCCAGCCGGTCGATGATCCCTGTTACGTTCGAGGCGTCGCAGGTCATGATGTCGGCCAAGGCGCGCATCGCAATCGGGCCTCGGCGCAGCACGGTCAGTGCCTTGCCCTGAATCGCTGTGAGGTTCTCGCTCGCCGCCGCGAGTGTGAAGTCTCCGTAGTAGGCGCCGAGCGACACCGAGAGCAGCTCCATGAGCTGAGCGGTGTCGACGCGGGGAGCTTCTGCCATACGAACCAGCCTATCCACAGAAACTTGACTACCTCAAATATTCACCACTAGCGTGTGCCATATTGCTTGAAGTTCTCAACCATCTAGGTTGGCAAGTAACCACGAGGAGTGTCCAGTGACCGTCATCGCGTCCGACGCCGCCCGCACGGCTCAGGTTCTGTCAAGGCCCGTCATGCTGAACGGACTGACCGTTCCGAACCGCATCGTGATGGCGCCGATGACGCGCATGTTCTCCCCCGGCGGCGTTCCCGGAGAGGACGTGCGCGCCTACTACGCCCGCCGCGCTGCCGCCGGCGTAGGGCTGATCGTCACCGAGGGGACCTACGTCGGCCACGATTCGGCCGGGCAGAGCGATCGGGTGCCGCGATTCCACGGCGAAGAGCAGTTGGCGGGGTGGGCGAAGGTGGCTGCGGACGTGCACGCCGCAGGCGGCACGATCGTGCCACAGCTGTGGCACATCGGCATGGTCCGCAAGCACGGCGAGGAGCCCTACGCCGATGCCCCCGCCGTCGGCCCCTCCGGTATTCGCGTCGACGGCACCGAGGGCACCGGCAAGGCGATGACCCAGCGTGACCTGGACGACGTCATCGGTGCCTTCGCGGATGCCGCTGCGGCCGCCGAGCGCATCGGCTTCGACGGCGTCGAAGTGCACGGCGCCCACGGCTATCTCCTCGACCAGTTCCTATGGGAACGGACGAACCGCCGAACCGATGCCTACGGTGGCGATTCCGTGGGCCGGACGAAGTTCGCGGCTGAGATCGTGGCGGCGATCCGGGCGGTCGTCTCGCCCGGGTTCCCGGTGATCTTCCGCTACTCGCAGTGGAAGCAGGAGGCCTACGACGCGCGGCTCGTCGAGACCCCGCAGCAGCTGGAAGCGATCCTGGCCCCGCTCGCCGCGGCCGGCGTAGATGCCTTCCATGCCTCCACCCGCCGCTACTGGCTTCCGGAATTCGAGGGCTCGGACCTGAACCTGGCCGGCTGGACCAAGAAGCTCACCGGCAAGCCCACCATCACCGTAGGTTCGGTCGGCCTCGACGGCGACTTCCTGCGTGCGTTCACCGGTGAGGGCGCCGAACTCGGCAGCCTCGACAACCTCCTCGATCGGCTGGAGCGTGACGAATTCGATCTGGTCGCCGTCGGCCGAGCCTTGCTCCAGGACCCGGAGTGGGCGTCCAAGGTCCTGGCGGGGCGGATCGACGAGCTGAAGCCGTACGACGCGGCAGCACTGAAGACACTGAGCTAGCCGTCGGCGTGCAGGCGAGGTCGCCTCGGCGACCCGCCACCGCTGCGGGCAGACGACGGTTAGGCCGAAGGGCTGGCGATCAAGCACCACAGGGCGAGAAGGGGGTCGGCGTTGCACAGGCCGCCGGCGACGGGTTCGGTTGTTGCCGGAGAGGGCGATTCGAGCGGGAGGGGGTTGGCTGTGGCGGTGCCGGCGGCGGACAGGGTTGCGGCGCCGATCAGGAGGGCGGCGGAGATTCCGCGGCGTGCAAGCATTTGAAACTCCTCTGAGCGTGGGGTGGGGCGAGAAGAGGTCGGGTGGTGGCGGATTAGATTGCTACGCAGGCGGATCCGAGGTTGATGCCGGTGCCGACGTCGACGGGCTGTCTGATTTGAGCTGTCGCGTTCGGCTGGATGGCGTAGATGTAGGTGATTTTCGTCGAGGACGGGGTCCAGGTCGCCTTCGCTACGCCGTTGGAAGGCTTCGCCTCGGCGAATCCGCTGGGGCCCTGACCCTCCTCGAAGAAGTAGACGGTCTGACTGTTGTCGTCCACCGCGACGGTGACGGTGTACGAACAGGTCGTTCCGTACGTGTGGGTGCCGAGGGTGAAGGCGGGCGCGATCGCGATGCTGGTGACGGTCGCCGAGGCCGACGGCGCGGTCAGCGCGGTCACGCTTGCGACGACGCCGAGTGCGGCAGCACCCGCGACGATGCGCTTCGTCTTGGGCGAGTTCGGAATTCGCGTCATGGTGTATCGATCTCCTGTCAGGGTCGAAATCGGTTCGGCCGGACGGTCTGCCGCCGGCCGAGGGTGAGAGCCGCAGTGCCCTTGCCGACGATCACGCCGTCCGTTGCATTGATGACGTAACAGCGGCGGGTCTCCCGGCCCCGACCAGCGTCGCGATCGCAACTGCCGCAAGGACACCGATCCGCGCCGAGAACTGTTGAACCTTGCGCTTTTTCGGACTCACAGTCCATTCGTCGGATGATCCCCGGATACCGTTAGCAACACTGGCGGCCCCCAAAACTGGGGGCAGCGTTCGAGCAGCCCTATCGGAGCCATCCGAGTTCGTGGGCGAGTTCCCTGACGGCGGACCGGATGCGGCGGTGTAGGGGTGACTGCTCACGTGGAAGTACCAGATAGACCGTCAGGGCGGGTGCGCCGCGCAGGGGTCGCCAGGTGAGGCCGGCTACCTGGGTTGAGAGGGCTGCCTCACCGGCGAGAGACAACGTGGCTCGGTCACGCAGGTCTCGCTGGGCGATGTCGAAGGAGAGTGCCGGCGTGTGGAATCGAGGTTCTCGGCTGCCGGTGCGTAGCAGCGCCTTCAGTTGGTCGTAAACGGCCGGGTTGGCGGCGCGATCGTGGATTCGGACGGGATATGTTGCGGCCGCGTCGATCTCGATCTCTGCCTCGGCGGCGAGCGGATGGTCTGTGGTCCACCAAGGCCGGAGCGGTTTCCGAACCGGCGCTGGGGCTGTATCCGATGCGCAGGCGGCCGAGTTCCCCGGTTCCGGCTCGGCGGGCCGTCTCGGTGTGCTCGACTACGGATTCTGGCGCGATCCGGCCCAACCTGGCCGTTATCTCATCCGGGAGCGCTACGCCGACCAGGCGGCAGTCGACGTCCATATGGCGCTTGCGGACGTCGTGGCCTTCACCGTCCTGCTCCCGGAGTGGCTGACCGAGGACTCGCACGCGCTCCTCGAAACCACGACCGACCTGACCCGAATCCCGTTTTCCCGTTGAGCGGCTGCTGACGCCGACGCTACCTCTCGATCTCTTGGGACGTGATCATGGTGGAGTGGATTCCGCGGGCGTCGGCGGCCGCTGGTCCACCTCCGGTCCCGCCGGTGTCGCCGTGGTCGCTGCAGCCGTTCCCGGTCTGGCTGGGGTCGGTGCAGGTGTTGTCGCCCCCGCCGTTTTCACCGCAGTTTCCGGTGTCGCAGCCATGGGGCGGGACAGGCGGAGGCGGAACCGGCTCGGCGGCATTGCCAACCCACCCCCAGGTCCGATCGACCTGCACCACGCCGGGCACTGCACTCGGCGCGGCCAGGGCCGGAACCGCCGCCGTCGCGGGAACTGCCATCGCCACCCCCGCCAGCACGAACGCGGTGAACAGCTGACGTGTGGCACTTCGGTAAGTCTCGTTGGTCATCATCATTGCCTTTCCCGGACTCGGTGAACCGACTGTTGTGCCTGATCGATTTCGTCACCTCGCACGTCTCGTTCGAGTAACGACTACGTCGTGACTATCCGGGGTTGCGGCGCGGTCGACGGTGTCGCTGTGAATCCCGCTTCGGCGAGCAAATCTGAGCAAGCCCGGTCTGTGCATGTCCGAGGACGCCGTCCACGAGATATTTCATGCGTGATCGCTATGAATCGAATCCTACTCAGATGATCAACAGCGGAAAATAGTCATCTCCGGCAGCGAGACAAGGACTCGATGCGTGCTCTCCGCCGGTCCGTCAGCGGATCCAGATGCCGTGAGCGGGTTCAGGGTTGGTCGTCCATGAGATCGAGGTCTTGCCACATTTGCTGGATCTGGCCCGAGGCGCGGATCGCGTCGTCGTCGGCGAGTTCGCCGAGAATGGCCTGGATTGCGGCGACTACGCCGGTGAGGGATGGTCCGGCATGGGTGGCCTCGATGGGGGTGAGGATGAGGTGGTCGGCGTCCCCGGCGAGGGGGGAGGTGCGAAGGTCGGTAAGAACGCTGACGGTGGCGCCACGGTCGCGGGCGAGCCGGGTCAGGCCACGCAAGGTTCGGGTCAGACGCCAGATGTTGATGGTGATGAGGCAGTCGCCCTTTTCGAGGCGAGCGACGTCGACGGCCTGCGTGGTGGAGGAGCCGAGGGAAAGCCGGATGTCGTGCCCGGCGATGGCACCGAGGTAGCCGAGGATGTGGGCGGGACCGGCTCCGCTGCCGGAGCTGATGATGAGCGTGCGGCGGGCCGCCTTGATGGCCCGGGCGGTGGCGCGGATGGCGGCGAGGTTGTCGGAGGTGGCAAGTGCGACAACGTTGTTCGCGTCCTGCCGCAGCATCTGGGCTGCGGGGTCGGCGGCCGCGGGGCCGAGGGAGATGTCACCGGAGGAGACGGAGGCGAGGTAGAGGGCGCGGAGTTCCTCGCGGAGCTGGGGCCAGCCTTCGAAGCCGAGTTGCTGCGCGGTGCGGACCACGGTGGAGACATTGACGCCGGCGCGTTCGGCGATCTCGCGTGCGGAGGAGTAGCTGGCGAAGTGTGGCGCCCGGACGAGCACCTGCGCAACGCGTTCGGCTTGGGGACCGAGCGTGTCACGTGTGGTGCGTGCCGCCAGCCATGCCTCGATGCTCACGTGTCGTCTCCTCGTGGGGTAGGTGCCCTCGTCACTGCGCCGTGTGATGAGCGACGTGGAAGCCGCGGCTGCTGATGGCATCGGCAGAGTCGAAGAAGGGCATCAAGGCCAGGGCGAACTCCTGGCGCTGGGGTGAATTCTGCCAGGCCGCACAGGCGACGGCGTCGGCCCACAGGGCGGTGACGACGACGGCGTCCGGCTCGTCCGCGGGAATCAGAACCTGCGCCGCGAGGGCGCCCGAGGCTTCGAGGATGCCCAGCGAGCGATAGCGCTCGACCAGCTCGTCACGACGGCCGGGCGAGGTGCGTAGCGACAGTGATGTGAACTGCATGGAACAATCATTGCACACATCCATGCTGTGCATCTATTGTTGCATTCAACTTGGCTATTACCGGAAGGAAACCGAGCATGAGTGCCCCCAATCCCGATCGCCTGTTGATCACGAACGCTCATCTGCTACATCCCGAAAACGGTGAGCTGAGCGATGTTTCATGGCTGGAGGTCGCCGACGGGCGCATCGCGGGCCATGGCACCGGTCGCCCGCCGACAGTGTCCGAGGACGTGCCGGTGCTCGACGTCGCCGGGGCGACAGTGCTGCCGGGTCTGATCGACGCACACGTGCATCTGCTGTTGACCACCTTCGACCCGAAGGAAGCGGCCGGCTGGACCCCCGGGTACGCCACTGTCCGGGCCTTGAAGGAAGCCGAGCGCATGCTCCGACGCGGATTCACCACCGTCCGCGACGTCGGCGGCGCCGACTACGGGATGGCCCGGGCCATCGAGGAAGGGCTCGCTGCGGGTCCGCGTTTGATCTACGGCGGGAAGGCGCTGTCACAGACGGGTGGACACGGGGACATCCGCCCACTGGGTGACGACGCGATGCCCTGTTGCCAGAGTCGTCCCGCCTTCGCCCGCATCGCCGACGGTGCCGACGAGGTGCGTGCCGCCGCGCGTGACGAATTCCGCAAGGGCGCTTCGCATCTGAAGATACTGATCAGCGGCGGCGTCGCCTCACCGCACGACGAGATATCGGCGGTCCAGTACACCGATGAGGAGATCCGCGCGGCGGTCACCGAGGCCGAGCAACACAATCGCTATGTCACCGCGCACGCCTACCACCCGCGCGGCGTCAACCGGGCGCTGCGGGCGGGCGTGCGCAGCGTGGAACACGGAAACCTCATCGACGACGAAACCATCGGCCTGCTGCTCGAACACGACGCCTTCCTGGTCCCCACCCTGGTGACCTACGACCAGATGGCCCAGTTCGGCAAGGCCGCCGGAATGCCCGAACAGTCGTACAAGAAGATCGCCGATGTCCACGCAGCGGCCATGTCCGCGCTCGAACGGGCCCACACCGCAGGGGTCAACCTGGTCTTCGGCACCGATCTGCTCGGCCCGCTGCACAGCGCACAGCTGCAGGAATTCGCCCTGCGCGCCGAAATTCAGCCCGCGGCCGACATTCTCCGCGCCGCCACCACCACCGCTGCCCGGCTGCTGCGGATGGAAGGCGACATCGGCACCCTCGACGTCGGAGCCCACGCCGACCTGCTCGTCGTCGACGGTGATCCGCTCGACGATATCCGCGTGCTCACCCGGCCTGAGCAGACCCTGCGCCATGTCATCAAGGCCGGGACCGTGATTTGAGTTGTCGCACAAGCCGGTAGGACCGTGAACACACGGAACAGAGAGCAGCTGCGCGGTACAGATTCGAGAGCAGCGCGGTCGTCGCCGCGGATGGCGGTGCGCGTGCGGAGGGGACGGATGTGGCAACCCCGTGCCGCAGCCCCCTCCCCTCCGCGGGTGCTCGACTTGGCGCTGCGCATCGGGACCGCACTGTTGGGTGGTGGGGCGAGTTGCCGGGAAGTCGAGGCCGCGATGCGCGCGGTCACCAGCGCATACCGCTTGAACGGCAGCGTCCCGAACGTCACCTTCTCCATGATCAGCCTGTCGTACCAGCCATCGGTGGACGTGGCGCCGCTGGCGGCGGATCGATCGGTGCTGGATCGCGGCTCGCACTACACCCGTGTGGATGACGTCGAGCGCCTCACCGCGCGTATTGCCGACGGTCTGCCACCGAGCGCGGCAGCGGAGCAGCTGGCCGCGGTCGAATGCGGGCCCGGCCCTTACCCGCAGTGGGTGCTGTCGGTGGCGACCGCGCTGGTCTCGGCTTTCGCGGCGGTCATGGTGGGCGGCGGCTGGTGGGTGCTCCTCGGTGCGCTCGCCGGCGGCCTGGTCGGCGAGCGCGCAGCGGCGGCGGTAGCCAGGACCGGGGCTGCGCCGTTCTACCAGCTCGGCGCCGTGGCCGTAGCCGCAGCCGGAATCGGTGTCGCCGCAAGCACAGTGACCGACCGGTCTCAGGCGGGCGCCATGATCACCGGCGCGCTCTTCGCGCAATTCCCCGGCCGCCCGCTCGTGCTGGCAATCAACGACGGCTTGGCCGGCTACTTCCTGACCGCCGGCGCACGCCTACTCGAGGCGTTCTTCCTGCTGACCGCCATCGTCTGCGGGGTGACCGCGACCCTGTACATCGGCCGCCTGGCCGGGACCGGACCGACCGTGCAGGACACCATCTTCGGCCAAGCTCCCACTGCCGGCTGGGCACTCGTGCTGACAGCCGGGGCGCTGACCGCCGCCTTCGCGGTCATTCACGAGGTTCCCCCGCGAGCGATAGCAGCGGCCACGGCCACGGGCCTGGCATGCTTCACGACCTACCATCTCCTCGTCGTCGCGCACCTGGCCCCCGTGGCCGCGACGGCCGTGGCGGCCATACTGATCGGGATCTTCGGCGGACTCGGAGCCCGCGTACTGGGCAGCAGCACCTTGCCGCTGCTGGTGCCTGCCCTCGCTCCCCTGCTCCCCGGCCGCTCGCTCTATCTCGGGCTGCTCGCTCTCAGTGAGGGGCGTTTCGCAAGCGGCGGACCGCAATTGGCCCTGGCAATCACTCTCAGCCTCACGCTGGCAGTGGGCACCGACGTGGGCCTGCAGATCGTCGGCCGCCCGCCCCTGCCACCGGCCATCCCGAGCGGCCGGCCGAACCGGTCTGAACGCGCACTACGACTGAGGAATTGGCGGGAAACTGCTGTTCAGCTCTGGATCGTGCGCGATTGCACCGGCCGACCCGAACTCGGCATCTCGGTGCGTTCGTGACGCTGAAATGATTTGGGCGCGTTGGCCTCCGATCCGCGCCCGGACGAAAGCCGCCGACTGGATCGAGCACCCGGCCAGGGGCTTTCGTCGTGTGGTCAGTTCGTCAGCGCTGCCAGATACCGCTGTCGATGAAGTTGGCCCACACGTCAGCAGAGAACTCCAGGATCGGGCCCCAGCCGTTGTCCTTCGTGTCGCGCACCAGCGTGACAGCCGGGTCGTGCCGAACCTCGACACACTCCTTGCCAGCATCGGAGAAGCTCGACTTGTACCACTCGCTCATTACCGGCTTCTTCATGCCGTGTGCTCCTTTGCGATTCGCACCAGCAAGTCCCTGGTGTCCTGCGCTGTCAACGCTACAGCCCGAAGACCGGCGATTGCTTCACGATATTCGTCGACCTCTTCGTCGTGCTCGTGGAGAACGCTGCCGATGGCGCCTTCGGCGTATACCACTGGCGGCAACGTCATCCCACTCGTGCCTTTGGGCAGATGGAGCAGGATGAACTGCTGTATGACAAGCCCCGGGTGTGGGCCGATAGCGAACGGGAGCGCCCGGATCTCGATATTGGCCCGGTCTCCAACTTCGGCGAGCCACCGCAGTTGCGCTGACATGACCTCCCGCAGTCCAGGCCTGTTCCACAAGACCGCTTCGGATATGAACGCCTCCAACCGAAAACCGGCATCGTCCAACCGTGTTTGCCGCTTTTGGGTGAGCTCGACCCGCCGTTCTACGTCCACTGCGGACAGACGCGGCAGGGTGACGCGGACGATTTCCCGCCGGTAGTCAGCAGTCTGCAACAAGCCGGGCACGATTACCGGTTGGTACGTGATGATCTGCTCTGCCACTCCTTCGAGCCGGAGAAGCTTCTCGAAGTTCGGCGCGACTTGGTCGCTGTACGGCTGCCAGAACCCTTTCGAGTTCCCCTGTGCCTTGGCCGCATTGTCCTGTGCTCGAACCTCTTCCAGAAGCTTGAGCGCCTTGGCCTGGTCCTCCGGGGAAGCGTGGTAGTACTCGAGCAGGTCCTTGATCTGCGGCCTGGTGAGCTTGGTCGGCGAGCCTTCCTCCATTCGCATCAGGACAAATCGCGTGACCTCGAGGTGGGCCGCCGCGGTCGACAGGGCCGTACGAGGTGCTTTTGATCGCACAGATTTCATGAAGTTTCCGAAATCCATGCGAGAGACCGTCAAACCGGCCATTTCGTTAGCCTCGCTATCTGGGAAACGTTCTCTACGCACATGTGCGTTCCGCACCTCAATCTTATTTCACGCGACTGTATGCCATGCACGTATTGCCGCAGCGCTTTTCGGCGCATGCTTAGTGCATGGCACCTGACGGCGACAGGGTCGGCCCCGCCGCAGTGGAATGAATCCGGAAGCAACAGGAGTCGAAATGACTTGGGATGCTTGGGCTTTGATGCTCTTGACGATCGTTGAGGCAGGTGCATTCATCGTCTGCCTGGGCGGGGATATAAGAAATTCCGGTCGGTACGTAAATAGCGAGCGCGGCCGTCACCGACGCGGACGCAAGAAAGTTGGCGAGTGGCGGGAGGTGAATGGGTCGTGGACATCTACGAACGGCTGGAAAATTGCGATGTCGGGGAGCGGGAACCGGCGATGACGTCAACCGAGGCGATGGAATCGCTTGTGTTGCATCAGGATTGCCTGACCGCGATGTGTGAGCGAAAGATGGCGGCGCGGCAGATCATCAAGACCGACGCGGAAAAGATCGAGTCCGCGAAGGTCATTCGGTTTCCGGCGAGTCGAATGGAGCCGGGTTGTGGCACGTGTGATCCGTAATCGGCATCGGGCACCTTATCGGCGGCCCGCCACGCTCGCCGAGGCGAAGAGCGGACTCGATCGGCATCGGGCGTGCGTGGACGACTGTGCGGCGAAGAAGTGTTATGAGCGCGCCGTCCAGGAGATGGTTCGCGGGCCTGGTCTCGGCTGGAACATCTGGCGAGCGGACACCGGCCAGGTTCGGTGAAAAAAGTGGCGCATCACCGGACGGTGATGCGCCACTTACAGTTTCGCGAAAGCGATGTCAGCCGCGGATCTTGGCCGCGACCGAGGCCACGGCGGTCTCGGCCGGGAGTTCCTCGGCGGTGCCAGCGAAGCGGTCGCGGAGTTCGATCTTGCCGTCGGCCCAGCCGCGGCCGACGACCACGATGTAGGGCATGCCGAGGAGTTCGGCGTCCTTGAACTTCACGCCCGGGGAGGCGGTGCGGTCGTCGAGGAGGACCTCGAAGCCGAGCGAATCGAGTTCGGCGGCAACCTGTTCGGCGCCGGCGCGGGCGCCCTCGTCCTTGTTCGCGATGACGACGTGGACGTCGAACGGGGCGACCTCACGAGGCCAGCGCAGGCCCTTGTCGTCGTGCATCTGCTCGGCGAGCACGGCGACCATGCGGGACACGCCGACGCCGTAGGAGCCCATGGTGAGGCGGACCGGCTTGCCGTTCTCGCCCAGCACGTCGACCTCGAAGGCGTCGGTGTACTTCTGGCCGAGCTGGAAGATGTGGCCGATCTCGATGCCGCGGGCGGCCTCCAGGACGCCGAGGCCGTCGGGCGAGGGATCGCCGTCGCGGACCTCGGCGGCCTCGATGGTGCCGTCGGGGGTGAAGTCGCGTCCGGAGACCAGGCCGACGTAGTGCTTGCCCTGCTCGTCGGCGCCGGTGATCCAGGCGGTGCCGGAGACCACGCGCGGGTCGACGAGGTAGCGGATGCCGTTGGCCTGCAGGGCCTTCGGGCCGATGTAGCCCTTCACCAGGAACGGGTTGGCCTTGAAGTCGGTCTCGTCGAGCAATTCCACCTCGGCCGGCTCGACGGCCGCCCCGAGGCGCTTGTCGTCGACCTCACGGTCGCCGGGGATGCCAACGCCGAGGATCTCGGTCTTGCCGTCGGGGTAGCGCAGCTTGACCATGACGTTCTTGAGGGTGTCGGCGGCGGTCACCTCGCGGCCCAGCACGTTGGCGGTATTGGCCCAGTCGACCAGCGTCGCGATGGTCGGCGTGCTGGGGGTGTCGTGGACGACGGCGTCGGCCTGGCCGTCGAGCGGGATCGCCGGGGGCGCGGCGGTGACCACGGCCTCCACATTTGCGGCGTAACCGGATTCGCGGCAGATGACGTAGGTGTCCTCGCCGACGGGGCTGTCGGCCAGGAACTCCTCCGACGCCGAGCCACCCATGGCGCCGGAGGTGGCGGCCACGATGACGTACTTGACGCCGAGGCGGTCGAAGATCTTCTGGTAGGCCTCGCGGTGGGCGTTGTAGCTGTTCTTCAGTCCGTCCTCGTCGAGGTCGAAGGAGTACGAGTCCTTCATGATGAACTCGCGCCCGCGCAGGATGCCCGCGCGCGGGCGGCCTTCGTCGCGGTACTTGGTCTGGATCTGGTACAGCGTGACCGGCAGATCCTTGTAGGAGCTGTACTCGCCCTTCACGGTCAGGGCGAACAGCTCCTCGTGGGTGGGGCCGAGCAGATAGTCCTGGCCCTTGCGGTCCTTGAGCCGGAACAGGCCGTCGCCGTACTCGGTCCAGCGGTTGGTGGTTTCGTACGGTTCGCGCGGCAGCAGCGCCGGCAGCGAGATCTCCTGGGCCCCGATGGCGTTCATCTCCGACCGGACGACATCCTCGACCTTGCGCAGCGTGCGCAGGCCGAGCGGCAGCCACGAGTAGACGCCTGGCGCGATGCGACGCACGTAACCGGCACGCACCAGCAGCTTGTGGCTGGGTACCTCGGCGTCGGCGGGGTCGTCGCGCAGGGTGCGCAGGAACAGGTGGGAGAGACGGGTGATCACGGCTCAACACAGTAGCCCCTGCTCGCGCACAGTTCACAAGGCATTACCGTGTTGGCTCGTGCTGGTGCTGCTGCCTCCCTCAGAAACCAAGTCCGACGGTGGTTCGGGCGGTCCCCTGGACCTGGATTCCCTCGCGATGCCGCAGCTCACTGCGGTGCGCGACAAACTCGTCACCGAGGTGATCGCACTGGCCGCAGACCCCGACGCCTCCCGTGCCGCGCTGGCACTGGGCAAGGGGGCTGACGCGGAGATCGCGCGCAATGCCGCGCTGCGCACCTCCGCGACCCGCCCAGCCTTGGACCGCTACACGGGTGTGCTCTACGACGCGCTCGACGCGGCCCGGTTCACCAAGGCCCAGCGCGCCAAGGCCGAGGCGCGCCTGGGCATCGGCTCGGCGCTATTCGGGGTGATCCGCGCGGGCGATCCGATTCCGGCCTACCGGCTTTCGGGCGGGTCGAAGCTGCCGGGTCTGCCGACGCTGCAGTCGCTGTGGAAGGCGGCGCTGCCGGCGGCGCTGCGCGCGGAGGCGGCCGGGCACCTGGTGGTGGATCTGCGGTCGGGCACCTATCAGAATCTGGGCCGGGTCCCGGGCGCGGTCACCGCGACGGTGCTGACCGAGCGTCCGGATGGGAAGCGAACCGTGGTGAGCCACTTCAACAAACACCACAAGGGACTGCTGGCGCGGGCGCTGGTGCTGTCGCGGTCGGAGCCGTCGGATATCGACGGGCTGGCCCGGGTGGCCGAGAAGTCCGGGCTGCGCACCGAGATCGCCTCGCCGACCGAGCTGCTCATCATCACCTCCTGAGCACGCCGATTTCCTATAGGGAACTTCCCTCGGCCGCGGCGGTCCCGCTGGCTAGAGTGGCCTGGTGGAACCCAAAGACCTGGATCCGGAAGTGCTCGAGCTGGCGAGCAAGATCTTCGATCTGGCCCGCAGCGGCGATGCCGCCACCCTGGGCGCGTACCTCGACGCCGGGGTGCCGGTGAACCTGACCAACGACAATGGCGACACGCTGCTCATGCTGGCCGCCTACTACTCGCACCCGGAGGCGGTGAACGCCCTGCTGGAACGCAAGGCGGACCCCAACTTCGGCAACGACAAGGGCCAGACGCCCCTGTCCGGCGCGGTGTTCAAGGGCTCGGACGAGATCGTCCACGCCCTGCTCGCGGCCGGGGCCGATCCGAACGCGGGCAGCCCGTCCGCGCGCGACGCGGCCGAGATGTTCGGGCAGACCAAGTATCTGGCGCTGTTCGACAAGTAGGGTGACCAACCAACTCTCGTGCCTCTCAGGGGCTTCGCCCCCGAAGCCTCTGAGAGGCACGACTCTCGTAGCTCTCACAGGCTTCGCCCCCGAACCCCCAGAGAGGCACGACTCTCGTAGCTCTCAGAGGCTTCGTCCCTGAATCTCCTGAGAGGCACGACGTCCGGCCTGCGGGCGAGATCGCCATGCAGGCCGGACTTTTCGCGTGTTCGGCCTGTTACTGCGTCCGCTGGTAGGTGCGGAAGGCCGACAGCGCCCAGAGGAAGGCGAGCGCTGCCAGGGCGGTCAGGTAGCCGAGGTGGGCGGCCACGAAGCCCGCGTCGGCAGCGCCCGCCAGGCCGGTGCGGCCGATGTCGACTGCCCAGGTCACCGGGTTGAACTTGGAAATGCCCTGGACCCAGCCCGGCATGAGGGAGGTGGCCATCATGCCCGAGGACAGGAAGGTCAGGGGCAGGATGATGAGCTGGGACATGCCGATCAGGGCGATCTGGCTGCGGGAGATCAGGGCCAGGGCCACCGAGCCCGCGCAGAAGACGGCCGCCAGCAGGGTGGCCGCGATCAGCGCCAGCGCGATGCCGGTCACGCCGCCGGGATAGCGTGCGCCGCCGGCGAATCCGATGAGCAGGACCAGCGCGGACTGGACCAGGCCGATGGTGAGCTGCACGCCGAGCTGGCCCGCCACCACCGCGCTGCGCGAAATCGGTGCGGTCAGCAGCTGATTCATCACGCCGTTGTCGATGTCCTCGATGTATCCGGTGCCCGCCCAGACGCCCGAGTAGAGCACGGTCATCATGAGCACGCCGGGCGCCAGGAAGGTGATGTAGTTCGCCGCCCCGAATCCCGGGATGTCGCCGACGGATTTGAAGACCTGCCCGAACAGCAGGATCCACACGATGGGCTGCAGCAGCGCCGCGAACACACCCCAGGATTCCCGCAGGGTGTTCACCATCCAGCGCCGGAAGATCTGCCCGGCCGCCACCGGCCAAGCGGCCGTGGGGTTTTCGTGAGTGACAGGCAGGTCGTAGGTGAGCGTGGTCATGCCGCCGCCTCCGCCCGGTCGCGGTTGTTGTCGGCCCGGTAGGAGCGGCCCGCGTAGTGCAGGTACACATCGTCGAGGGAGGGCCGGGAGATGGAGACCGCGCCGAAACCGATGGCGGCGGCGTCGAATTCGGAGATGACCCGGCCGACGATGCCGGAGGGGTCATCGGTGCGGGCGATGAGCCTGCCGTTGGGCCCGTCCTGCTCGACGACGATATCCCGCAGTGCCGGAATGGATTCCCCGACCGCACGCACGGCGGCCACATCCGGTGCGATGAGTTCGACGGTGAGGGTGTCCCCGTCGAGGGTCGACTTCAGTTGCGCAGGTGTGCCTTCGATGACCGCGCGCCCGTGATCGATGATGACCAGGCGATCGGCCAGCTCGTCGGCCTCCTCCAGATAGTGGGTGGTGAGCACCACGGTGAGGGCCGCCTCGGTGGACAATCGCCGGATCTCCGACCACATCTCGGCCCGGGCCTGCGGGTCCAGACCGGTGGTCGGCTCGTCCAGGAACAGCACCGACGGCGTGTGCACCAGTCCGACGGCGACGTCCAGTTTGCGCCGCATGCCGCCGGAGAGCTTGGACACCTTGCGGTTTCGCGCCTCGGTGAGCTGGAACTGATCGAGCAGCCCGTCGGCCCGGGTCATCGCGTCGTGGCGGGTCAGGCCGTGCAGACGCGCGGCCATGACCAGATTCTCGAAGGGCGTCTGCCGCGGGTCGGCGCCCGAGCCCTGTGAGACGTAGCCGATGCGATGCCGGATGGCGGCCGCGTCGGTGGTGACATCGAATCCGGCCACCCGCGCGGTCCCGGAATCGGCCCGCGACAGCGTGGTGCAGATCTTGGTGGTGGTGGACTTGCCCGCCCCGTTGGGGCCGAGCATGCCGTACACGGTGCCGGCGGCAATGCTGAAGCTCAGGCCGTCGAGGGCCCGCACATCGGGCTTGCGGCGGCCGCCGGGATAGGTTTTGACCAGGTCGTGCACCTCGACCGCGGCCGAGGGCATGGGTGTGATGGACATGGTTGTTCGTTCCTCGTCAGGTGTGGCGAACGACCACGGGACCGGTGGATATGCTGGGAATGCGGTTCGAGCATCCGGCGGTTCGCCGTCGGTCGTTCGGATTCGGCGACGGCTCGGGTGTTGGCGCACCCGGGCCGTCGTTGTTACCGGGCCGATTGCCCGGCTCACGTCGGCGGTGTCGGCAACCCCCATTCCTCGAGCAGCTTGTCGCCGATGTCCGGGGGCACCCGGCCGGCGGGGTATCGGGCGACCAGGTCGGCCATGGTGCGCCAGCCCTCGATGCCGCCCAGGTCATCGGATTCGATGCGGGCGGCCAGGGCGGCGGTGAAGTCGCGGTCGGCGGTGAGCATGTGCATCTCGTAGTTGCCCTCGATGAGCAGCACCTCGGGCAGCCAGGAGACAACGGCGTCGGTGGCGGCGCGGATCTCGGCAATCTGCTTGTCCAGCACCGTGACTCGCCGCCGCAGCAGGGCCGCGGCCTCGTCGGGTCCGAGCGCGGGCAGGAACGACAGCGCGGCCATGAACCGCGGGTATTCCTTCTCGGGTTCGGATATCCAGGCGCGCAACCAGTCCCGCATCTCGACGACACCGT
Source organism: Nocardia sp. NPDC059154 (assembly GCF_042755705.1). Taxonomy (NCBI): domain Bacteria; kingdom Bacillati; phylum Actinomycetota; class Actinomycetes; order Mycobacteriales; family Nocardiaceae; genus Nocardia; species Nocardia sp. NPDC059154. Next base: position 34,597 of record NZ_JBHZCS010000036.1, read on the forward strand.
CGGGGGTGATGCGGTACACGGTCCGCGCGGGCCGGTTGCCGTCCTGCTCAGCGCCGACGACCTCGATGAAACCCTGGTTCAGCAGTGATTCGACCACCGGGTACAGCGCGCCGTAATTGATCCGCACGCTGCCGTCCTTGCCGCGCTGCTTGAGGGTCTGCGAGATCTGATACGGGTGCATCGGCCGCTCCCAGAGCTGCACGAGTACGGCCAGCGCCAGCGGATTGACCCGGCGGAACGCCCGCTTCCCAGCCATGCTCACCCCTGTTACTCTGGTCAGAGTATTTACTTACTCTAGCCAGAGTACTCCCCCGCAAACGGCCCGGCAAGGGGCGGAATGCGGGGCGAGCAGGAGATGGTGGACATGCCGCGCTATATTGGTCGCACGTCCAATAGTTGACGCGTTCATCTATTTCTCATTCAATTTCGCCACACTGGTTACTCGCCGGTAATCCCCGGCGCGATGCATAACCCGTGACAGAATTTCTTCGAAGTACCACCACCAGCCGCCGAACGGTCCTCGCCGGAGCGGGAGCCCTCGCGGTCGGCGCGGCCCTCGGATCCCCACGTGCCTCCGCCGCCCCGCTGCCCGCGCCCGCGGATTCCGGTATCGACCACATCATCGTGGTGATGATGGAGAACCGCTCTTTCGACCACTACCTGGGCTGGCTGCCCGGAGCGAACGGCAAGCAGGCCGGGTTGACCTTCACCGACCGTAATGGTTTGGCACACAACACCTTCCACCTGGCGACCACGCAGGGCTGTCAGTACAACGATCCCGACCACTCCTTCGAGGGCGGCCGCGTCGAGTACAACGACGGAAGGTGCGACGGCTGGCTGCGCGCCGGAACCAACGACGAATTCTCGATCGGCTATTACGAGCAGGGCGATCTCGGCTTCTACGGAAATGCCGCGCCGGCGTGGACGGTGTGCGACAACTACTTCTCGGCGATCATGGCCGAAACCTATCCGAATCGCTTCTATCAGCATGCCGCGCAAACGGACCGCATTCACAATTCGACGACCATCTCGACGCTGCCGACCATCTGGGATCGCCTGGCGGCGGCCGGTATTCAAGGCCGCTACTACTTCTACGACACACCGTTCCTGGCGCTGTGGGGCAGCAAGTACCTGTCCATCTCCCGCCCGTTCGCGACCTTCCTGTCCGATTGCGCGGCCGGGACGCTGCCCGCGGTCTCCTTAGTCGATCCCAAGTTCCTCGACGAGGACACCGGCACCTCGGCCGACGATCATCCGCACGCCGATATCCGTGCCGGACAGTCGTTCCTGAACCAGGTCTATCAGGCCGTCACCAACAGCCCGGCCTGGTCGCGCACCCTACTGATCATCAACTACGACGAGTGGGGCGGCTTCTTCGACCACGTGCCGCCGCAGGTCGCGCCGGATGCCAACCCGGACTGGGGGCTGCGCGGGTTCCGGGTGCCGTGCCTGGTGGTCTCCCCACTGGCGCGGCGCGGGCACGTGGCCCACGAGGTCTACGACCACACCTCGGTGCTCAAGGCGATCGAATGGCGATGGGGGCTGCCGTCCCTCACCCCGCGCGACGCCGCCGCCCGCAATATCGCCGAGGTGCTCGACTTCGGCAGCGCCCCGAATCTCGCTGCGCCGCAATGGAATGTGCCGCCCGCACCGCCGGGGGTGTGCGCCCCGGCCGTGGTGGCCGACTTCGAGCAGTGGAATACCCTGCGCGCCGTGGCCGCATCGACGGGATGGAGTCTGTGATGCGCCGGCTCGGCCAACTCATCGTGGTGCTGGTGTTCACGATCGCCGCGCTGGCTGTCGGCTACGGCCCGCATGCGACCGCGGATCCCGGCGCGCCGCACATCTTCGTGATCCAGCTGGAGAACAAGGGGTACGACGAGACCTGGGGACCGGCGTCGGCCGCACCGTATCTGAGCCAGACCCTACGGTCGGAGGGGGTGCTGCTGAGCCAGTACTACGGCATCGGGCACAACAGTCTGGACAACTACATCGCGCAGCTGTCCGGTCAGGGACCGAATGCCGAGACGCAGGCCGACTGCCAGATCTACAGCGACTTCGCGGGCGCCGGAACGGTTCCGCCCGGCCAGGCGGTCGGTCAGGGCTGCGTGTACCCCGCGTCGGTGCCGACGCTCGCCGGGCAGCTGACCGGGGCGGGCCGCAGCTGGAAGGGCTACATGGAGGATATGGGCGCGCCCTGCCGCCATCCGGCCCTGAACAGCCAGGACACCACCCAGAAGGCGACCGTCGCGAGCCAGTACGCGGCCCGGCACAACCCGTTCGTGTACTTCCACGAGATCATCGACTCGCCCGCCTGCCAGCAGCAGGTGGTCGATCTCGGTGCGCTGAAGAGCGATCTGGCGCAGCCGGATACGACGCCGAACTTCGCCTACATCACCCCGGACCTGTGCGACGACGGGCACGACTCCCCCTGCGTCACGGGCGCTCCGGGTGGACTGGCGTCGGCGGATCTCTGGCTGCGGGAGTGGGTTCCGGTGATCACCTCGGCCCCGGCCTTCCAGCAGAACGGGATCCTGATCATCACCTTCGACGAATCCGATGGGCCGCAACAGGATTCCTCGGCGTGCTGTGGCGAGGGTCCCGGCCCGAACAGTGCCCTGCCGGGTATCGCCGGCCTGGGCGGCGGCCGGGTGGGCGCCCTGGTCATCTCGCCCAAGTCGGTGACGCCGGGCACCTTCAGTGACACGCCGTACAACCACTATTCGCTGCTGGCGAGCATCGAGGATCGATTCGGCCTGCCGTATCTGGGCTATGCCGCCGCACCGGGTCTGCCGCGCTTCGGAACCGACGTGTTCAACCGGAGGAACTGACGCGGCCGCCGGCCGGGGTGCTGCCGAGCAGGGGCGGGCAGCACCCCGGCCGTTGCGCTACGGCTGGGCGGTGTGACCGGGCAGGACGCAGACGGCGTCGAGGCCGAGCACGTGGTTGAGGCGGCCGAAGGCCAGCCAGGAGCCGAGGCACATGGACAGTTCGACGATCTCGGCGTCGGAGTAGAGCGTCTTCATCCGCTCGAAGAACTCGTCGTCGAGGTTGTGGTGGTCGAGGGCGTAGCGCTCGGCGTACTCGGCGGCCATCCGCGTGCGGTCGTCGAAGGATTCGGTGGTGCGCCACTCGGTCACGTCGTCGGCGAAGGACTCCTCGACCTTCTCGCCATTGCGATCGGTGCGCCAGTCCAGGCAGAACAGGCAGCCGTTGATCTGGGCGATGCGCAACCGAGCGGCCTCGAATTCGCGCAGTCCCAGGGTGCTGTGCGAGTAGACGGCGAGGGAGAAGTTGGAGGCCGCGACGCCGATGCCGGGCACCATTTCGCCCCACACGTAGCCGATGGGGTCCTTGCCCTCGGGAATGTCGATGATCATGCCGATGGGTTCCTTCCGAGAGTGCCGAACGGCAGCGGGACGTCGAGGGCGTCGTACAGGCCGGGCTCGGCGTCGGCCAGCCACGGGATGGCGTTCACCAATCTGCCCACGGCGGTGGCGTTTCCGCCCGCGGAGTGATTGCCGTCCTCGTCGGTAGCCTGCACGGTGATCTCGATGCGCGGGCGGCCCTCGATGAGCACGCGGTGCGCGCCGGCGCCGCTGGGCGGGTGCGGCCAGTCGGGGGCGCAGCTGGCGTGGATGCGGGTGATGTGCTCGATGACGATGCGCGGGCTGCCGTCGACGATGCCCTGCACCTCGAAGCGCACCGCGCCCTGGGTGCCCGCCTCGAATTTGCCCATGCGCTCGGTTTCGACGGTCTCGTCCAGCGCGCGCCGCTCCACCACCTCGCGAATGTCGGTGAGCGCCACGCCCAGTCCGCGCGCGATCATCCGAATCTGCCCGCCCCACACCATGGTCGGGATGGTGGGCGCGAGCATGGGCGGCTGATAGTCCAGGGGCTGGCCCATGCCGACCAGGTAGCGCACCGAGTCGGGCTGGTCGTAGGTGGAGTAGTCGAAGATCTCCTGGCAGCGCAGCACATCCACGCTGCTGCCGAGGCCGCTCATGAGCAGCGGCAGGACATCGTTGCCCCAGCCGGGGTCGATGCCGGAGACGAACAGGGCGCCACCGCCCTCCGCGATGGCCGCCGATACCCGGTCCTGCAGTTCGATCGGGGCACTGCGGTGGTCGTAGAGCGCGTAGAGCGCGGGCGTGACCACCACGGCCCCGGTGCGCAGGGCGCGTTCGATGTCGGCGAGGGCGTCGTCGGGGCGGATGTCGCCGGACGCGGCATACACGATGGCGCGGGGTCCGGCTGCGAGCGCGGCGTCGACATCGGCGGTCGCCGCGATCCCCACCGCGGTGTCCAGCCCGGCCAGGTCACCGGCGTCGCGGCCGACCTTGGCCGGGTTGTGGACCAGGACGCCGGTCAGCTCCAGACCCGGATGTGCCGCGACGGCCCGGATGGCGGCGCGGCCGACATTGCCCGTACCCCAGACCAGGGTGGAAATCATCTCCGAAACGTAGCAAATGCTTGCTAGGTAGATGTCCGATTCGGCTACATTGCGGTATGGATTTTGCAGCTCTCGAATCGATTCGCGCACTCAAGTATCGCTACCTGCGCACGCTGGATCTGAAGCAGTGGGACGAGTTCGGGGACACGCTCTGCCCGGACATCGTCGGGTCCTACGGATCGCCGTCGGGCGGACTGCCGGACCAGTTCACCAGCCGCGACCAGATCGTGGACTTCATGCGCGGCGCGCTCAGCGGGAACATCATCACCGTGCACGTCGCCAACCACCCGGAAATCACGGTCGACGGCGATACCGCTTCCGGCAGTTGGTGTCTGGAGGACACCGTAATCGCCGCCGACTACGGCCTGCTGATCCGCGGCGCGGCCTACTACCACGACACCTACCGCCGCGAGGACGGCGTCTGGCGCATCGCGAGCACCGGCTACCAGCGCATCTACGAATCCAAGATGTCCACCGACGCGCTGCCCGGCTACGCCCTCACCGCCAACCGCTGGGCCCCGGCCGCCAAGCCCCAGCAGGGCTGACGCAGTCAGCGCCGGGCCAGGGCGCGGCATCGTCTGCCGGAGGCGATCAGTGTCCGGCAGACAGGCTGGAGGAGCCGCTCGGCAGGGCGATCTTCGGCAGCCGGAGATTCGCGTCCGGAACGCCGGTGCCGTTCGGGTCGAGCAGGCCGCCCTGCTCGGCGTAGGCGCTCTCACCCGGCGCCGCCTGCAGGGTGCTGAGGTACTTCCACAGGCCGCCCGCGAGCGTGCCGCCACCGGCCAGCAGGGTCCCGGCCAGGCCGCCCGCACCGGCGAAGGCCGCGAGCGCGGCGGGCGCGGCGGGCGCGGTGGCCAGGCAGACGGGGCCGACCACCAGGCAGGAACCGAAGCCGATCACCGCCCCGACCAGCAGGCCGATAACAGTGCCGCCGACGGTTCCGGCCAGCGTGGCCGTCGGCATCTTCCCGGCCAGCTCACCGAGCGCGAGTTGGTTCTCCAACGGGGAGGCCACCGGCTGCGCCGCGGCCCGGACCGCCGGATCGGGGGTGAGTGTCAGCCGGTGTCCGTCCGCCGAGATCTGTTGGCCGAGGGCGTATTCGCGACCGTCGAGCTCGAATGTCAGTGGCAGATCGGCCAACTGCCGGCCGGTGCCGTCCTGGACCGTCACCGACCGCTGATCCGTCGACAGTACGAAGCCGCCGACCTCGATGGTCGAGATCACGGATTCGGGGGTGACGCTCGCCCGCCACTGCGGATCCGGGCCGGTTCCCGCGGCCGCCGGAACCGCCGCCACGCTCACGGTGACCACCGCTAGCGACGCGACGGCGGTGGCGAATGCTGTTGTGCTGATTCGCATCTGGTTCTTCACCCTCAGTGATTCGCGCCGGTCGCGTACTGGCCGTACTGGCTGGTGCCCGGTGCCGCGTTGAGAGTGGTGACGTAGTTGTAGGCGGCGACGGCGGCACTGGGCCCGCCCGCGAGCACCAACCCGGTCAGCCCCCCGGCCGCACCGGCCAATGTGACGATGGGCAGCACCGCCACGACGCAGCCGAGGCTGAGCACCAGGCACGACGCACCCGCGACCGCGAGCCCGATTCCGACGCCGGCCACTGCCCCGACGGCGGTGCCGATCAGACTGCCGACCGAGGTGCTGATGCTGACCGCGTTGATGAGATCGTTCATCGCCAACTGGTTCTCCACCGGCGAGGCCACCGGCCGCACCGATGCCCGGACCAGCCCGGTGACATCCGGAACCAGGGTCAGGGTGCGCGCGTCGGCCGAGATCTCCGGCCGGATCGGTAGCTGTCGGCCGTCGACCGCTGCGGCCAACGGCAGGGTGTCGAGCGCCTGTCCGAGCCCATCGCGCACAGTCACCGACCGTTGGTCGGCAGTGAGCCCGAAAGTGCCGTCCTGCAGCGTCACGACCACCGAATCTCCCACCGCGGCAGCGCGATAGGAGATGGCCGGAGCGGTCGGGTCCGGCGCTGCCGCTGCGGTCGCGGCGCTGACGGCGACGCTCGCGACAGCGGAAAACGCTGTCAGCGCCAGGGTGTGAAATTTCATGGCGAGTTCCTCATCGCAAAGCAAGTTGTCACGTGTGCTCGGCTTCCGAGCGCCCACCGGGTTCGGTGAGCCGGAAGTCCGTGGGATCAGAAGGGGCGGGGCGGCAGCGGCTCGATGAGCGGAGCGAGCAGTTCCCCCGAACGCTCGACGGTGAGGACCTCCGCGGGATCCAGCAGGATGATCTCGCGCTGGGACTCGTCGATCTCCCACACGTCCTCGCCGACCAGCCGGCCCTGGTCGTCGTAGGGCCAGATCATGTGTTCGACGTTCTTGACGAGATAGGTCGCGTCCGGGTCGACGTCGGCTCCGCCCGCAGCGAGGATCGCACCGGGTGTCTGCTGGTAGATCGCCGCGGTCGAGCAGATCATGTTGTCGCCGACCGCAAGCTTCTCGTCCTCGGCATAGAAGATGCACTGGCCGGTGCCGCTCCACTCGCTGTAGACGGCCTGCACCGCCTCGGCGCCCTCGAGGACGGTGCTCATTCCGAATACGTTGAAGTGATAGACGGGATGCTCGACAGTCATGTCCGGGGCGAAGATCTCCTTCCATCGCCCGGCCATCTCCAGATTGCGATGGCGGTCGTAGGCCTGCAGCAGGTATCGGTGCCGCGGGTTGTCGGTGGTCTCGATCAAGCGCCGCACGGCGATGTTGGTCATGGTGATGTCGAATCGGTTCACGATGGTTCCTTCTCTTTCTGTCAACGCGGGGCGGATCGTCAGTGTGTGGCCGTGATTCCGGGTGGGTTCCAGGTGCCGCCGACGATCGTCGGGTCGGGCCAGTACAAGCGCAGTACCAGGTTGAAGTCACCCGACGCCGGAGCCGGCAGCCAGTTGGATTCCCTTGCCGCGCCAGGATTTTCGCGCTGGATGTAGATGTCCAGCGAGCCGTCGGGGTTCTTGTGCAGCTGCTCGCCACGTACCGCATATCGATTGATGGGGTTGGCGATGAAGAAACCCTTGTCGTTGTACATGGTCACCGACCAGAACGCGTGCACCGGCGGAATCTGATCGGGGGCGAAATGCAGAACGTAGTTCCGGTCGGAGTTCAGCTGCGCGGCAGTCGCATCGGTGCGGGTGTTCGGGTAGATCGCATCCTCGGGCAGGTTCGCGCCGAGCCCGCCATGCGCGATATTGGAGCGCCGCTCGTAATCGGTCCCGTAGGTGCCCATCCCGGTGCGTGCGACGTTCCATCCGTTGACCGGTTTACCAACGAGATCGATCTCGATCTTCGACAGCGCCTTGGGCCATGCGTCATGCCACGCTCCGCGGTCGGGCTCCGGCAGTTGGCTCAGGTCCAGCTTCTTGTCCGGCGTCCACCCGGCTTCGGCCAACCGGTCGAGCAGGCCCTTGTCCTCCGGTCGCGGCTGATTGTGCGACAGGCTCGAGTAGTACAGGTCCCAGTACTGCTGCGGGGTGAGGTGGTGAATGTAGGCGGCGACCTCCTGACCGGTGGGCCAGTCCGGGTGCAGGTCGGTGTTGTCCGGTGGCGTGTAGGCAGTGCCGTAGGCACTCAGAGGCACGGCCGTCAGCTGCCGTTGGATCGCGGCGACCGCGGGAACGTCGTCGGGTCCGTTGACCTGAATCCGGCCGATCACCCAGCCGCCGTCGGTCGGCATCTTGTACTCGTGCACCCCTGCCGGGAGGGTGCCGTGCCAGCTCGGGCCGGTGATCGCGAACTGATATCCATGGCCCGCGCGGAGAGTGCGGGTGCCCGGCGACGCCTGCACATTGGTCCACATGTCCAGGATCGGAAACAGGTGGTAGCGATTACCCATATCCGGAACGCTGACCACCAGCGGCTCCTTCGACACGTCGTAGAACATCGACGAGTACAGGGTGTCGACATTCGGGCGCACCACGGCGGTGAACGACGCATCGGGCAGAAACGCCATATTGGCGAACTGGTTCATCGGTGCCGCGGTGCGGCCGTTCGGGCGTGGCAGGTTTGTCAGCTGCCGACGCGTGACCTCCATCGTCACCAGCGGATACGTGTAGACGTAGGCGCTGACCGCCGCGTCCTCCTTCGCGGCTTGGGTCGGCGACGGCGATGAACTCTTCGAACACGCCGTCAGCGCGACCGCGATCATCAGTGCTGCGGCAAGTGCAGCCACGACCTTGCCTCGACGGGATCTGGAACTCAAGGATCCTCCTGGGATAGACATGAACAAGAGCGGACGGCCCTTGTACGGATCGCACAACTGCATCCGCCGCTCGACGCATCCGCAATTCACCGGGAATATGAGCGTGAGCTGGCCTTTTTCCGCTTCGCTGAAGAAACTACCAACCATGATGTGACGGCAACCACTGTCAAATGGTCAATGTAGATTCGAATAATTGACCATTTGGATAGTTCTTGGCACCATCTGGCCATGCATACAGTCCCGGGCGGCGACGAGATCCAGGCGACGGTCCAAGCCGTCGCCGGCGAAATGCTCCCCCGGTGCCCCACACTCGCCGAAGACGCCGCACAACTCATTGCGGACCGTGTCGGTGAAATTCGCCGGGCGGGCGTCGAGGACATCGTGCTCTCGACATGCCGGGCGAACACCCTGGTCGCGTTCGACTATCTGGCCCGGGGCGTGCCGGTGGAGATGTTCATGCCCTCGGCGGAGGTCATCGAACGCACTCGCATGCTGGTGCAGCGTGGGCTGCCGTTGACCGCCGTGATCCGCGGCTACCGCATCGGTGCGAACCTGTTGACCGAACAGTGGTCGGACGCGGTCTATGCCTACGGGCCCAATGATCGCCGATCAGTGGAGGTCGCCAAAGCGGGCACCTCGTACATCCTGTCGTGCCTCGATCTGATGACCGAACGGATATCGGAGGAGTACCGCAACGAAGACGAGCGGCTCGCGCGTGAACGCTCGCTCTCCCATCTCGAAGATGTGCGCCGCGTGCTCTCCGGCTCGGACACCGACGTGGACAATGCGACATACCGGCTGGGATACCGGCTCTCGGGACGGCACACGGCAATCGTGTTGCGCGCCTTGACCAACGATGCGGACGCGGGCGCGTCGCTCGACGTGGCAGTCCGGGAACTGGGCCGGGCAACCCGGGCACCAGGGTTGACCGTTCGTGTCGACATCCGCACCATGTGGTGCTGGCTGCCGAGCCCTGCGGATGATCACCTGCGCATCCCGTCGCCCTCGGTGCCGGTCCTGGTCGCCATCGGCAATCCGGCCGGCGGTCTCAACGGGTTCCGCCACAGCCACAGAGAAGCCCTCGACGCACTGCGCGTGTCGGAGATGACCGCCCCTTCCACCGCCACGGTCACCTACTACCGCGATGTCGACATCGCAGCCATGTGCTCGATCGTCCCGGAGCGATGCCACGAGTTCGTCAGCTCCGAACTCGGCACATTGGCGAGCAACGACCGCACGACGCGGCGCATCCGCGAAACCCTGATGGCGTTCTACGCCGCCAACAGCAACTTCCGTGCGACTGCCGCGAATCTCGGCATCCACCACAACACTGTCCGATACCGCCTCGAACAAGCGGAACTCGCCATCGGCAGACCGGTTGGTGAGCGCCGCTTGGCCCTCGAGCTCGCACTCCACCTCGCACATGCCATCGGGATCGTCGACGACGAAATCCCCCGAACCGGCATCCGATGACGTATCCGTCGGACCCTCTCCAGAGCAACCTATCGCGCGTAGCCTCCCGACCCTTGCAGCTTCTCGGGCTTTCTATTTCCGGAATCTGTTGGGACGACGTACATCTCAAGTGTGGATACGACAAATAACAGGCTAACGGTCACACACGCCGAAGCGGCTGGCCACGCTCGCCCATGATGTCAGATTTCGCCGATGCCAACGGATCTCGGCCGCGCCGTACGATGCGAGAGTTCACCGATAACCGTCGTCAGGATTCACCAGCCTAGCCAGGAACGCAAGGTAAGCGACGGCGCCCGTCTATTGTAGCGACGTATCGGCAATGACGAGACGGCGTCGCCGCGGCAATATCAGCGCGGGGACGACCGCGACGGCACCGATAGCGAGTGTCCACCAGTATGTTTGGGTGAATGCGTGGGTCAATTCCCGGGTGACTTCATCGGTTCGGACCGTTCTGGTGAACGCGTCGACATCCGGGGCCCGATGTTCGATGTTGCGTTGAATCAGCACCAGCAGCGCCGCGACACCGAACGAACTGCCCGCGCGAATGCCGACATTGGTAGCGGTTGTGGCCGAGGGGATTTGGGAGTGTCGTAAGGTCTGGTAGCCGGCACCCATCGCGGCGGGCATGATCATGCCGTGCCCGAGGCCGATCACGAACACTGCTGCCACGACCAGGATGTCGCTGGTGCCGGGCGCGAGGTGGGTCAGGCCGAAGATGCCGGATAGGACCACGGGCAGTCCGGCGAGGATCAGCAGTCGCGGGGAGTGTTTGTCGGTGAGCTTGCCGGTGATCAGCGTGGTCACGATCGCACCCAGTCCGAGGGGTGCGACCATCGCTCCGGAGCGCAGTGGGCTGTTGTCGTCGACGGTCTGGAAATACAGCGGCAGTAACGCGGTCAGGCCGGACAGGGCGCCGATGTAGACGAATACCATCGCGTTGACCGCGGCGAAGTTCCGATCCCGCAGTAACCGGACGTCGACCAGCGCCGCGTCGCCTCTGCGGAGCGCGTGCAGGACATAGCAGCCGATCAGAACGACTCCGGTCAGCACGCCGGCCACGACACGGATATCGGTCAGGCTCGTTCCGCTGCCCGCCTGCGAGGTGCCGTACACCAGCGCGCCCAAACCGGGTGACAGCAGCGTCAATCCGAGGAGGTCGAGCCTGGCGTCGTGGTCGCGGACCTGGTCGGTCGGCAGTAGCCGTATCGCGGCGATGACCGCGATCGCACACAGGGGAACGTTGATGTAGAACATCCACCGCCACGACAGATGGCCGAGGATCAGACCGCCGACCGTGGGACCGAGGACCGGGGCGAGCATCGCGGGCACCGCGACCGCGCTCATGACGCGCCCCATCCGGGCGGGTCCGGCGGCACGGGCGAGCATCGTCTGCCCGATCGGCAGGATCATGCCGGCGCCGAAGCCTTGCAGCAGCCGGAACATGATGAGCGCGGTGATGTTCCAGGCCATTCCGCACAGCACCGATCCGGTGATGAACAGCAGCAGCGAGACGATCCACATCGTCTTCGGGCCGAACCGGACGATCACCCATCCCGACAGCGGGATGCTGCCCGACAGCGCCAGGGTGTATCCGGTCAGCACCCATTGGATCGCCGTGAGCGACGTATGGAACTGAGCGCCAAGGGTGTTCACGGCCACGCTGGTGATCGTGGTGTCCAGGATCGTCATGATCGCGCCGAGGACCACAACGATCACGAGCTTGCGCAGGGCCGGGTCGAACTCGGTTGATGTCGTTGGAGCCTGTGTCATTTGCCTTGTTCCCCACCATCTCCCGGTTACTGCCAGCCTCGGCGGGCACGGGCGTAGCGGGGTTTCAGCACGTAGTGGTGGAGGGCGCGAATCGGCGAGGGCAGGAAATCGAGCATCTTGGCCTGTGCGTCGGCGGGCGCGTCGTCGAGTGCCCACGGCAGGTACTCGGTCAAGGCGCGAAGTCCGTTGCGCTTGCGCATCTCCGCGCCGAACGCGGCCCATCCGGGCCCGCCGACGGTGCGGTCGATGAGCGGCAGCGCCAGCTGTTCCTCGTGGGTGAAGTGCGTATCGAGCGCCGCGGCCAGCGCGTCCACGTCGGACCGCAACCGCAGGCCGCCGCTGGCGGTGGCTATTCCGGATTCCACTCTGGCCAGCAATTCCTCGATGCCCTCGTGTTCGGCCTCCATATCGTCGAGGATTGCCAGGTCTGCCGGATCCGTGACCGCGGCGCGCACCAGCGGCCACAGGGCGGCATCCTCGGTGCTGTGATGCCGGTCGAGCTGGCGTCGGAACGTCTCCCATCCGATCCGCACGGACGGCTCGGTGAGGCGGCCCTCGGCAACGGCGGCCGTGAGGCGTATCAGGTCGCGCATGCAGGCGTCGTGTGCCAGATACATTCCGAAGAAGTCGATTGTCGTGGTCGGTCTGTGATTGTTCATGGTCATCAACCGTTCTCGTTGAAAGTTCCTGGGCGTACTGCATATTCAGATCAGGGGCAAGCACTCACGGCATGACCGAGCCGCCCGCGATGTCGAGCGTGACGCCGGTGATCCACGACGACGCGGCGGAGGCGAGGAACAGCGCCGCGGAGGCGACGTCGTCGGGGGTACCCAGCCGTCCCAGCGGGAAGCCCCGCAGCAGGTGCTGCCGTTGTTCGTCGGACATGAAGCGCCGCATCCGCTCGTGCTCGATCGTGGCGGGCGACACGCAGTTGACGCGAACCCCTTGGGGTGCAAGCTCTTTGGCCAGATGACGACTCATCGACACCACTCCCGCTTTGGCTGCCGCGTAGGCGGCCGAAGCCGGGGTGGCCTGTCGGGCCGACGATGACGCCATGGTGACGACGGCGCCGCGGCGAGCGATCAGGTCCGGCAGGAACGCCGAGATGGTCAGGAAGGTAGCCGTGAGATCGGAATCCACCACGTGACGCCAGTGTTCCGCGGTCTCGTCGATCGACGGCACCGGTTGGCCATAGCCGCCGGCGAAGGCGATCACGATGTCGACTTCACCGAATTGGTCCAGGACCAGGGCGCGTACCCGGTCCATGTCGGATTTCGAGGTGCAATCGGCGACGGCCGTCAAGGCCCGGCCGCCTGCGGCGGTGATCGCGGTCGCGACGCCGTCCAGCGCGGCGTGGTCGCGGCCCACAACGGTCACCGCAACACCGTTGCGGGCCAATGCGATGGCGGTGGCCGCGCCGATTCCGCGGGAGCCGCCGGTCACGACGGCGGTCTTGCCCGCCAGATCCGGGTGGTCGGCCATCACTGCAAGGTCCGGAGTAGTCACGCCACTGTCCTTTTCGTCATCGCGGGTGTCTGGCGAGATTTAGTTAGACTGTCCGTATGAATAAATCAGGCGCGCAAGGTACTGTCAAGGCCATGAGCCCACGCCAATACAACCTGGGGAAGCGCACCGCGCAGATCGAGCAGAGTCGCCGGCAGGTTCTCGACGCCGCCAGGGCTGTACTGGGTGAGGCCGACAGCTACAACGGATTCACGCTGGATGCGGTAGCCAAGCGTGCGGACGTGGCCCGTGCCACGGTCTACTACCAGTTCGGGTCGAAAACCGGCCTACTGGAAGCGGTCTGCGACGATCTCGGCGTGGCCGGCGGCCTGTCCGAACTGGTCAAGGCATTCACCAACCCCGAACCACTGGCGGCGCTCGCCGAATTCATCGCCTGCTTCGCGCGCTTCTGGCAGGCCGACCGCCCCGCCATGCGGCGGCTGCGCGCGCTGGCCGCACTCGACGCCGACGTCCACACGGTTATCAGCGCCCGCGACGAGCGGCGCCGCGAAGGCTTGGCGGTATTGGCGGCTCCCTTCGCCGACGCCGACGGGAACCCATCGGAGGGAGACACCGATCGGCAGGTGCGTATCCTGCTGGCCCTCACCAGCTTCGAGACGTTCGACACCATGGTCGGACCCGACGGCGACCTGTTCGACGCCATCCCGGTCATCACCGGGATGGCGGCCACCGTGCTGGGAGCAAGCACATAGGAATGTTCGGCCCGTTCGGGCTGAAGATCAGCCGCCCGAGATCGACAGGGACGGTCGAACGTCCTGCACTGCCGGTGTTCTCTGGCGATCATTGCGTCTCGAGGCCGTAACGCGCCCTGCCTGTTCATCTTCCGAGGTGCCGCGCCGGCCGGTTCGGTCAGCGCAGTATGCGGCGTTACAGGATATTCGTCAGCAAAGAGCATGGGTCACAGATGTGGAAGCATTTCGGGCTGTGCGAGTCGCTTGAGGGTTTCCGCGAGGCTGCTATCGGTGCGGCCGAAAACGGCGTCGAAGTAGGCCAGCAGGGACGAGCGTTGGAGGTCGATCGAGCGGCTTGGATCGATCGAGCCGATCGCGGCGTTCTTCGCGTCTTCGGGGAGAAGGCCCGCCGCGGCCACTCCTGCCACGATCACCTGTTCGTCGGTGAAGGACATGTGGCGGGTACCTGCGATGCGGAGGGGCAGCTTCAGTCCGGTGTTGGTTGCCCAAGACGGTTCCCAGCCCGAGTGCCCGAACCACGGCGAGGTGTCGCCGGCGAGCATCAGCAGCGGCCGATCGAGACCGTCGGTGGCAACGGAGCCGAGTACGGGGCCGTCCAGATTGACGCCGGCGGCGATGCGCGCGTCGTCGTGCATGGTTTGAGCGGTGGTCGACCCTCCGAGAGAATGGCCGAACATACCGACCTTCGTCAGGTCCAGCTCATCGGCGAGGTGTTGCGGCAGCGCAGCAGCCGCATCGGTGGAATGTCCGGCCGCGGCGGCGAGCTGATCGAGAACGAAACGCATATCGGCGACTCGGATCGGAAGCAACTGGTCGGACAGGACGCTCAGCGGCGAATCCACCGGCACCGCACTGTGCTCGGTGTGCCCATCGGGGAATTGAACCGCGAATGCCTCGTGAGTGTGGTTGACGGCGACCACGACGTAGCCGTGGCTCGCAAGATCCTCGGCTTGAAAGGTGTTCAGCCCGGCGGTGTCGTCCAATCCTGGCGAGTTCAGCAGGATCGGAAACCGCCCGCCGACTCGGGCCTGCTCGTCGCTGCGGCCATGACTCGGCGTGAGCGCCCAACTGTCCGAAGCGACACCGGCCTGGGTCAGGCCGAAGCGCTGCTCTTCTCGGGCGCCCGGCGCCATCCACGGTGCCAGGGGCGAGGTATCGGCGTCGTCAGCTGGATACCAGATCTGCACCATCAGTTCGCGTCGGTGGCCGGGATCCCATGGATCGGCGCGATTGGCATCGACGAGATGCCATTCGGTAACGCCGACCGGATCGGGCCCGGTCGGAGCGGGCAATGTGATCGTGATAGCCGGATCCGTGGGTGTGCCGGGGCTCGCTTCCGCGACGCCAGCGGCAGCTGTGGCCGCCATCGATGCTGCGGCGACGGCCAGGATGCGCCGTCGTAAACCCTTGTGTTCCAAGATAATTCCCCCGAGTCGATATGAGCATCGGTTGGCCACCATACAAGATCAGAAACGGGGACGGGTCACTGATCGTCGAGTCCAGATCAAGACCCGCCGTAACCAGGACCTTTGATAACCCCGGCTGCGAGGCGGTCGGCCCAACTGGCTTGGGCCGCGGATTGGGCACGGCCGGTTGAACTTCCGAGGCCCGCACTGACCGCTTTGGTCAGCGGCATTACAGGCGCGTTCCTGGTGTGGGTGGTATGTCGCCGCAAGCTCAGGCGGGGCGAACATCGAGAACGAGCACGACTGACGTCGCGATCGAGAACGCGAGGAAGACCGTGGCTCCCAGCATGTTCCGGTCGCCGCTGCGGATGTGGGCGACGATCGCGCCGCCGAAGTAGAGCACCAGCCCGATCGCGGCGGCGATCGCGAAGGGCGGGAACCAGATGCCCCAGACGAGACCGACCGACGCGGCGATCTGCAGGCTCCCGAGCGCGGTGAGCTGGGACGTGGTGAGGTGGACCGCTTCGGCGAATTCGCGGATCCACGCTGGGCGAACGAACTTCATCACTCCGGACTGGAGCATCGCCACAGCGAGCAGGACGGACAGGATCAGGGCTGCGATGTGCATGATCGCAACGCTAGGAATCCGATAGGTACCCTTTGGTAACCTTCGGATCGTGAGTGCCCCTGCCGGAATCATGTTCATGTCCGACTGCCCTGCGCGCACAGCAATCGAAGTCATCGCGAACAAATGGTCGGTAGTCACCCTGTACGCGCTCCAAGACGGCCCCAAGCGACACAGCGAACTGGTCGCCCTGTCCGGTGGGATCTCCCGAAAAGTGCTGACCCAGACCCTCCGCCGCCTACAGAGCAACGGCCTCATCGACCGACAGCTCTACGCCGAAGCGCCCCCACGGGTGGAGTACAGCCTGACCCCGCTCGGCCGGACGCTCCAGGAACCGATAGCGATGCTGACGGAATGGGCGCAGGTGCACGGAGAAGAACTCGTCGACTTCCAGGAATCAACAGCTGCCGCGAACCAGACGCACTAGGTTACGCACAGCCCACACCTTCGGAGAGTCCGGCGCCAAAGCATAAGGAACCGACTACCGATCATCGACAACACGGTGCGTGCGGCCGCGCTGTACGCGGCAAAATAGTGCGCTTCGCCTCGGGCTGATGGCGCTGCGACCGACCACAATCGCCGAGCAGCCGCACTTCATAATGTCGGCATGTACTTCCGTGGCAATCTCCCGTTCCGAGGCGAGATCACCTGGCTCACTGCTGAACAAGGTGGCCGCTCATCGGGTCCACCGCCCACGCCTGCTGACCAGGATTTCGCCGCAACAGCATTCGTGCCTCCGCACACCCTGAAGGATGGCCTGGCATCGTTCGTCCTGCGCGTGGACGATCGCACGGCGTGGCGT
The DNA here is from genome assembly GCF_042755705.1 of Nocardia sp. NPDC059154. Taxonomy (NCBI): domain Bacteria; kingdom Bacillati; phylum Actinomycetota; class Actinomycetes; order Mycobacteriales; family Nocardiaceae; genus Nocardia; species Nocardia sp. NPDC059154. The sequence continues at coordinate 51,548 of NZ_JBHZCS010000036.1, forward strand.
TCACCCGCGAGCGCCGGATGGCTGGTCGTCGACAACAGCGGCGCCTACAGAATCCAGGTCGGTTCGGTTGCCATCATCACTGGAGGGTCACGCACGATCGGCTACTTCCACGTGAACGAAGTGCTCGGCCTCACCTGAGAACCTGAGCAACTTCTCATTCCAGGTCAGCGAACGTCCCCTCACCAGGACGCCACACCCCCCACATGTCGGAAAACCCCGAGAGCATGGCGATTTCGCCTTCCAGTTCCTCGAGTGCCGGATGGATGGAGAGGGTACCTATCGCGAACCGCAGGAGAAGCCCGGTGCCAACAGCTTCATCGGTCGACACGACGGTCTGGTTGATGAAGGCGCACAGCGTATCTCGATATCCCGCATCTCCCAGGGACCGAGTAGTACCGTCGGCGTCGATGGTTGGCCAAACGTAGCAGGACAAGCGTGGGCCGTCGAAGTCGAGCTGGAGGTAATCCCTGACGAAAACCACCGAGGCAAGTTCGAGACCCACCAGGCGAGCGGGCAGCGAGTCTCCGAGAGGATCCATTGGCCTTCGTGGCGGTGAGCTCTGCAGAGTGAGCTGAATCGGTTGAACGAATGAACAATAGCCGCATCTGGCCGTACCCCTCGTACCGGCGGCCACGTGAGAACGGTCTGCCTAAGGCACGAAAATCGTCAATAGCGTGCACTGCCGGCGGCCGAGCGACACTCAGCCCGTTGATCTTTCGATGCCCCGCGCTGGCCGGTTCGGTCAGCGCGGTATGCGGCAGAATAGTGCGTTCGGAGCGATCTACCAGAAGGTCAGGCACCTTCCGGATTTCACCCGCAATAGATTTACCAGCGTTGATTGGCTTGACCGTTGCACGGGTACGTGACGACCGGCGCCGGATCAGGGTTCGCCCCCTGGATATCGAGGCAGAAGTCATTCAGATAGCTACGGATCTCCGCGCCATTCCTGTACCAGGCTTGATTGAGCTGACCGTTACACGGGTACGAGACGACCGGCGCCGGATCAGGGTTCGCCCCCTGAATATCAAGACAGAAACCATTCATTCCACTACGGATCTGCTGGCCGTCCCAATACCAGGCTTGATTGGACTGACCGTTACACGGGTACGAGACGACCGGCGCCGGATCAGGGTTCGCCCCCTGAATATCAAGACAGAAACCATTCATTCCACTACGGATCTGCAGGCTGTCAGCTGACGCCGCAGACGCTACAGTCAATGCGGCAATAGCCGCCAGCAATAGAATGACAGATCTACGAATGCCTTTCAGCACGTTCTTTTCCCCCTCCAGTTGCAGCCCCGCTGGCGGCAACTCCGGATGGAGGCTAGCACAGCCACCCGGCGCCGTCTCGGCAGTTTCTCCGAGCCTGAGAATTGACGAAAGGCTCTGCTGCGATACGCCTTCCGCCCTTCGGGTCCAGCGTCAGTGGGCCGTGGCCCTGCGTCATGGCTTCTCCGTGCGATTGATCGGTGATGACGGGTACGACATGGAGATGGGGGTGGCGGATTACCAGTTCGCGAATGCTGTCGACCTCCGGGTCCGGCGGAGTTGGTTGATCATCTACGGACCGCTCCTCACCGCAGGCAACTGGTCTTTCCCGATGGAGGGGCCGAACCCCGGAAGACGGGGTCGCGCGGGCGCAGTGGGTTCGGCAGGCGCGCCCGAGCCTCGCCGACACTGAACACCGAAGTGCGCGACTGACATTCACCGAACGCTACCTTCGTGACACCGAGGGCCGATCATCCTGCCTCGCATCCACAGCGTCAGCTATACCGACTTCGGGTGGCGCACAGGCGATCTGCGGCACGCCTCTGCTTTGCGGTGTCTCGAACGGGTTGCCCTCAGCTGGGCGGCAGTGTCGGTGACCTGTTCGGCCGGTCATGCGTACAGCCCTAGCGAAGTGCCGGGGGCTGTCCTCGTGAATTGGGTGGTCCGGGCTGAGCAGGTCGATAGGCGAGTGCGTTCGAATGGTTGCCGCGTCCAACTGTTGTCGAGCATCGTGCGAACCGTCGATAAGCGAACTCCAAGATTTCGTTAACGCCGTCCTCGCAGAGTGGTCTTGTCAGACGACAAAGGGAGGACACAGTGAAGGCACTGGCGAGCACAGCCGTCATCGGCGGAGTCATTGCAGCGGCGGTCATCGGATTAGCCGGGTCGGCGTCCGCGACGGCGACGCCGGTAGTGAACACCTGGTGTCCACACAGCGAGTTGATGCATCCGACGTGGGATGTGAACACCGGGGAACCCGTCATCTGCGTCAACACCGGGATCAGCGGGTACATGTGGGTTCCTGACGCCACCCGCTGATTCCCGGCCACTGCCGCGGATTCACGTGGCGACCTTTCGGGGCCATGCCGGTGAGCGAATCTGGCTGTGCCCCAGTCACCGAAGCGTCCAGCCGACGCAATCCGCAGCAGTGGCCGACGCCCGAAAAGCATATCCGCTGCCAGATCCATCGAGTGGCAGACCGGTAGCTGGGCTGATTTCCCGGCGGCAAGCCGCTCGGTCATCGGCAGTAGCGGACGTTCCGCCGGCCTCGGATCGGCACGGCCAGTTGATCTTCCGATGCCCCGCGCTGGCCGGTTCGGTCAGCGGAGCCGGTGATCACCACAGAGCTGAAAACCGTCGCAGGGCCGGAAGAGGGTGTCAGGTAGGTGAGAACAGGTGCCATGGTCCGACCCGGCCCGTGGGGTCAGCACGGGCCTACCCGGGCAGCAGCGCCCTGCCCTCACCCATGGCGGGGTCCATCCCAACAGCCCAGCATCACGCAGTTGATCGTGTTGACCGCGTCCACGAACGCCCCGTACACATTTCCGGCGGCCAGGTCCGCGCTGCCGGTGGGGAAAATCGTCAGGAGCTCGGCACTTCCGCTGCCGCCGGGGACTCCTACCCACGAGCCTCCACTCAGGGTGTTCGCGCTCCCGGTTGTCCCGCTCCCGGATGCCGCCGTATCCGATGCCGAGGGCGTCCCGGCGGGATCGTTCAATGGCAGCGGGGCGGCCGCAGCCTGACCGGTCCCGGCGAGCAGGATGCCCGCGACAGCGCCGGCGAGGATGAGAGTCCGCATGTGTAATTACCTTTCGATGCCGCGACCGGCCTCCGCCGAACCGCGCCCCCAATCGTGAATTGCACCTTTTCACAATTGGGGCATTGGTTCGGAGCCCCTAATGCCATGGGCAGAACGCAAACTGTCCTCCGGCCGTTCGGGCCGGGGGACAGTCGATCGCGGGTTACCGCAGGGGTGTTCAGCCCTTGTGGGCCTTCACGGCCTCGGTGAGCTGCGGGGCGACGTTGAACGGGTCGCCGACGATGCCGTAGTCCGAGATCTCGAAGATCGGGGCCTCTTCGTCCTTGTTGACACGCGTGCGTGGGCGAGGACCCTGTCACCGCCCTGGCGGTCCTGGCTCAGGTCCGCCGCTGCGCCCCTGGGCCACCGTGCACAGCGCGCGCTCAGGCATCTGGCTAGTGGGTGAATGTGCCGCCGGTGGCCGGGGTACGGCCGTGTTTCATGACCAGTGCGATCGTGAGGGCGCAGGCGGCCGCCGCCGCGCCGAACCAGAAGCCGAGTTCGTAGCCCTTATCGGCGAAGACATTCGGCAGTGTGCTCTCCTGCGGGGGTCGTCCGGCGACGCTGACACTGGTGGTGATGGGGTGGGCGCTGACGAAGGCGGTGGTGACTGCCGTTCCGATCGCCGTGCTCAGGCTCTGGGTAGCGCCGAGCATGCCGCCGCTGATGCCCTGCTGCTCTGGGGGTACCGCCTCCACCATGAGGATTGGCATGCAGGCGTAGTAGAGACCCAGAGCAGCACCGAATCCCAAGCTGCAGAGAGCGAAAACCTGCCAGGTGTGTGGCAATACGGCCAACGTGACCGTGGTGATGACGAAGAGCGCCAATGCCGCCAGCAGCGGCAGACGAGCGCCCACCCGCCGGGCCAGAAGTCCGGCGACGACTCCGAACAGCATCGCGACCAGCCCTTGGCCCAACCCGATTCGTAGCGCGAACTGCATGAGCGACAGGCCGTCGCCGTAGTGGTAGCCCGGTGTGAGGACTACCTGAACCAGTTCCGGCGGGAGGACCCGTCCAGTCGATTGGGCGACCCGGTCCAGAGTGCGCGACACGATCGTCGTCTCGAGTTCGGATTGCGCAGGAGTCTGCACCATGTAGGCGACCGCGTAGCTGTGCACGCCGACCAGGCAGGCGGCGAACACCGCAGTGAGCAACACCAGACTTACTCGCGGCGAGAACAACAAGCGCATATCCATCAGCGGTGTGCGCGTCCGCAATTCCACGACCACGAAGAGCCCGAGTGCCGCAATGCCTCCGATCAGCCACGCCAGGGTGGTGGGCTTGCTCCAACCCCAATCGTTGCCCTTGGACACGTACAGCAGCGCCATTGCCATGCCTCCGGACAACAGCACGGCTCCGGTGAGGTCCACACCGCCGCGCGCCCGTAGCTTCGACTCGGGGACCACGAACGCCACCAGTGGCGTCATGGCGGCCACGAATGCGAACAGCACCCAGAACATCGCCCGCCAGCTGTGCTGATCGACCAGATACCCGGCCAGGATCGGAGCCACAGCGGCGGAGAACCCCAAACCGGTGGCCGAGATGCCGAGCCCGATCGGAACGTACTTGTGCGGCAACAGATCCCGGATCAACCCATAGGCAACGATCGCCATTCCGGCGGCCGTGGCCTGCAGGCACCGGCCGGTCAGGAATACTGCCCAATTGTCGGTGGTCGCGGACAGTAGACACCCGGCGGAGAACACCACGCCGGCGATGAGGAAGATCCGCTTCTTGCCCCAGATGTCGCTGAGTTTGCCGATGACGGGTGATGCCGAGGCCCCGATCAAGCCGAACACGATCAGCGACCAGGTGATGTTGGGCCCCGCCTGCGGAAACGACGGTGCGATCTTCTGCAGGGCGGCCGACACCATGGTGAATTGGATGGGCGCGACCTCGGTGTAGAGGACGATGGTCGCCAGCACCGCGACGATCCGCAGCCGCGAGGACTCGTCGAGCCGGCCGGTGTCGGAGCCCGGTATATCGGCGGCGCCAACGGTGGAAGTTGTTGACATTGCACCTTCTTCGTCAGAGGTGTTGGAGGCTCCGCCAGGGTGCACGCGAATTCCGCTACTTCAGCTCCGGTTTCGGTGAGTGGAACGGTCATGGGGTGCCGCTGAGCTCCGGCTCGGGCCGCGGCGCGGTCGGATGCCACTCACCGACATCGTGGTGTGACTCCTGCTCGCGGCTCGCTAACTTCCGTTCGGTCGAAGTGACCGCTCTCACATTCCATTGGCTGATCGAATGATTCGGCTTCAGAGGAACACCATGAATTCACGCAGGACGACGTCCGCTTTCGCCGCCTTCACCTCCGCCGCCGTCATCGGCGGCCTAGTGACTTCCGTCAGCGCCTCGGCGGCGCCCCCAGCTGCCGCTCCGACACCGGCGGTGTCGTATTCCGCCGAGCCGACCGGAGATTCGGTCACCACCACCCTCGATGGCGGGACCTTCGCGTTGTCGCTGGACGGGACCTCGGTGCTCGTAAGAGACGTCGCTGGGCAGATCCTGGATGCGCTGCCATCGGCGTTGCGGTTGGACGGCCGGCAGATCGGGATCGATCAGCGGATCTCCGCCGACGGCCGGTCGCTGGTCTCCACGCCGGACTGGGATGCGGTGCGCCATCAGGACATTCGACCCATCGCGGCCCCGCTCGAAAATCAGCTGGCGATGAACGACCTCATCAATTCGGTGAGCATCGGCACCTCGATCGGCAGCTTGATCGGCACCGCGATCGGCGCGGTGGTCGGGGTGGGCGTCGGATTCGCGGTCGCCGGCGCCTCCTGCGTGGTCCTGACTCTCGGGTGCGCGTTGGTGGTGCTGCCGGTCGTCACCCTCATCGGTGGTGTCGGCGGACTGGTCGGGTTGGTGGTCGGTGGCGGCCCCACCGCGGCAGCGGCCCTGTTCGATTACTTCACGGTACTGCGGGCCAATCCGGGCGAGAGCAAATATGCGCCCTACCTGCCCAACCGCTCCCAGCCCGCCCCGAGCGCACCCGAGGAGACCCGATGACCGCCCGGCACAACGGAATCGCTTCGCTCAGCGTGGCGGGACTCGCCGCACTCATGGGTGCCGGTGGCGTGGTGGCGGCCGGGCCCGGGCGCGCCGACGTCGGCCCGCCGGTCCACTACTCGGTCAGCGTCGTCGGCGATTCTGTCCGGACCGTCCTGGACGGCGGAAGCTTTGCCGTGGCCGCCGACGGGCAGTCGATCGAGGTGCACGACAACGCGGGACTGGTGGTCGACGCGATGCCGCTGATGGTGTTCCTCGGCGATGGGCGTGTGCCCGTGACCCAGCGCATCGACGACGGAAACCGAACGCTCACAGTGGCTCCCGACCTCAGCGGTGTTCCGGCTGCGGCGCTGCAGCCGATCGCGTCACCGATCGAGAATCAGCTCGCGCTCACCGATCTGGCCAATAACCTCAGCCGGGGGCCGCTTATCGGCACCGCTATCGGGATGGCAGTGGGCGCGGTGATCGGCGGTGTGCTGGGGTTGAGCACCTGCGCGGTGATGGGCCCGGCCTGCGTGGCGACGGTACCGGCCGCGGTGTTGGTGTTCTCCGGAGCGGGCGGGCTGGCGGGAACTCTGGTGGGCGGTGGCGCGGGGCTCGTCGACGGGGTGCGCAAGTATCTGATCACCTTGCAATCCGCTCCGGGCGAAAGTCCGTACGCGCACAACGGATTGGTCGACCCGGACGGCACCGGCGTCCCCGACGCAATCCTGCGGCTTCCCAGCGGATCGTCCAATGGGCTGCGAAGCGGATCCTCGGGCGGGTCATCCCACCGCTGACCGGTTCACAGCAGAGCGTCGTCGTCGAGCAGCGCCAGCACCCGCGTGACCAGCGCGTCGGCGGGCGTCGATGACGACGCCTCGGTGCCGTCCGGGTCGAGCCGCGACGACACCCGCCGGGCCGCCTCGACGACCAACGGGGCGAATCGTTCGACGGTGGTTGCGGTGCCGGGAGCGCTCACCCCGAGCGCGCCGCGGATGCCGTCGGCGCCGCGGATGACCGTTGCGACGCCGTAGATTCCGGGCAGATGCTCACCACTGTCGAACGCCAGCCCATTGCGGGCGCGGATGCGGCGCAGCTCGGCGTACAGCACCGGCAGACTGGTGATGGTGGCGGGCGTGCACGGTCGCAGTCGCCCGGCGAGCGTCGTCTCGGCCTCCTCCGGGTCGATACCCGCGAGCAGCGCCTTGCCCAGCGCGGTCGCATGGGCGGGCGCACGGTGCCCGACACCCACGACCGAGGCCCACGGAAGGCGGGTAACCCGGTCGAGGAACACGACCTCGTCGAAGTCGAGGACGCCGAGATACGCTGTCGCGCCAGTGGATGCGTGCAGTTCCTCGAGTGCGGGCAGCGCCGCGACGCGCAGATCGGCGTTGGTGTCGTGGCCGCCGCCCAGCCGCAGGGCGCGCGGCCCCAGACCGTACCCGCCGGGACGCTGGCGCAGCCAGTCCAGCATGGCCAACTGCTCGAGAATGCGGTAGCAGCTCGACCGCGGTAGTCCGGTGTGCGCGACGACTTCGTCGAGCCGCATGCGCATCGACCGATCGTCGAACAGATCCAGGATGAGGGTCATGCGTTCGAGCATCGACTGCGGCGGGCCTTCGGTTCTCGGGTTCATACGATCACCATGTCGTCGCCGACTTCGAGTCCGAATGCCCATCGGCCGTAGAGCCTCAACGCCGGGTCGGGCTGATTGACCAGGTGGGCCGCGGCGGTGCTGACATCTCGCCAGACGCGTTCGATGCCCGCGCCCTCACGAATGGCCTCTGCCCCCGCCACCCGCCGCAAGGATTCGAGCGCGGCCAGTGCGCGCTCGATGGCCCATACCTGGTCACGCCGCGTGCGCAGCCTCAGTTCCGTTGTGAGCACGTTGCCGGCGGCGACCGCGACGGTCGCTTCACGCGCGTCCCGTTCCAATTGCAGGATCGCCGCGTCGATTTCGGCCAATCCCCGCGCGACTGTCACCTGGACCGCCGGATCGGTGACCGAGCGCGCACCCGCCAGACTGAACGCCGCGCGCTGACCGGCACGGCCCAAGTACTGCTCGAACGCGCCCTGAACCGCTCCGATCACCGGTATGCACGCGGCCAGGCTGTAGATGATCGCGAGTGGGTAATGGCCGGGGGGAGGCTCGGAGCCGACCATGTCAGCGCCCGTGGGTTGCGCAGAGGTATGGACCAGATGCGCGGGGACGAACACCCGCTGTGCCGTCACCGACCTGCTGCCCGTCCCGCGCAGGCCGATGGTGTTCCAATAGTCGCCAAGGGCGAGCTCCGCACGCGGCACGACAGCGGTCGCGAGGCCGACCGGACCTCCGTCGGGCCCGGTTGTCAGCGCCGCCAGCGCGGCCCATCCACAATGCTCGATCGCGGGCACGTTCGGCCACTGACCATCCAGTAGGTACCCGCCCACCGTTGAGGTCAGCCGCCCGGCGGGCGCGTGCGACGCGGTCACCAGCGCATTCGGCGCCGATCCCCACACCTCCTGGCGCGCATGCGGTTCCAGCAACGCGACATGGCAGGATGCGGCACCCAGCATCGCGGCCACCCAGCCGGTCGACGGGCAGGCCGCCGCCAGGGTGCGCACCGCGTCGAAGAACCCGACCGGGTCCGCGGACCCGTGCTCGGCGGACGAGTACAGCAGTGTGAACAGCCCGGTCTCGACCATCGCCGCGATCACCGCCGGATGCGTCACGCGATCGTGCTCGGCATGCTCGGCGTGCTCGCGCACCATCGGCGTCAGCGCCGCGATGGCGGCCGATATCGCCTCGCGTGTATCAGTGCCCGCGGCCGCCGCCGAGCGCGTCCGAGATCGGGACTCGGTGGCGGCGCCCCGCACGCGGGATGGGTGAGCCATCGGTGTCGTTCCGCTCAACGAAATAGCCTGCCTTCCATCGGTTTCCCGCCCCTACCTTCGGCTGTGTCCCGCGGCGGTGATGCCGCATCCCCCAGAGAGGAGTTCATCGCATGACCCAGGCACAGCCGGTTCCGGAGCACACGACAGCCACCGGTGAGACGGCGTTCATCGGATTCGCGGTGGAACAGATGACCCACCTGTTCTCCCGTGGCCACGGTCCAGCCGGCGAAGCGGAGATCATCGAGGCCGCGCCACGCACCTACTACATTCGGCCCGGGGTGGCCAATATCGCGGTGTTCGAGACCGACGAGGGCCTTCTCATGGTCGACACCGGACTCGCGGGCGATGGACCGGAACTGCTCCGGGCAGTGCGGTCGATCTCCGACAAGCCGCTGCACACCATCGTCTACACCCACGGACACGTCGATCACGCATTCGGCCACTGGGCCTTCCTCGAGGCCGGTGAGACACCGCGGATCATCGCGCACGAGAACCTGATCGGGCACTTCGATCGTTACATGAAAACGCCGGGCCTCAACGCGGTGATCAACAAACAGCAGTCCGGCACCGAGGACAAGGCCTGGCCCGCCGAACGCACCGATTTCCTCTGGCCCACCGAAACCTATCGCGACACACTGGAACTCACCCTGGGCGGGGAACGATTCGTGATCCGGCACGGCAAGGGGGAAACTGACGACTGCTCGTGGGTATGGGCACCCGAGCGCGGCGTCATCGCCGCCGGTGATCTCGTCACCGGGTACCTGCCCAACGCGGGCAATCCCCGCAAGGTGCAACGCTATGCCGAGGAATGGGCCGACGCCGCCGCCGAAATGGCGGCCCTGCAACCCGAAGTGATCATTCCCGGCCACGGCACCCTGGCCATCGGCGCCGCCGCCATCCAGGACGAATTGCAGGCGATCACCGCGTATCTGCGCCACATCGTCGACCACGCGCTGGCCGGGCTGAACGCGGGCGTCCTGCACGACGAGATTGTCGAGACGCTGCGGATCCCCGACCACCTGGCCTCCCACCCGCGTCTCCCGGCCATCTATGACAAGCCGGAATTCATCTGCCGCAACGTGATTCGCCGATACAGCGGCTGGTGGGACGGCCACCTGGCCAACCTGCTGCCCGCGCCCGAGCGCGACCAGGCCCTCGAATACGCGGCTCTGGCCGGTGGAGCGGACCGGCTTGCCGCTCGGGCCCGGGAGCTTTCCGCGTCCAATATCCGGCTGGCCTGCCATCTGGCCGAGACGGCGTTCCACGCCGATCCCGACGACCCCGCCATCCAGTCCGCCTACGTCGAGATCTTCACCCGCCGTGCCGAAATCGAGCCGGCGCTGATGGCCAAGGTGATCTTCAGCGAGGTGTACTTGCGGGTCGAGGCGCGGAGGCCTTAGCCCGCCACCGAGGGTGCGCCTGTGCCGCCACCACTTCGGCCGGTGGTGGCGGCACGGGAGTGCGTTCGGAATATGCTGCGCCATCATGGGTGTCACTCGTTCATGTGCTGTGGCCGCGATCGCTGGATCCGCAACCAGGACATTGCCGCCAGCACGACCGCCGCAGGCTTGCCCAGCAGCATCGCCGCCAAGCTCAGAGCGGCGACGTTGTTCGCCAGATACAGCGGCACGAGCACCAGCACGTGCACGATCCAGTTCGCGAACCACATGCCGGTGATACGCCGATGCAGCCGCAGTCGCTCCGCGGTCATCTCACCGGCCGGTTCGAAACCCGCCTTGCGGCAGATCCACCAACTGATGGGGTGGCGGCCGACCAGACTGATCCCGAAGACGACGGCGAGTGCCACGTAGCGGATCACCGTGGTCAGGAAGAAGTCTCGGCCCTCACCGGTGAGCTGGACGATCAGCGAGTGGATCAATACCGCGATCATCGATGCGGTGACTACCTTGACCGAATCGCCCCGCACCAGGCGTACCAGGGCCAGTACGGCCGCCGCGATGATCGCGACGGCGATACCGGCGTCCGCACCGGCGAGCTGATATCCGAGGAGAAACGCCACCGCTGGGGCGAAGGCGTCGAGGCTGCGTTGAAATCCGTTGAGCTGCTTGAATTTCGCGAGAATTTGCGCAGCGGCCGAGTTCGTTCGACCGGCATGGTCGACATCGGGTCTTCCGGTCGATGGCGGCTCATCGGTGCGGGCGGGGCTCATCGGTGCGGGCGGGTTCCGGCGATGGACGCACGTTCCATCACCCGGATAGCGGGCCAGTAGTCGCTGGAGGCGTAGTGCTGGACCGCGCGGTTGTCCCAGAACGCCACGGTGTGCGGCTCCCAGCGCAGCCGGACCTGATGCTCGGGGTAATCGGCCTGGCGGCACAGCCGGTCGAGCAGTGCGGCCCCTTCCTCGCGGTCCATACCGTCGATCTGCTCGACGAAGACCCGGTTGACGTACAAGTGACGCTTGCCGGTCTCGGGGTGTGCCGCCACGATCGGGTGCGCGACCTGCGGATGTGCGGCGCGCATGGCGTCGCGCTTGTCCTCGGGCAGCGAGTGCCCGAACGCCCGGCTGAAGTCGTGGACGGCATCGCGCCCGTCGACGAGGGTGCGCGTCTCCTCGTCGAGCGAGTCGTAGGCGGCGTGCATATCCGAGAACAAGGTGTCGCCACCGAGGGCAGGAACCTCGAGGGCGTGCAGGATGGCGCCCGCCGACGGCTGCTCACGCCAGGTGACGTCGTGGTGCCAGCTGTTCTCGAATCCGGTGACCTGAGCGCTCTTCTGGAAGCGGACCAGTTCGGGGTGATCGGTATTGGACGGGATGAAAGGGTGGATCTCGAGCTCGCCGAAACGCCTCGCGAATTGCACGTGCTGGGTGGAGGTCATGGGCTGCTCACGGAAGAAAAGCACCTTGTAGTCGCGCAGCGCCTGCCGCAGCTCGGCGATCACCTCGTCGGAGAGGTCGGCGGTGAGATCGACCCCCGAAATCTCCGCGCCCAGTGTGGATCCCACCTGAACGGCGTCGAAATTCTGCCACCGGAGCCCGGCCAGCCGGTCTCGTTCAGCGGCGAGGTGGGTGAACGGGCCGGAGATCAAGGGCGAGCCCGGCATCCGCACCGGGCGGACGTCGAGCGCGGCAGCGGGTTCCTTGTCGGCGACCACGATGGTTTCGGTCATGAGAGATTCCTCCTGGATGAACTGCGTGAACCCGAACTGTAGTCAGTCGACTACACTGGGGGTGCGCGCTAGTGTAGTCACGTGACTACGCAAGCGGCAAGCAAGTCCTCGAACGAGGCGGGCCCGGTCGGACGTGACGAGGTGATAGCGGCGGTGTTGACCAGCGCTGCCGACCTGTTCGCCGAGCGCGGCCCGGCGGCTACGAGCATCCGCGACATCGCCGAGCACGCGGGGGTCAACCACGGGCTGGTCTTCCGGCACTTCGGTACCAAGGACAAACTGGTAGCCGCGGTGCTCAACCACCTGGGATCCGAACTGATGTCGCTCGATGCCGACAGGCCGTTGACCTCGGCGGACCCGCGCTGGCAGCGCCACTGGATCGTGTTGGTGCGCTGCATCCTCGACAGCTTCGACGTCGGCTCGCTGCAGGAGCAATTCCCTGTCATGTCGCTACTGCTCGACCACGCGCGACACCATCATCCCGATGAGCGGTCGGCCGCGCTGGCGGTCGCGAATGTCGCCGCGCTCGAACTCGGTTGGCGATTGTTCGGATCGTTCCTGCGCGCGTCCACCGGCTTGGGGGACGTATCCGAGGCCGAGTTGCAACCGCTCATCGACAGCTTGGCCGTCCGGATGCTGCGGGGCGAACGCTCATGACCGACCATCATCTGTGCTCGGACGACGGCCTTGCTGGGCGCGGCGGCCGCCGCCGCGATGACGCGGTCGCCGACCGCTACCTGACCGCGGTCACCGCGCGCGTACTCGGCGTCGACCGGGCCCGGGCGATCCGGCTGATCACCACTCCCACTGCTCGGCGCACCCCGACTGGCGGCACAGCGTTTCGCCGCCGAGGCCCTCAAGCCCACCGAAGCGGGCACATGCTGAAGCTCGGCGATCATGCTAACCCGGCTGGCACCGCTGCTCGGCAACAGATGAAAACTCCGGAAAACCCCTGCGGCTCTGGCGGCGCGCCGCTGCGCACCGGCTGACCACCTTGGACCAGGCCGACGAACTGACCACCGAACACGTACGGCTCACCGCGCACACGATCGGGATCAGCGAGCGCACGGTGTGGCGGTGCGTCCGGGCCGGACGCACACCCCCGCCGCCACCCGCGCAACCACGCGACGGATTCCGGATCGACGCCGAACTACGTGTGCGCCTGGCATATTGGCGCGGTAACGCCTCCGCCCTGCACCGCGAGCTGGTGGAGGCGGCTGAGCAGGACGGCCCGCCCGCACCGAGCCTGGCGACCCTGCACCGCGCGATCCGCCAGGATGTGCCACGCGGTGACCTGGTTCGTCGACGCCATGCACGACGTCATCCTCGGCGCGGCGATCACCCCGCTCACCCCCAACCGCGCCAGCATCCTGGCCGCGCTGCGCGCCGCCGTCCTGCGGCGGCCGCCGTTCGGCCCGGCCGGAGGACTACCGGCAGTGGTGCGAATCGACCAGGGCAAGGACTTCCTGTCCCGCACCGTGGCCGAAGCGCTGGGCGCGTTCGCGGTCCGGGTCGTGGACCTGCCCGGCTACACCCCGTATCTGAAGGGCACCGTGGAGATGGTCGACGGCGCGGCCGAGGAGATGCTGTTCGCCGAGATGCCCCGATACACCCACGCCAAACCCAGATCAACGGTGCCCCGGTCGATCCCGACCAGCCCGCGCTCACCTTCGAGGGGTTCGTCACCGAGGTGCTGGACTGGATCGACGGGTGGAACACCAGACATCCGATCGACCAACTCGACGGCCTGTCACCACTGGAGTCGTGGCTCGAGGATCCCACCCCGGTCCACGATATCGACGAAACCCAGCTGTGGATGTTCACCCTCGAAGACGACCGCGCGCACCGCAAGATCACCACCAAGGGCGTCGGATTCGGCCGCGGCCGCCACTACGTCGCCGACTGGATGGTCGGCATGGCCGGCACCACGGTCCGGATCCGCTACGTGCCCCACCAAACCGCCGAGATCGAGGTGTTCGACGCCAAAACCGGTGCCGCGCTCACCTTGCCGCCGCGTCGGACGATGACTATCGGTCAGCGACGACCGGCGTCGAAGCTATCCGTGCCACCCGTTCGATCGAAGCGCGGCTTCTGTCGTGTTAACTTCCGGAACGTCAGCGCTGGCTCGAAATCGAAATCGCCTGACCGGGGTCGGGTGGTTCTGAGAGGGTCGCCGTATGAAGATCGGTGTTGCGCTTCCGCAGATGGCTCCCGGGTACGAACCGGGTACGACGGTCGACTGGGCTCGGCGAATCGACGCGGGTCCGTTTTCGAGTGTCTCGGTGGGCGAGCGGGTGACGTTTTCGAACCCGGAGATGGTTGCGACGCTGGGTGCTTGCGCGGCGGTGACGGAGCGGGTGCGGGTTCTGGCGAACCTCTGGGTGCTGCCACAGCACCCGGTGGCGATGGTCGCACAGCAGATCGGGACTCTCGACCAGCTCGCGAACGGACGTCTCGAGGTGGCCGTGGGCGTCGGCGGTCGCGAGCACGACTACCGCGCTCTCGGCGCTGATTTCAAGGGACGGCACCAGCAGCTCGACGACAAGGTGGCCGAGTTGAAGTCACTGCTCGCCGGTGAGCCGCCGTTCGAGGGCGCGGACCCGGTCGGGCCGGCGTGCGTGCAGCCGGGCGGGCCGATCATTCTCGCCGGCGCGATGGGGCCGAAGGCGATGCGTCGGGCGGCGCGGTGGGCGGATGGCATCTCCGGCTTCAGTATTCGAGGCGATGCCGAGGAGATCGCCAAGGTGGGCGAGCTCGCCGACCGGTGCTGGGCCGAGGCCGGTCGTGCGACGACCCCGCGCAAGGTCAGTGGCTGTTTCACCGCCCTGGGCGTCGCCGATGCCTCGGAGGCGTTGCACGCCTTCACCGCTCGCTACCTCGGCTTCCTCGGACCCAGGCTGGCCGAGATGATCGCCGCCTCGACGCGGGCGTCGAGTCCCGAGGTGCTCGCCGACATTCTCGACGGCGCGGAGCGGGCCGGGTGCGACGAGTTCATCCTGGTCCCGGCCATCACCGACCTGAAATTCCTCGAGGTGGCGGCCGAGGTGGTGACCGCACGGCCTTGACGCTCGAGGAATGGAACCTGTTCTATTCCATGCATGACGCTGCGAGTGATCCAGTGGGCCACCGGTGGGCTTGGCCAGGCCGCGATCGGCCAGATCCAGCTGCACCCGGATCTCGAGCTCGTCGGGTGCTGGGTGCATTCGGAGGCCAAGGTCGGCCGGGACGCCGGTGAGCTCGCCGGGATC
Organism: Nocardia sp. NPDC059154; assembly: GCF_042755705.1. NCBI lineage: Bacteria > Bacillati > Actinomycetota > Actinomycetes > Mycobacteriales > Nocardiaceae > Nocardia > Nocardia sp. NPDC059154. The sequence goes on from NZ_JBHZCS010000036.1 coordinate 66,854, forward strand.
GGCCCGATCGGTGTCACCGCCACCAACAGCATCGACGAGATCCTCGCAATGGACGCCGACTGCGTCCTCTACTCGCCGCTGATGCCGAATCCTAAAGAGGTGGCGGCGATTCTGCGTTCGGGCAAGAACGTCGTCACGCCGCTGGGCTGGTTCTGGCCGACCGCGGAGGAGAAGGAGAGGATGACGGCCCCGGCCCGCGAAGGCGGCGTGACGCTGCACGGGACCGGGATCGACCCGGGAGGTGCCACCGAGCAGCAGCCGCTGTTCTTCACGGGCCTGTCCAGCGCAATCACGTTCGTCCGCGGTGAGGAGTACTCCGACATCCGCACCTACAACGCCCCCGACGTCGTACGCCACCTCATGGGTTTCGGTCAGTCGCCCGAGCAGGCGATGAACGGTCCGATGCTGGCGTTGCTGGACAACGGGTTCGACCAGTCGGTGCGGATGTGCCTGGACGCGCTCGGCTTCGCCGACGCCGAGATCCGCAGCAGCCGCGAGGTGGCGGTCGCGACCGCGCCGATCGACTCGCCGATCGGCGTGATCCAGCCCGGCCAGGTCGCCGCCCAGCGCTTCGCCTGGGAGGCATTCATCGGCGACACCAAGGTCGTCAGGGTCGCGGTCAACTGGCTGATGGGCGATGAGAACCTCGACCCGCCTTGGAAATACGGCGACGGCGGCGTCCGGTTCGAGGTCGAGGTGAAGGGCGATCCCGACTGCTACGTGACGATCCACGGATGGCACCCGACCAGCGTGGCGGCCGGCCTGCAGCGCAACCCCGGCATCGTCGTGACCGCGGCGCACTGCGTGAACTCGATCCCCTACGTCTGTGCTGCCGAACCCGGCCTGCTGACCTTCGTCGACATGCCCGTGGTCACCGGTCGGGCGCACCCGGACCTGGCGCGCTGATCGCACCGGGCGTCTCGCGCCGACTGGATCTCGCTGTGCCCGTTGATCTTCTGATGCCCGGTGCCTGAGGTCCGCTGTCAACGCTGAAACGGATCGAAAGCGTGTTCTATCATCAGTTCCGGCGCCTGATGAGCGAAAAGGAGTGGTCGAATTGGCTGATGAACAGCTGGACCCGGCAGCGGACGAAGACGCGTACGACGTCAATTTGGAGGAACCCGTCATCGACTCCGCTGTGCCGACCACTTGGCAGGAATTCGCCGAGGACGCCCGGACAGGGCAGTCGGCCATGGTCATAGAGGGGTTCGGGAGCGTCACGCTCCCGGGGGCGGCCCGCTTCACCGGATAGACATTGTCACTCGTCTTGGATCGTCACGCCGCCCGCATCGAGCGGACGAGGGATAACGGTGTTGGTCAAAGTCGATACGGCTCCAGCCGCACGCCACACGAAGGACCTCGAAGCATGAGCATGACGCAGACATTGACCGCTCTCGGGGGAATCACTGTCGCAACACTTCTCACCGCATGCGAGACCGCCGACGACAGTCGCGCCCAGATCCCCACGTACGTATGCAATGAGGCCATCGTCGTGCAGCCGCTGGGATACAAGGATGGGGACACCGTCGTCATCACCGGCCGAGGCGACTGCCAACCCGCAGAAGGCACTGCCGGACAGGACAATACGATGAGAGGTCCCTGGCAGATCACCCAACGCAGCCCGACACCCATCACTTACAGCTGCGGAAAGCAACCTCCAGCGCCCCTTGGCCTCGACGGCAAGCCCATCGAGTTCCTCACCATCTCCGGCAACATCGCGAATGCTCCTGCCTACGTCAACGGCTACGACTGCATCCCGTAAGCGATCACACTCCGACCGGTTCGGTCAGTACGATCAGCGGTATTACACGTCGTTCGCTGCTGGCCTGAAGTGTGTGCCGCAGGGGCGGTCTGGTGTCGGTAGTGCGCGTTCCATGACAGGGTGGGCCGCGTGACCGACGAGTTCGCCGCCGTGACGAAGATTCATATCCACGAGGACGAGTGGGGCATGCGCTGCCTTCACCCTCTGGCGGCCGCCACCGAAGTGGCGGCCGACTTGCGTGCGAGCGAGGTCGCGAGCGGTGCCAACCGCGCGCCGGACGGCATCGGCTGGACCGATGTGCACGAGATCGCGGCGCCCGAGCACGACTACGCGGAGGCAGGGCTGACGTTCGCACAGGTCGATGCGGTACTGGCACCGATCATGCCGCGGGTCCGGCGGTTCGTCGCGACGGCGTCGGCAGGGTTCGACGAGAGTAGACGGGACCCGATGGGCATCTACGAGGATGACGCCTACTGCTACGGCGTGGACGCGTCCTGTTTCATCAAGTTGAACGGCGATGAGCCTCTGGTCGAGAGCATTTGGTTTCGGGCCGACACCAAAGACCCCGCGCGTCTGGAACTGCTCCGGCGGGCGATCATTGCCGTTGACCTAATCGCTCCGTCGGTCATCGCTGACTACTGGCTCGACTGCACCGGCCCCGTCGCGGACGGTGAATTCCTCCACCGGTACATGCGGATGCTCGCGCAGGAAGCCGAGGACTAGGCCGGCCGCGATGGCCTCGCCGGACTGCTGGCCATGCCCACCACGCAGTGAGCGCATCCTGAACTCGGCAGTGGCGGACGTTCAGCCGGCCTCGGATCGGCACGGCCAGTTGATCTTCCGATGCCCGGCGCTGGCCGGTTCGGTCAGCGCGGTATACGGCAGTAGCGGATGTTCTGTGTGGTGGTCTCGGGCCGCCGGTTGGTGACATGTCGCCTTACCTGCGAATGCCGATGGGCCGATTCCGAAGTCACAGTTGACGTTTCGACGCGGGGATGAGTCTTGGGAGTGCGAATTTACAGATCTCGTCGGTGGCGTCGATATTCTGCGCAGTCGCACCGATCGGGATGAGGTGGAACCTGGGCGGGGTGCTGCCAGGCCAGGTGTGGCCCGAACCATCTATCGCCCAGGCAGATACCGCGGTCTCTGCGACACCGCCGGTGAACGTGTGCCGAGTCACCGCGAAGGAGCCCGGGCGGTCCGGCGCGGCCGTAACGGTAGTCGATTCGCTGTCATGACACCCGTCGACGGCACGCCAGTAGTCCACTGCGTCCTGTTGTGGCAGCAGCCGAAACGTTCGACGACCACCACCGAGCCTGCGACGAGAACGGTCGACACCGCCGATCGGCACGATCGGATCGGTGGTGCCGTTGATCAGCAGCACCGACACGGCATGACTGGGTTTCAGCTCGCGCACCCGCCCCGGCATGGCCGAGGCAACCGCCGCGAGCACCGCCACCTGTGCGCTGGACTGCACGGCCAGACGGTGTCCCATGAACCCACCAGCCGACATACTGACCACGATCGTCCGATCCGACATCGCTCCATGCCGCTGCGCCGACCAATCGATCACGGCACGCAGGAAATCTACGTCGTGTTCGGCGTCGGCCCCAACATCGTCGCCATTTCGGCCGTCGGCCCAGTTACGGCGATACCCATCCGGATACGCGACGGCCATACTCCAGTGGTCTGCCTTGGAGTCGAACCGGTCATGTGTTGCATCATCTGCCCCAGGAGGATGACGCCCGGGCGTCATGGCAGGGCGAATGCACGACATTCGCAGTTGCGGATGTTCCGATACGGGCACCGGAGTCATTCCAGGTCATATACGACGACGGTGATGCCACGGCTGGATAGGCGGTTACGGATGAGTGGCTCGATCCGGTCCCAGGTTCCGCCGGCCAGACCGCAGCCGATGCGTGGCATGTGCACCGAGGCATCCGACGCCGCCGCGAAATCAGCTAGCTTCTCCAGGTTCTGGTCGACGGCGCCGTAGCGGATCGGCGGACTGCCCGCGCGGGAACGGATGCCGTGCTGGCCGATCATGTTGGCCACGTGCAGATTCGGTGCGACCTGGACGAGCTGTACCGCGCCCAAGGCAAAGTCGTTGGCGTCGCGCTGCCGGTGCCAGTCGCGGTAAGCCCGTTCGGGTTCCGGCCATCGTGTCGACACAGCGACGACGAAGCCCTTGCCCCAGCGGCCGAGATCGTTGCAGATGTGCGCGATGATCGCGGGTCCAGCAGTGCCGGGTGCGGTGGCGTCCCCGGTCTCGTACACGATCTCGGTCTTACTCATGCTGTCCTCCCGCGCCGAACATAGACGCGGGCACCGACATCAACCACGTACCGCACCCGGTCGGCCAGCACTTCGTTGGATTCTCGGTGATTGCTACCGGAACCCCAGATAAAGGCAGCGATCAATTGCTCGGAAGAATCTGGCGGGGTTATGGTTGTGGCGCGCCTGTGCTATTCGCCGTGCTGCGGATCTATCGGCCCGTATTTCCACCGCTGATTCGGTAGCAGTCGACCGAGTAATCTTCCGCGCACGTTGCACGGGGATAGCCCTGGTGCAATCGAGTTGAATGGATCATTAGAAGGATCAGCAATGTTCGCAATGACCAGGCAAACGGTGGCTCGGGCCGTCCTCGCCGGTGCGATTGCGGTGGCTCCGGTCACCGCCGTGACCGTGCCGGTCCAGGCCGATGTGGTCACCAACTACACCCCCACCCCTGTCGATCAGCACTGGGACCACGGCTGGGACAGTAAGCACTTCTTCTTCCCTCCGGGCTGGGGAATCCCTCCGGGATGGTTCAAGCATCTACTGCCGTTCGAGTTCTTCGATTGGTTCGATTGGGACTAGTAGAGCGTTCAATACGACCGCCGGGCGCCGACACTCGCACACGGACGCCGATGTAGAGATGCGCCTGCACGCATGTCCGGATTGCGGTGTCCGAAGGATGGGCGCGAGCAGGCGCATCGACCCCACGAGTGATGGAGCTGGCAGGTACTCGGCTCCCCGGCAGGCCCGGACGGTGACGACATGAGGCGTGGCCGTGATCGATCGTGCCGACTACCCCGCGTGCTTCACCCAGGCCCGGTCCGCGGCGTAGCGGGCGCGGGCATGGGCGATGATCGTGACGCGGTGCTCGCCGAACTTCGCCCGCGCGACCGCAGCCGGGTGTCCGACGGCTCGAGCAGATCGCCCACGGTGCGGACTCCGCGCAGATACAGTGCCCGCCGGTACCGCTCGGGCACCCGATCCAGCTCCCGGGTGCTGTCGGGGGTTGAGGGATATCCGTGCGAGAAGTAGCTCTCGGAAGAGAGCAGTCCTCGGTGGGGTGAGCGCAGGTTGATCCGATCCTGCCACGTAGCAGCGGATCTGTACGTTCATGCGAAAACTAGCTTTAGCGATCTACCGCAGATAATCGGCCATTACAGGTCGAGCCGGTGAGGTGCCTGCCAGCGGTGCGTGAAGCATTGCTGTGGCACGGTGAAACTCGGGCGCTGCGCCGCAGACGATCCGCCGAGACCAACCGATTCATAACCTGCACAGGTCAGTTCGCGGGCGTGAAACATGGCCCCAAAAAGCGGGGGCATGCGACGGGCTGCCGATCGGTGAACAGTGCTATTCGCAAATGATCACCCCGCTCTAGTCAGCGTTGCCGAATCGAGAATGACCGCATCATGCGTACCCGGACATCAGCTCGCACCCTCGCTGCGGCCGGTATCACCGCCACAGCCTCCGCCCTGACGGCGCTCAGCACCGGAACGGCTCACGCCGACGTTGTGGGGACGGGAATGACCGTGCAGGGCAGCAACTTTCAAGTCGGGCAGACCTACAATGTCGTTGTCCCGGTGTCCGGATGCCAAAGCCCGGGGCTGTCGGACACCGTCGGCGGCGTGACCATCCGGTCCGCTTGGACCGTCACATCGAGCCTTGGGGCGGGCACCCCCTGCAGCGGTACGACATCCACCGAGACCATCCAGTGGACTCCGCTGACTCCGGGCACGCATGTGCTGGGCATCGGGTACGGCAACGGCAACCCGAGCCTCCCGCCGTACACCGACTTCGGTACTGCCACCGTCGAGGTCGGCGGCACCGCGAGTACGGACCCCAAGGCGTGTGGCGACGCATCGGCGTCGCTCTGCACGACGGTCCACGGGAGCCCCGAGGTGGGATGCACACTCACCGTGACCATCTCGAACATCCCGGCCTCGCTGGCGGTTTCGTCGGGTTCGGCCCTGTTGCAGAGCCTGAGCGCGGGATCCCCAACTCGCAATGCGTGGGTATCCGACAACGGGACGGCCACCGGCACCACGACGATCAGCGGCAGCACCGTCACCACGAAGTGGACACCCACGACGGCCGGATATCACCACTTGACCGGCCAGTACGACACCGGCGCCCAGCCCGGCTTCCCCGACGGAGTGGTTCTGCCCGGCTATGCCGGTGAGATGTGGCTGCCGGTAGCAGCCGCCGGCACCCAGCCCTGCGCCTGACTCGCACCGACCAGATGCCATCCTGGCCGGTTCGAATCGCGCCCACGCTGATTACGGTGCGGTCGGTCGGCCTCGGATGGACACGGCCAGTTGATCTTCCGTCGTCCAACGCTAACCGCTTCGGTCAGCGGCAAATAGAGTGCGTTGTGGTAGAGGCGGTCACCGTATCCCGCTTGCCGAGGCACCGGAAAGCGACTCGCAGCCAACGCACTTCGGCGTGGGTCGCCTACACCGTAATTCGGAAGTTCTCGTGCGGGGTACGGGTGCGTCGGAGTTTGTCCGGAGTCGCTCCCGTCTATACGCGAAACGCGCGGTAGAACGAATTGGGTTCGATGAAGCCGAGGAGAAACGAGATCTCGGCGACCGGCAAGCCTGTGTTCCCGAGGTAGTGCTCGGCCAGATCGTTCCTGGTCATGTCGAGAATTTGCTGAAAGCTCGTGGACTCTGCTTCGATCCGGCGTTGCAGTGTCCGTTTGCTGAGTGTCAGCTTTCGGGCGATCGTGCCCATCGATGCCGATCCGCTCGGTAACGCATCCACGAGTGACGAGCAGGTCGTCGAGCTCGGTGAGCTCCTGCTCGGCGTCAGGGTTACGCATCGTCGCGACGACGTTCCAGCCGCGGGAGTGGAAGAGTTTGCCCGTTGCCCGACCGAGCCCACTGGATGTACCGGCGATGAGAATGGGCTGTGTCATGGTGGCGCTCCTTTCACTGCTCCACGTTAGGAATGCGGAACGGTCCCGGCAGTGCCCGATGACGCCATAGTTCAATCCGATCGCGCCACCAAACGTCGATCTACTTTCGCCCCCACGTGCACCGCGCGACCCTCGCGGGAAGGCGCAGATGGGTGCGTTTCTGCGGGTGGTCTCGGTGCGTGGCAGTGATGGGCGGCAGGTCAGATCACCGCAGTCAAGGCGGGGGTTGCCGGGCGACAGCGTCCGCTCGGCCGGAACGGGCTTGTGCAGCTTGCTGATCCGAGCGCGATCCCGCGGTGGCGATCTGAAATCTAGCAACGCTAGACAAGCTGCTGGGGCGGATGTTACCGTTGCTCCAGTTTCTAGCCCTGCTAGCCTTCAGGAAGGGGAGACTGCAATGCTCATCATCACCGGTTCATTGCCGGACTGTGCGCGCGGGACGCGGCAGGCGACAGCTTGCGCTTCCCGCACCCAACAACTTCCGGCTGATCGCCGGGGCACACCTGATATCGAATTCACTGAGGAGTAACTGAAATGACCTTCACCATCAACGAACAGCAGTTCCTCGCGGAGGCCGGGATCGGTCGGCTGGCCACGGTGTCGCCCGACGGCGTTGTGCAGAACAACCCGACCAGCTATCGGGTGAACGCCGACGGCACGATCGACATCGGGGGCATGCGGATGCGTGCCAGTCGAAAGTACCGCAATGTCGAGGCGGGCAGCCGGGTGTCGTTCGTGATCGACCAACAGGTTTCATTGGAGCCATACGTGATTCGCGGCATCGAGGTACGCGGCACGGCCGAGGCGCTCGATGACGAGGAGCCACCGTTCCAGCCCCAGGAACGCGCGGTCATCCGAATTCACCCCGAACGGATCATCTCCTGGGGTATCGACGGCGGATCCTTCGAATTCATCAGTCGCAGCGCCGAGTAAGGCATTACACAAGACAGATCAAGAACGCTCCGACGTTGACGGCGGGCGGAAGGATCCAGGGTAAGCAGGGTAGAGCGGAATAGCCGGCCATGGCTTCGGACCGTTGCTCCGCTACGGGGGCAGCTGCCGGTTCGGCTGTCGCCACGCCCGCACCGGCGGTGATGACGGATGCAAACGCTAGGGCTGTTGCCAGCGCACTCGATTTCTTGGTCATGGCAACCTCCGCTGTAGTGGTGCCGGACGACCTCGCCGAGTGCACTCGATTGCGCTCGGACCGCTGGGCAGGTCGACCCGGCGGGGGCGGAATGCTCGAACATCAATTAACCCGCTCAGGAGGGGACCTCCGCAAGGGGTTCCGTTCGGACATCGGACTTTGCCGGCGAAGAAGCCCCGCACCGGGTGCCGGGGCAGCGAACGGCCGCCTGAGAGCCGGTTCCACCACGCAGCCCAATCCCACCGGCACGATCAGCCACCGATCCAGAAGTGCGATTCCGCCGTCCACGTGACCCCGGACACGCTGTGCCCCAACCACTTGCCGGTTAACGCGTCTTCGAAGCCCGCCGATCTTGACTCGACAGTGGCGCGCGCACCCCACCCCACCGGGATGCGCGCGCCAGTTCGATCAACGCAAGGAACAACATGCGCAAGACTCTGTTCGCCCTGTCCGGCCTCGCCTTCGCCACCGCCGCCGCGGTGCTGCCGGCGGCCCCGGCCCAGGCCGCCTCCGGCTCCTGGGGCGCGATCGCGGTGTCCGACAACGGCGACCTGGGCTGGTCCTGGAACTACGACACCGAGGGCTCGGCGAGCCAGGCCGCCATCGACAAGTGCGCCAAGGCGAGCTGCTCGACCGTCACCACCTTCACCGGCTGCGGCGCGGTGGCCTTCTCGGATTCGATGAACAAGTACACCGGCGGCTACGGCTCGACGCCGGACGACGCCGAGAACTCCGCCAAGTGGTACTCCGACTCCTACCTGGTGCGCACGGCCATCTGCAACGACTGACCCATCGGGGCCGGACGACCGCCCTGACACGGTCCGACCCGGGAGTCCTTGCGCTGGAGCCCCTTTCGGGGGCTTCAGCGTTCGGCGGCTTCGACCGCCTTGCGCACCGTCTCCGCGTCGGCCGGGGCCGCTTCGTTCTCCCAGAACGGCGCGGCGATGGCGTAGGGCGTGCCGTAGACGGGGGTTTCGGGTTGCGTGCGCCAGCTGTCAGCGAGCGAGCCGATATCGACGGTGTCGTAGCCGAGCCTGCTGATCAGTTCCGCCGCAGCGGTTTTCGCCGCGGTATCGTCACCGGCGATGGGCAGCGCGGTGCGATCGGCTGCCCCGGCGGGGCGGGCCAGCACGGCCAGATGCTTGAACAGGATGTTGTTGAACGCCTTCACGACCCGTGAGCGCGGCAGATGTCGTTGCAGCAGTTCGGAACTGGTGGCCACACCCGCGTCCAGATCGGCGAATTCGCCGTCGCGGCCGGGATAGTAGTTGTTGGTGTCGATGACCACCTTGCCGACCAGCGGATCGGCCGGTACCTGCTGATACGCCTTGAGCGGTACCGTCACCACCACGATGTCTCCCGCGGCGGCCGCCTCGGCCGGGGTCGCGGCGCGGGCCCGCTCCCCCAGTTCGGCCACCAGCTCCGCCAGGCTCTCCGGCCCTCGTGAATTGCTCAGCACCACATCGATTCCCGCGGCCACGGCCAGCCGGGCCAGAGTGCCGCCGATATTTCCGCTTCCGATCAATCCGAGCGTCGTCATGCCCGCTGGTAACGCGGCCGCGGCGGGCAATGTTCCCGCGAGATCCGCCGGCGGTCACCGGGTGGGCGGGTCCAGGTCGCACCCACGGCCGCCGGCACGCGACGGCCGTGGGAGCTCGCCGGGTGGTCTCAGCCGAGGGTGATGGCGTCGAGGCGGGTGCGCAGGAACTCGGCAGAGACGACCGGCGCCAGGCCGGAGACCCGGCCGATGGGCGGCTCGAGGGGTATCACCCGGGCGTCGTGGTCGAGTTCGTAGAAGTAGATGAGCGACACCAGGTCCTCGTCGGGTGCGGACGCCTGGGGCGGGAGTACCCGGTGGCGGCCCGCGGGCCAGCGCTGGCCGCTCCAATAGGCCAGCAGATCACCGATGTTCACGGTCAGGGCGGACGGGTCGTAGGGCGCGTCCGCCCAGCCGCCGTCCTCGGTGTAGACCTGCAATCCGCCCGCACCGGGTTCGCGGTCGAGGACGGTGACGGTGCCGAAGTCGGTGTGCGGACCGATCCGGAACTGGCCGGGTTCGGGCGGGCCGACCTCGGCCAGCGGCGGGTAGCGGTTGATATTGCAGGTCCAGGTCGGACGGCTGGCCAGGCCCTCGAAGGGGTTGTGCGGCAGGTCGAGTGCGGCGGCGAAGAGCGCGAGCAGTTCGTCGGAGAGGGTGCGCATGGCCGCGGTGTAGGCGAGGAACAGCTCGCGCAGCTCGCCCACCTCCTCGGGCCAGACGTTGTCGAGGAACCACACGGTGTCGATCAGGGCGTCGCCGATACGGGTGTCCGCGCCGATCGCGAAGGTCTCCTTGAGGTCCGGCGGGGTCTCGGTGCCCTCGGCGTAGCCGTTGGCCTCGAGGCCGGGACCGATCCAGCCGCGCCCGCCGACGGAGACCGCATACCGCTGCTTAATCTCGGGCGGGAGTGCGAAGAAGCGCCGGGCCGCCGCCCGCAGGTCGGCCGGAAGCCCGTGCGGCACACCGTGTCCGCGCACCAGGAGGAATCCGGCGCGCTGCATGCCCGCGTCCACCTCGCGCAGCACCGTGGCCGCGGTCTCGCCGCCTTCGCGCCAGCGGTCCAGGTCGACGGTCGCGATAGGGGTCATTCCGCCACTCCTATGTCCTCGTTCCAGAGTTCGGGCCGTTCCGCGATGAAGCGGGTCATCATGTCCACGCAGGCCGGGTCGTCGAGCACGGTGATGGATACCCCGTGTGCGGCAAGCCAGTCGTGGCCGCCGGTGAAGGTGCGCGATTCCCCCACGATGACCGTGCCGATGCCGAACTGGCGGACCAGGCCGCTGCAATACCAGCACGGGGACAGGGTGGTGACCATGATGGTGTCGCGGTAGTCGCGGCGGCGGCCGGCATTGCGGAAGGCGTCGGTCTCGGCGTGCACGCTGGGGTCGTCGTTCTGGACGCGACGATTGTGGCCGCGGCCGAGCAGGTTGCCGGCGCTGTCGAACAGGGCCGCCCCGATGGGAATCCCGCCTTCCCGCAGCCCGAGTTGCGCCTCTTCGTAGGCGGTGACCAGCAGATCCTGTGCGTTGATCATGCCGATCATGCTGCCACCGCGGCGCCTGCGATCCGGGATCGGTTGACGATCAGATAGGCCGCGCCGGAGAGCACGAAGCCGACGAAGAAGGTGATGTCGCCCAGCTGCGGCACCGCCTTGGCGACGAAGCCGACGAACTTCTCCTGATTGGAGAACAGCAGCACCGACACCACCAGCCCGGTCAGGAACGCCGCCACGCCGGCCCAGTTGCGGTGGTCACGGTCGTAGAGCAGATGGTCGATGCGCTGACCGCGACGCAGATACTCGTCGGCGAACACCACACCCAGCCACGGTCCGATCCAGTACGCGACGATGAGCAGGAAGCCCTCGTAGCTGGCCGCCGCGTCCGGCAGCGCCCACCAGGCGACCAGGAACCCGATCACGCCGAAGGCCGCCGACACCAGCGCCCGCTGCGTGCGCACCGAGAACGTGAAGCCCATGGTCACGAAAGCCATTGCGCCCGAGTAGACATTGAGCACATTGGCGGCCACCGCGCCCACCGCGATGGCCAGCAGGGTCAGGTCCGCCAGCAGCTTGGGCAGGTTGGCGGTGAACACATCGGTCGGGCTGCCCTGCGCGGTGCTCGCCACGGTCGCCGAGGCCGCGCCGACCACCTCCAGCCAGACACAGGAGATGAAGAGGCCCGCCGAGGCGTACGCACCGGTCGCGGCCCGTGACACCGTCGCGGGCAGATAGCGGGAGTAGTCCGCCGCGTAGGGATTCCAGCCCGCGCCGTAACCGAAGGCGGTGCCGACGGTGAGCAGGAATCCGCCCATGCCGCCCACGCCCCCGGCCGGTGCGGGCGCGCCCAGCGAGGCTTTGCTGAAGATCACCACGGTGACGATGGCGAACACGATGGCCAGCAGCGGGAAGGCGATGCGTTCCACCGCCTGTACCAGGTTGTGACCGAAGAAGGCGAAGGCGGTCTGCACCACCACGATCACCAGCAGCGCGGTCAGTTTCGGCATGCCGGTCAGGGAATTCAGCGCGAACGCACCGCTCACGGAGTTGGTGGCAAACCAACCGACCCCGCACATGACCGACATGAACGCGGCGGGCAGGGCGTTGCCGCGATAGCCGAAGGCCAAGCGCCCCAGCACCATTTGCGGGACACCGTGCAGGGGCCCGCGCGCCGACAGCAGGTAGTGGGCGGCCGCGCCCAGCCCGGTACCCGCGACGATGCCCAGGCTCGCCTGCCAGAAGTTCATGCCGTACGCGGTGACGGCGAGCACGCCCACGAAGACGGTGGCGAACTCCATATTGGGAGACATCCACGTCCAGAACAGTTTTCGCGGCGTACCGTGCCGGGCGTCCTCGGGGATGTAGTCGTCGCCGCCGGGCTCGACGGCTATCACGCGGTCGCCGTAGGCGGGACGGACCTCGGTGTCGGTCATGGCTTTCCGCCTCTCAGCGCTCGTGGGATTCTTCCAGCACGGTCCGGCCCAGCAGCGCGTAGCGGCCGGGGTCGGTGCGCCGGAGGTACAAGGCGTAGCCGATACCTGCGATGGCCACCGCGGCCACCAGGTACGGTGTCGCCTTCAGAATCAGCGACCCGGCCTCGCTTCCGGCCGCGGTGTCCATATTGAGGACCAGCAGCAGCACCACGCCGATCATGGCCACGCCGCCCACCAGCGGGGCCACCAGAGTCCGGAACCAGTGCCGGGTTTCGGGGTGGTGGTTCCGGAAGTAGGCGATGACCGCGAACGAGCACACGGCCTGCACGATCAGGATCGCCATGGTGCCGAGCACCGCCATCAGCGTGTAGAGGCTCGCGTAGGGGTCCTTGCCCGCGAGGCCGAAGGCCAGCACCAGCACAGCCGAGAAGACGGTCTGCACCAGACCGGCGATGTACGGGGATCCGTTCTGCGGGTGGGTCTTTCCGATCGTCCGCTTCAACGCCGGAATCACGTCCTCGCGGCCGAGCGCGTAGAGGTAGCGGGAGGCGCAGTTGTGGAAGGCCATGCCGCAGGCCAGCGAACCGGTGACCATGAGCCACTGCATGGTGTCCACGGCCCAGTGCCCGACATAGCGTTCGGTGGGCGCGAAGAAGAGATTCATCGGATTGTCGGAGGCGGCCAGTTCCATGGCCCTGCCCTGCCCGTTGCCGGAGATGGTCATCCAGGAGATGAACAGGTAGAACACGCCGACACCGAGGACGGCGATCATGGTGGCGCGCGGGATGATTCGCTTCGGATCCTTGGATTCCTCACCGTAGATGGCGGTGGATTCGAACCCGACCCATGACCAGAAGGCGAAGAACAGTCCCAGACCTGCGGACGCGCCGTGGAAGGCGTTGACCGGATCGATCGGGGCCAGCGACAACCCGTCCGGCCCGCCGCCGTGCAGCAGCACCGACAGGCCCATGACCGTCAGCACGGTCACCTCGGTGACCAGCAGCACGATGAGCAGCCGCTCGGCCACGGCGACGCCGAACCAGGTACCCAGGCCGTTGATCACCAGCATCACGATGGCGAACACCCACCACGGAATGTTCACGCCCACCTGATCTGAGACGGTGTTGCGCGCGAAGCTCGAGAAGATGCCGATCAGCGACGGCTCGAACACCATGTAGGCGAAGGTGGCCAGCAGCCCGGCCGACAGGCCCGCGGTGCGGCCCAGTCCGTAGGAGATGAAACCGTAGAACGCGCCGGTGGTGGTGATGTGCTTGGCCATGGTGGTGTAGCCGACGGTGAAGATGGCCAGCACCACCATGGCGATCAAAAACGCCGCGGGCGTGCCGATTCCGCTGCCGGCCGACATCATGAACGGCACATTGCCGGTCATGGCGGTGATGGGCGCGGCCGTCGCGACTGCCATGAACACCACGCCGAGCAGACCGACCACATTGGGTTTGAGCCGCGACACCCCCGCTGCGGATGTGTCCGATCCCCCGGAAAGTACGGCTGGTGCACTCGATTCCATGGTGAAGCTCCTCAATCTTGGTCGACTGACCTGCGAGGAATGTTCGGGTTGGAATGTTGCCTGGATATGAAACGGAGTTACCAGCAGAAACCAAAGGAGTGACTCAGGTCACTATTCTTACAGTCAGCCGGAAACACGTTCCGATGCTTTACGGATCGTATGGCGCACAGCCATTTCGATTCGCACACCGCAGCGGATCGCGTCACCAATCTGGCTTCAGTTAACTGAACTCAGCTACTAGGGTGGGTACATGGAAAACGACCTCGCCCGTGAGGTGTGGCGCGTGCTGGAGCCCTTGCACGCCGTCACCTATTTCGCCGCCGACTGCATCGCCGCCAACAAAGCCGTTGGCCTGCGCGGCTTCTGGATGGGCTACTTCGCGTCGCGCTCCGCCCCGCTCGGCGCGGTCGGACCCTCGGTCGTGGAGGCGACCTTCTACAACTTCCATCCGGCCATGGTCCGGCGGGCCATTCCGGACGCCTGGGGTTTCGCCGCACCGGATGCGATCATCGCCACCCGCACCATCGCCGCGGCCGCGGTCCTGCGCACCGTCGTGCCCGATATCGCCGACATCGCCGCCCGCGCCGTCCCGCGCCTGCAGCAGGCCATTGCCACTGCGCCGGCGGCGGGCCGCCCGCTCTTCGCCGCCAATCGCGACCTGCCCACCCCGGACGACTCCGTCCACGCGCTCTGGCAGGCGGTCACGGCGCTGCGCGAACACCGCGGTGACGGCCATGTGGCATGCCTGCTGAGCGAGGGCATCGACGGCTGCGAGGCGCACGTACTGTTCTCGGCGTCCACCGGCACCCCCGCGCAGTTGTGGCGCGACAATCGCGGCTGGAGCGAAACCGATTGGAAGGCAGCGCGAGAGCGGCTCACCGAGCGCGGCCTGCTGAACGCCGAGGGCATCACCGAGGCCGGCAGCGCCCTGCGCGCACACGTCGAGGCCCGCACCGATGCCCTGGCCATGACCGCCTACCGCGGCGTCCCGGGCATCCTCGAAATGCTGTCCGCCCTCACCCCCGCCGCCCGCGCCGTGGTCCGCAGCGGCGAGGTTCCCTACCCGAACCCGATGGGCGCCGACCCCGCCTGAGGTCACCAGAGGCCGGGGACCAGGCGCTTGGTCGTGTGCCGGTAGGTCTCGTAGGACGCGCCCAGGGTCGCCACCAGCGTCTTCTCCTCGAGCGTGATCCGGCGCAGGAACGCGTAGACCGGGACCACGGTGGTGAGCAGCAGGGACACGTAGTTGCCTGCGGCCAGGCCGAAACCCAGCGTCAGCAGCAGGATGCCGGTGTAGGAGGGGTGCCGGATCCAGCGGTAGGGGCCGGTGCTGATGACCGGCTGGTCCTGGTCCACCTCGACGGTGGTGCGAAAGTGCTTGCCCAGCACCGCGATCGCCCAGGCTCGCACGACCAGGCCCAGCCACATGAGAGCGACGCCGAGGATCTGCCACGGCAGGACCGGGCCGGGAAAACGCAGCGGGCTGTCGGCCGGGAGGAGGATTCCGGCGAAGCTGGCGATCGTCATGGCGGCGGCCACGAGCACGAAGATGAGGAGCCTGGTGTGGCCGTCCCCGGCGGTGGAGCCGGTGCCGCGCATGCGATCCCGCACTCGCAGCACGATCTCGAATGCCATCCACGCCCAGGTGGTGTACACGGCGATGGTCACGTCGGACTCCCTTCCAGTTCGAGATAACCATCAAAGGGGATCGGCCCGCATCAGGGATCCACCCGGAGAATGAACCCTGACCGTCCCGGATCAGACTCGATGACGACACCGCGCCCCCTTTGATGCCGACACCGCGCCCCGGTCAGTACCGCTCGAGTCGAATGGCATTGGCGGCCTTCTCGATCGGCTTCATGATCGGGCGCAGGGCCATGCCCTTCCACGGCATCCAGCGCAGCATGCGCATCATGGTCATCTGCATGCGCAGGGCACGGGCGTCGCCGGCGACCATCTGGGTGGCGTTGTTCCAGCCGAGGGTCAGGTTCTCGTCGACGTACTCACGCATGCGCTCCTGGTAGGCGGCGAAGGCGACGCGGTGGTCGCCGGCGGCGGCGCGCAGCTCACCGGCCAGTACGTACGCGCCGACCAGGGCCATGCTGGTGCCCTGCCCGGACAGCGGGGACGGGCAGTAGGCGGCGTCGCCGACCAGCGCGACGCGGCCCGAGGTCCAGCGCTCCAGGTGGATCTGGCTCACCGTGTCGAAATAGAAGTCCGGCGAGTCCGGCATGGCGTCGAGCAGGGTCGAGGTCTCCCAGCCGCCGCCAGCGAAGACCTCGGCCACCAGCCGCTGCTGTGCGGCGGTGTCGCGGCGGTCCGGCAGCTGCTCGGGAGCGGGAAAGATGAACTGCGCCTTGGCCGCCGAGCGCTGCGTGCTGTACACCTGCACGACCTTGCCGGGGGCGGCGTGGATGAGCTCCCAGTGATCGAGGTCCAGGTAGTTCGGCACCGAGATGACACAGGCGGCCATACCGGTGTGCCGGGCGAACTGCTCCTCCGCGCCGAAGACGCTGCGGCGCACCGTGGAATGCATGCCGTCCGCGCCGATCACCAGGTCGAACACCTGGGGAGCCGCGTGGCGGAAGTGCACCTCGACGCCGTCCGCATGCTCGATCAGCTCGGTGATGGCGTCACCGAACCGGTAGTCGACGCCGCTCTTGCCGGCGTCGAACAGGATTCGCGCCAGGTCGCCGCGCAGCACCTCGTCGTCGCCGGGCGAACGCATGCCGATCAGGTCCGGTCCGAGGGTGGCGATCGCCTTGCCGGTCGCGTCCACCCACGCACCGCCGCGCATATCGGTGGAGGCCTTGCGGATCTCGTCGGTGAGCCCCATCCGCTCCACGACTTCCATTGCCACGCCGCGGATATCGACCTTGTACCCGCCCTCGCGCAGGGCCGGAGCCTGCTCCACGACGGTGACGGTGAAGCCGTACTTCTTCAGCCAGAAGGCGAGGGCCGGGCCGGCGACGCTGGCGCCGGAGATGAGGACGGTCTTGTTGGCGAACTGCTGTGTGCTGGTCATGTCACAAAGCTTCGGCCGGGGCGCTCACCAACCCCTCACCGTCGGCTCACCGGCCCTCACCAGCACCCTGACCTGAGATTTCAGACGTCGTCCAACAGTGCGAGACCCTCCCGCGCCCGCTCGTGCGCCTCGGTGATGGCGATCGAACCTCCGGCCGGGATCTCCAGCACCGACCGGTAGAGGTTCCGCGCTGCGGCCGGGTCCTCGGCACGAGCGATATCCCCCAGGCCGCGAAGTGCACCGGCGTACATGTCGATCGCGCCGTGGGTCCGCGACAGCTCGGCCGCCCGTTCGTAATCCGCGCGGGCCGCTTCGGCATCCCGCTCCGCCGCCCCACCGAGGTGGATATCGCCGCGACGGGTCAAGAGGTCGGCAGTGTCCGCGGCCCAACCCAATTCGGTGTTCACCGCGATCGCCTCATCGATCAGAGCCAGCGAGGCGGCCCGATCGCCGCGCCGCTCGGCCACGGCCGCCAGCTTGTCCAATGCGGCCGCGATCGCCCACCGGTCCCCGATCCGCCGGAACCCCGCCAGCGCCGCCGCGAACTCCGGCTCGGATTCGTCGACCTGCCCGAACATGAACAACACCATCCCGTCCCCCAGCCGCAGAAACGCCTGCGACCAGTCATCCGCCCCGAACAGCCGGCGCAACTCCGCAGGCTCCCCGGGCAGCATCCCACCCGCGAGCGCGAGCAGAAAGATCAGATGCGGCTGCCGCATCGGATGCTCCTGCGCCGCAACCTCCGCCGCCGCCCGCTCGACCTCGGCCGCGAGATCATCCCGTCCCCGCGCCGCCACCGCCACCACCAGCGCGTATTGCTCCGCATCCACGGCAACCAGCCACTCGGGCCGGGATATGCGAGCCTCCGCGGCGACGCTCGACCCCACTCCCGGTGCACCATGCCCAGCAGCGGTTTCCGCAACGAACGGCACGCGCCGCTCCTCGCCTGGAGGGCGCGCATCCGACCTGGGCGCCGCAGTGGGAGTGATCAGCGTCGTAGCCTCGTGGAGGTCTGCGTCTCGGCGGTCGCCGACGTCATCACGGCGCACCGACTGACCGTGAGGCCGGGCGGCGGCGGCCGGCCGACGTACCGCCGAATTCAGTTCGGGTAGCAGGCGGTTGGCGAGGGCGGGGCCGTCGCCGGAGTGGCCGGTCAGCCACCAGTACCAGGCTTGGGCGGCGATGAGGCGGGCGGCGAGGGCGGGGTCGGCGGTGGTGGACCAGTGCAGGGCGGACTGGAGGTTGTCGTGGTCGGTGGTGAGGCGGGCCAGGTGCTGGAGTTGGGTGGCGGTGCGTAGCAGGGGGTCCGTGGTTTCGGCTGTGTCGGCGAAGTATTCGGCGTGGGCGCGTTGGGTTTTCTCGTGGTCGCCGGATTCGATGGCGCGGGTGCGGGCGAATTCGCGGATGGTTTCGAGCATGCGGTAGCGGCCGGCGGCGATGTCCAGGAGGGATTTGTCGGCGAGGTCGGCGAGGAGGTCGTCGATATCGTCGATGTCGCATACCCGGCGGGCCTGTTCGGCGGTCGCCCCGCCCGCGAAGACCGAGAAGCGCTGGGCCAGTTGCTGTTCGGCGGGGTCGAGGAGTTCCCAGCTCCAGGCCACCACGGCCTGCAGGGTCTGGTGGCGGGGTTCGGCGGTGCGGTCGCCGCGGGCCAGCAGGCGGAAGCGGTCGGTGAGGCGGGCGTCGATCTCGGGGAGGTCGAGGGTGCGCAGACGGGCGGCAGCGAGCTCGATGGCGAGCGGGAGGCCATCGAGGCGGCGGCAGATGCGGGCGACCAGGGCGATGGTGCCCGCGTCCGGGAGGAAGCCGGGACGGACCGCGGCGGCCCGGTCGGCGAACAGGCGCACCGCCGGAGCGGCCAGCTGGTCGGCCAACGGCGAATCCGGTGGGGCCATGGGCAATTGGGGGACGGGGAACAGCGTTTCGCCGGTGACCCGCAGCGCCTCGCGGCTGGTGGCGAGAATCCGCAGGCCCGGGCACGCGACCAGCAGGCGGTGCGCGAGGCGGGCGATGTCGAGGACGACGTGCTCGCAATTGTCGAGGATGAGCAGCAGCGGACGGTCGGCGAGCAGGGCGACCAGCTGCGACTCGAAATCACGTGGTGCGGGGGCCGCATGCGCCGACTGGTCGCGACAGCCCAGGGCGCTCGCGATCGCCTGGGCCGCGTGCACACCGTCCACCAGCGGCGCCAATTCGACGAAGCAGACGTCGCCGCGGACCCGGCCGCCCGCCGCCAGCGCCAGGCGCGTCTTCCCGGTGCCGCCGGGGCCGATCAGGGTGACGAGGCGGGCCTGGGCGACCAGTGGCACCAGCCGCGCGAGTTCGTCCTCCCGGCCGACGAAACTGGTGAGCGGGCTGGGCAGCCGCCGATTCGACACGGCCGCAACCTCATCCGCGCGCAGGATCGCCAGGTGGGCGTCCATGAGCTCGGCCGAGGGATCGGCCCCGAGCTCGTCGGCGAGCAGCCGCCGTCCCGCTTCGAAGGATTCCAGCGCCTCGGCCTGACGGCCGGCCGCGTACAGGGCGCGCATGAGCAGAGCACGTGCCCGCTCCCGGAGGGGATGTGCCGCAACCAATTCCGAGAGTGTCGCCACCACCGCCTGCGGATCCCCCACCGCCAGCGCCGCCTCGGCCCGATCCTCCTCGGCGGCCAGCCGCGCCTCGTCCAGCCGCGCACCCTGACTCTCGGCGAAGGGCGCGTCCCGCACATCGGCCAGCGCCGGACCGCGCCACAATCCGAGCGCCTCGTCCAGCAACGTCATCGCCGCACCGGAATCCCGGTCCCGCAAGGCTTTCCGCCCCTGCTCGGCCAGCCGCGCGAATCGGAGCGCATCCACCGACTCCGGGTCGACCGCCAATCGATAACCCGCCCCGGCCGACTCGACGAACTCGCCGTCCCCCACACCAGTGCGCAGCGCCCGCCGCAGCCGCGATACCTGCGACTGCAACGCATGTCCCACATCCCCCGGTGGCTCCGACCCGTACAGGTCGTCGATCAGCCGCTCCCGCCCGACCACCCGCCCGGCATCCAACGCCAACACCGCCAGCAAGGCCCGCACCTGCGGACCCCCGATCGGAAACGGGCCCCCATCGGCCCGTCGCGCCTCGATCGGACCCAGAATCCCGAACTCCACGCGGCCAGTATGCCCGGGCCGGACCTGGCCCCCAACGCATGGACCTCAACCACTCCCGGTCATTCCGATGCGCTCTGCCCGGAGCCCACCGACCCACGTCGGAAGCACCGCCGGTTCGAAGGCCAGACCGGCGACATACCTGGATGACGGGCGGCGATCCGGATCACCGCCTCGAGAATGCGCTGGCGCACAGCGCTTCTCGGGCCAGCCCCCTACCACGGAATTCACGTCGGAGGATCTCGCCGGCGCGGCGGTCAGCGGGGTTCGGGGGCAGCGACCAGGTCTCGGATGAGCAGGGCGGTGTGGAGGGAGGTGCGGGTCTCGCCGTTGTCGAGATCGACGTCGAGGATGCGTTCGATGCGGGACAGGCGGTCGTAGAGGGTGGGCCGGCTGATATGGAGGCGTTTGGCGAGTTCGGTCTTGTTGCCCGCCAGGTCGAGGAATTGGCGCAGGGTGCGGGTGAGGTCGGCGGCATTGCGGATGTCGTGGCGCAGCAGGGCGCTCAGCTCGGTCTCGGCGAAGCGCTGGACGCCCGGCTCGTCGCGGATGAGCGACAGCAGGCCGCGCAGGCGGACGTCGCCGCTGCGATAGAACGGGCGCGGGACCGAAGGGTCCAGGGAGAGAGCGACTTCGGCGACGTGCGCGGCCTGGGCCAGCTCACGCGCAGTGTCGAGGAGGGAGTCCGATTCACCGCCGGCGCCGATGACGGCGCGCTCCACACCCGCCACGCGGCGGATCTCGGCGAGCATGGCCGAGCAGATCGCGGTGAGCGCGCTGTCCAGGTCGCCGCTCCGGGAGACACCCAGCACGATGGTGACCCGATTGCCGTGGTCGGGCGCGGCCAGCGCAGTGGCCTTGGCCAGCGCCACCCCGTGCAGCGCCGCGTCGAGCAGTGTGGCCGTACGGCGTTGCTGCGCCACCGGATCCGCTTCGGCCGCCGCCGCGACCTCGACCGCGAGCGGGACATAGCGGGCGCGGCGGGCCAGCCCGAGCGCCGCCGCCAGCGCCACGGCGTCACGCTCGTCGGTGAGGCGGCCGTTGACCATATCGTCGATGAGCCCGGTCTGGGCCTGCCGGTGCAGCCCGAAGCGGTCGCGCTCGATCATCCGATGCAGGGTCAGTGTCTGCGCGGCGCGTTCGAGCACCATGCGCGCGCGGGCCGTGGGCACCCGGCTGGAGCGCAGGATGAGCCGGCCCCAGCGCTGTGTATGCGGGCCCACGGGAACCACATTCGGGTCGGTGTCGGGCAGCAGCCGGGAGGTGGTCTCCCAGTGCTCGAGCAGGGCCGAGGTGCCGGTGTGGCGCGCGGTCAGGGCCAGCACGCGATGCGCCAGGTCCTCGAGCACGACCGAGGCGTCCAGCATCCCGGCAGCGGTTTTCACGATTTCGGCCAGCGACGCCCGCCGCACGCTCAACGCCGTGAACGTCTCGTGCACCGTGCGCGCGAATTCCAGCTCCGCGTACTGGTCGGCCACGATCACCCGGTGCACCGCCTCGGTGACCTCCACGAACCGCACCACCCGGTGCAGTGCCACGGTCGGCAACCCCACCCGGTCGGCGGTCTCGGCCACCACCGGCGACAATTCCCGCACGTAGGTACCCAATTCGATGACGAGCCCGGATACCCCGGCCGCGGCCAGCGATTGCAGGTAGGCCACGGTGGCCGCGTCGCTACCGGCCAGCGCCTGTCCGGTGGTGAGAATCAATTCCCGTCCCACCAGTAGTTTCGCCACGTCCGGCAGTTCGCTCACATGCACCCACCGCACCGGCCGATCCAGCGGACCGCCGCCCACGACCTGCGGCTGCCCGGCCCGCACGACCGGCATGGCCAGCACATCAGCAACGGAGAGGAGCACCGACGAATCGTAATACGAAGTTGGAAAATAGATACACAACGTCGGGAATCAACCGGCGGGTAATGGCGCAGAGTAGGGACGGACACTCACGGAATCGAGGAGATATGCAGACCATCGCACACTGGCTCGACGGCAAGTCCTTCACCGGTTCCAGCACGGCGACCGCACCGGTCACCAATCCCGCGACCGGCGTGGTGACCGGACAGGTCGCCCTGGCCTCCGCGGCCGACGTCCGCACCGTGATCGAATCCGCCGTGGCCGCGTTCCCCGCCTGGCGCGACGCCTCCCTGGCCAAGCGCACCCAGGTGCTGTTCCGCTTCCGCGAACTGCTCAACGAGCGCAAGGAGGAGCTGGCGGCCCTCATCACCAGCGAGCACGGCAAGGTGCTCGCCGACGCGATGGGCGAGGTCACCCGCGGCCTCGAGGTCGTCGAATTCGCCTGCGGCATACCGCATCTGCTCAAGGGCGGCTACACCGAGAACGCCTCCACCAAGGTCGACATCTTCTCCGTGCGGCAAGCCCTGGGCCCGGTGGCCATCATCTCGCCGTTCAACTTCCCGGCCATGGTGCCCATGTGGTTCTTCCCCGTCGCCATCGCGGCCGGCAACACCGTGGTGCTCAAGCCGAGCGAGAAGGACCCCTCGCCATCGCTGTGGCTGGCCGAGCTGTGGCGCGAGGCCGGGCTGCCGGACGGGGTCTTCAATGTGGTCCAGGGCGACAAGGTGGCGGTGGACGAACTGCTGGCGAACCCCGCGATCAAGGCGGTGTCGTTCGTCGGCTCCACCCCGATCGCCAAGTACGTCTACGAGCACGGCACCGCCGCCGGCAAACGCGTGCAGGCCCTCGGCGGAGCCAAGAACCACATGGTGGTGCTGCCCGACGCGGATCTGGACCTGGCCGCCGACGCCGCCGTGAACGCGGGCTTCGGCTCGGCCGGTGAACGCTGCATGGCCATCAGCGCGCTGGTGGCGGTGGGCGACATCGCCGACGACCTGGTGGCGCGGATCACCGAGCGCGCCAAGACCATTCGCACCGGCGACGGCACCCGCGGCACCGATATGGGCCCGCTGGTGACCGAGGCGCACCGCGACAAGGTGGCGTCCTACATCGCCGCGGGCGAATCCTCCGGCGCCACCGTGGTTCTCGACGGCCGCGCGGTGGCCGCCGACGGCGCGGCCGACGGATTCTGGCTGGGCCCCACCATTCTCGACCACGTCACCACCGACATGAGCGTCTACACCGACGAGATCTTCGGCCCGGTGCTGTCGGTGGTCCGCGTGGACAGCTACGACGAGGCGCTGGCCCTGGTCAACGCCAACCCCTACGGCAACGGCACCGCCCTGTTCACCAATGACGGCGGTGCGGCCCGGCGCTTCCACAACGAGGTCGAGATCGGCATGGTCGGCATCAATGTCCCCATTCCGGTCCCCATGGCCTACTACAGTTTCGGAGGCTGGAAGAACTCCCTGTTCGGCGATTCGCATGCGCACGGCACCGACGGCGTGCACTTCTTCACCCGCACCAAGGCCGTCACCACCCGCTGGCTCGATCCCAGCCACGGCGGCCTGAACCTCGGCTTCCCCCAGAACCACTGAACGGAGTCCGCGATGACCCTGCCCAATGGGCTGACCCCGGAGGCGGCCCGCGAAAAAGCCGCCCGCGCCTACGAATTGGACCGCAAGCACGTCTTCCACTCCTGGTCCGCGCAGAAGTCGCTGGATCCCATGGTGATCACCGCCGCCCAGGGCTGCTACGTGTGGGACGGCGACGGCAACCGGCTGCTCGACTTCTCCTCGCAGATGGTGAACACCAATATCGGACACCAGCATCCGAAGGTGGTGGCCGCCATCCAGGAGCAGGCGGCCACGCTGTGCACCATCGGCCCGGCCTACGTGAACGACGCCCGCTCGGAGGCGGCGCGGCTCATCGCCGAACGCACCCCCGGTGAGCTGAACCGGATCTTCTTCACCAATGGCGGCGCGGACGCGGTCGAGCACGCGGTGCGCATGGCCCGGCTGCACACCGGGCGGTACAAGGTGCTCGCGCGCTACCGGTCGTATCACGGCGGCACCGAGACCGCGGTCAATCTGACCGGCGACCCGCGGCGCTGGTCGAACGACCACGGCAATGCCGGGGTCGTGCACTTCTTCGGGCCGTTCCTGTACCGCTCGCAGTTCCACGCCGCCACCGAGGCCGAGGAGACCGAGCGGGCGCTGCAGCACCTCGAGCAGACCATCGCGCTCGAGGGGCCGAGCACCATCGCGGCCGTCATTCTGGAATCGGTGCCGGGCACGGCCGGAATCATGGTGCCGCCCCCGGGATACCTGGCCGGCGTGCGCGAACTGTGCGACAAGTACGGCATCGTGTTCATCGCCGACGAGGTGATGTCAGGCTTCGGCCGCACCGGAGAATGGTTCGCCATCGACCATTTCGACGTGGCGCCGGACCTGCTCACCTTCGCCAAGGGCGTCAACTCCGGGTATGTGCCGCTGGGCGGCGTCGCCATCGCACCGCACATCGCGGCCACCTTCGACGACCGCGCCTATCCGGGCGGGCTCACCTACTCCGGGCATCCGCTGGCCACGGCCGCGGCCGTCGCGACCATCACCGCCATGCGCGAGGAGGGCATCGTCGAGAACGCCGCCGACATGGGCGAGCGCGTCATCGGCCCGGGCCTGCGGGAACTGGCCGAGCGGCACCCGAGCGTCGGCGAGGTCCGCGGACTCGGCGTGTTCTGGGCCGTGGAGCTGGTCCGCGACCGCGCCACCCGCGAACCCCTGGCGCCCTACGGCGGCACCAGCCCGGCCATGAACGAGACCGTCGCCGCCGCCAGGGCCGCCGGACTGCTGCTGTTCGTGAACTTCAACCGCCTGCACGTGGTCCCGCCCTGCACCATCAGCGAGGCCGAGACCAAGGAGGGACTCGCCATCCTCGATCAGGCGCTCACGGTCGCCGACGCCCATACCGTGTGACCCGGAGACGGTGACATTCGAGAACGCGAGGAGCGCGATGGGTCAGGAACAACTGCAATTCATCGGCGGCGCACGACGATCCGGATCGGGTGCGCCGCTGTCGATCATCGCGCCGGCCACGGGCGCGGTCATCGCCTCCGGCGGCGGCGCGGACGCGGCCGACGTCGAGTCGGCGGTGACCGCGGCCCGGGCGGCCTTCCCCGGCTGGGCCGGGCTCACCCCGGGCGCGCGGTCGGACCTCATGCACGAATGGGCCCGGATCCTGCGCGCTCGTGCCGGGGACCTCGCCGCGATCGAAAGTGTCAACGCGGGCAAGCCGATTCGCCTCGCCACGGAATTCGACGTGCCCGGCACCATCGACAACACGGCCTTCTTCGCCGGCGCCGCCCGGCACCTGGAAGGCAAGGCGGCGGCCGAATACTCCGGTGACCACACCTCGTCGATCCGGCGGGAACCCCTCGGCGTCATCGGGTCCATCGCGCCCTGGAACTATCCGCTGCAAATGGCGGCCTGGAAGATCCTGCCCGCCGTCGCCGCCGGAAACACGGTGGTGCTCAAGCCTTCCGAGCTGACCCCGCTGTCCTCGCTGCTGTTCGCGGAGGCCGCGACCGACGCGGGCGTGCCGCCGGGCGTGATCAATGTGCTCACCGGCACCGGCGCCGAGGCGGGACAGCCGCTGGTGGAGCATCCGGCCGTGGCCATGGTGTCGTTCACCGGCTCCACCGGGGTCGGCAAACGGGTGGCCGCCACTGCCGCCGGTGCGGTCAAGCGGGTCCATCTCGAACTCGGCGGCAAGGCACCCTTCGTCGTGTTCGACGACGCCGACCCAGAAGCCGCGGCGCGGGGCGCGGTCGCGGGCGCGCTCATCAATACCGGCCAGGATTGCACGGCCGCCACCCGCGCCTATGTGCAACGTCCGCTGTTCGAGGAATTCGTCGGCCGCGTAGCCGATCTCATGGACCGGGTGGTACTCGGTCCGGTCGAGCACCCGGAAACCGATATGGGGCCGCTCATTTCGCGCGCGCACCGCGACAAAGTGCTGGGCATGGTGGAACGCGCCCGAGAATCCGGCGCGAAAATCGTACGCGGCGGCCGAATTCCGGAACACACCCCGGCGGCGGGTTCCTACTTCGAGCCGACACTGATCACCGGCGCGGCCCAGGACTCCGAGATCGTGCAGCACGAGATCTTCGGCCCGGTGTTGGTCGTGCTGCCCTTCGACACCGACGACGAGGCCATCGCACTGGCCAACGACACCGTCTACGGGCTGGCCGCCTCCGCCTGGTCCCGCGATGTGTTCCGCACCCAGCGGGCGAGCCGGGAAATTCAGGCCGGCTGCGTGTGGATCAACGACCATATTCCGATCATCAGCGAAATGCCGCACGGCGGGTACAAGTCCTCCGGATTCGGAAAAGACATGTCCGCCTACGCATTCGAGGAGTACACGAATATCAAGCACGTCATGTCGGATATCACCGGCGCGGCGCACAAGCCCTGGCACGACGTCATCTTCCGGGCCGGGTAAAAGGCGGCGATATCGCGCGGGCGGCTCCGATCGGACCCGCCCGCGAATTTCTGGGCTATCCTCATGACACAGGAGGAGGCGGAAATGGACCGGCCGACGTCGCCGACGCAGGTATTGCGGTCCACCGTGCGTATGCCCCGCCGCTCCGAGGATCGCGCCGCCACCAGCTGACTCTCTCGAAAGCCGCCGACTGGTCCCCCCACGGGTGACCATCGGCGGCTTCCACGTACCCCGAGCACGCAGGCGCGAACGTTCGCCGTATCGGCACGAGAGAAGGAGTTGATCGGCCATGTCGGCCAAAGGAAGCAAACTGTGGGCGTCGGCACTCATCGATGCAGCGCCGACGCCGTACTGGACCGACCGGCCCGAGCGGCCGACCCCCACCGACCCCCTCACCACCGCCACCACCGCGGATCTGGCCGTCATCGGCGGCGGCTACAGCGGGCTCTGGACCGCGCTGCTGGCCAAGGAACGCGATCCCGGCATCGATGTGGTGCTGCTGGAGTCCGGTCTCTGCGGACACGCGGCCTCGGGCCGCAACGGCGGATTCTGCTCCGCCAGCCTGACCCACGGCCTGGCCAATGGCATGGAGCGCTTCCCCGACGAGATCGGCCAGCTCGAACGGCTCGGCCGCTCCAACCTGGACGACATCGAGAAGGCCATCCTCCGGTACGGCATCGACTGCGACTTCGAGCGCACCGGCGAAATGGAGGTCGCCACCGCGCCGCACGAGGTCGAATGGCTGCAGGAGAGCCACGATGCCGCCGAAGCCCTCGGCTACCGCACCGAGTTGCTCGACGCCGGCCAGGTGCAGGGCATGGTGCACTCCCCCACCTACCTCGGCGGCTGGTGGGACCGCGACGGCGTCGCCATGCTCGATCCGGCCCGGCTGGCCTGGGGACTACGGCGCGCCTGCCTGGATTCCGGTGTCCGCATCTTCGAAGGCACTCCGGTGCAACGCCTTTCGAAATCCCACCGCGGCACGCTGACCCTGCACACCCCGCACGGTGAGGTCCGCGCGCCCCGGGTTGCCCTGTGCACCAGCGCTTTCGCGGGCCCGGTGCCCAAGGTGTCACGCCATGTGGTGCCGGTCTACGACTACGCGCTCATGACCGAGCCGCTCACCGCCGAACAGCTCGACAGCATCGGCTGGGGCACCCGCATGGGCCTGGGCGACGCCTCCTACCGCTTCCACTACTACCGCCTGACCAGCGACAACCGCATCCTCTTCGGCGGCTACGACGCCATCTACCACTTCGGCAATCGCATCGCCCCCGCCCTGGAATACAACGAGGCCACCTTCGAAACCCTCGCCCAGCACTTCTTCCAGACCTTCCCGCAGCTCGACGGCCTGCGCTTCACCCACCGCTGGGGCGGGGTCATCGACACCTGCGGCCGGTTCTGCGCCTTCTTCGGCTCCGCCTACAAGGGCCGGCTGGTCTACGCCGCCGGCTACACCGGGCTCGGGGTGGGCGCGACCCGCTTCGGCGCGGAGGTCATGCTCGACCAGCTGTGGGGCCGCGACACCGAGCGGACCCGCCTGCGCATGGTCCGCTCCCGGCCGCTGCCGCTGCCGCCGGAACCGTTGCGCTCCGCGGGAATTCACCTCACCCGCTGGTCCCTGGCCCGCGCGGACGCGCACCAGGGACGCCGCAATCTGTGGCTGAAGACCCTCGACTACACTGGCCTGGGCTTCGACAGCTGAGCGGGCGGAATCAGTTGGGCCGGCGCAGGATCAGCACCGTGATCTCGCTCGGCGCGAACAGGCGCAGCTGCGGACCCCAGAAGCCGGTGCCCCGGCTGGTGTAGAGCTGGGTGCGCTCGCCGTGGCGGCTGAGCCCGGCCACCACGGGCTGGTCCAGGCGGACCAGGTACCGGAAGGGCCAGATCTGCCCGCCGTGGGTATGGCCCGAAATCTGCAGGGCCACACCGGCCGACACCGCATCGGTGACCTGTTTGGGCTGATGGGCCAGCAGTACCACCGGCAGTGCCGGATCGGCGCCGGCCAGGGCCGCTTCGATGTCGGGGCCGTGGCCGGGCAGGCCGCTACCGGTGGGGTCGTCGATGCCCGCCAGCACGAGGCTGTCGCCATCGCGGGTGATGACCTCGTGCTGGTTGCGCAGCGGCTGCCAGCCCAGGCCGGACATGTGGTCGATCCAGCCCGGTGCGTCGCCGAAGTATTCGTGATTGCCGGTGATGTAGAAGCGGCCGTACTCGGCCTCGACCTTGCCCAGCGGATCGACCTGCGCCCTCCGCTTCTCCACCGAGCCGTCGGCGAGATCGCCCGCGTGACAGGCGATATCGGGACGCAGCGCGTTGACCTCCTCGACCACCCGCTCCGACCAGCGCAACCGATCGGTCGCGGCGTAGTGGGTGTCGGTGACGACCACCAGCCGGAAACCGTCCAAACCCGCACCGAGACCGGGGATCCCGACCTCGACCGTGCGCACGCGCGGCACCCGGCGCGCCTCGTAGATCGCCCAGGCGGACAGCACGACCGACACCGCGAGCACCCCGACGGCCACCACGCGCGAGCGCACCGGATCGTCCACCCCCGCGACCGCCAGCACACCCCGGACCGCGGCGCCGATCACCGACCAGGTGAACACCACCCACATGACACCCAGCATGGTGTCGCCCACCAGCGAAGCCGCGTCGGACTGCCGGGGGCCGTGCCCGAGCAGCATGCCCGCGGGCAGCGCCAGATAGCCGAGCAGGAACACCGCCGACCCGAGCCAGAACCATGTCCCCGACATCGTCGTGTAGACCAGCAGCCACCAGGGGAGGGCGAACAGGAGCGCGGGAATGCCGAGGAACAGAACCGCGCGCGGAACGTACTTCACGGGAGATCATCCTTGTCGGACCGAAAACCGCCGGACCCGGCGACCGATCCCAACATACCCGCGCGCTCGCGACCGCCGGTCGGGCGTTCGCCCGACCAGCCGCGATGAGGAAGGATGATCTCGTGATCGACCAGTACTCCGGCCGGGGAGCTCCGATCCTCGACGACATCTCCAAGCGGATCATCGCCGAACTCCAGGAGGACGGGCGACGCGCGTACGCCACCATCGGCAAGGCCGTCGGACTCTCCGAGGCCGCCGTCCGCCAGCGCGTGCAGAAGCTGGCCGATGCCGGGGTGATCCAGATCGTGGCGGTCACCGATCCCCTGCAGGTCGGGCTGTTCCGGCAGGCCATGATCGCCATCACCGTCGACGGGCCGGTGCAGCAGGTGACCGACATCTTGGCTGCCATCGAGGAGATCAACTATGTCGTGGTGTGCGCCGGCCGCTACGACATCCTCTGCGAGGCCGTGTGCCCGGACGACGAGGCCCTGCTCGACCTGGTGTCCAACCGGATTCGAGGGCTGGCCGGGGTCCGGCACGCCGAGATCATGGTGTACCTCAAACTGCGGAAGCAGACCTACAAGTACGGCACCCGCTGATCGGGGCGCGAACCCTCACTCGGCCCCGGGTTCGCCGGCCGGCTCCGCGGTGAGCGTGGCGAGTTCGGCCGCGAGGTTGGCGCGGGCCGCGGACTCGTAGCGGGCCCGGGCGGTGGGCGTGCGGAAGAGGGCGGGCTGCCCGGCGAGCGCCGCCAGCACGGCCGCCCGGCCCGAGCGGAAGAGCGGGTCGGGAACGTGGGCGTACTCTGCGCGGACGGCCGAGGTGTAGGCGGCGTAGGCGGTCGCGTCGGCCGCGAGGATCGCCAGATCGGCATCGCAGAGCACCGCGCCGTTGCGGTCCGACGGGTCCGGATGGTGGCCGCCGGTCAGCCGGACCAGCCGCGCGGCCTCCGCCACCGTCTCCGCGCCGACTCCCAGTGCGGGCAGGGCGGTTTCGGCCAGGCGGGCGCTGGCCTCCTCGTTGTCGGTGCCGTCGACGGCGTAGACCGCGTCGTGGAAGAAGGCGGCGTAGCGCACCGCGTCCAGATCCTCGGCGTCGGCGGCCAGATCGTCGATGACCGCCAGCATGGCGGCCAGGTGCTCGACGGTGTGATAGCGGCGGTGCGGCTCACGGTAGCGGCGGACCAGGTCCTCCCCCACCGCGCGTGCCTGCGGCCCGGCCAATTTCGTCCAGCGGTCCAGCAGATCCGCGTCCAGACTCATCCCCATCCGGGCAGTGTGCCCAATCTTCGGTCCGGAGAAAACCCCTCCGGCAGCGTGGTTTTCACCACTGGCTCATAAGGTCAAGCGTTCCCGAGCGTGAGGTAGCGCTGAATAGTGGGCCCGATATCGGCGACGATCTGATCCGAGCTCAGCGCCACCACCGGCGGGAGCCGTAAGACGTAGCGGCACAGGGCGAGTCCCAGGATCTGGGTGGCGATCAGACCCGCGCGATGCGGTGCGTCGGCCGGATCGCCGAAACGCAGCACGGCCGGCATGAGCTGCTGGGCGAAGATGCGCCGGGTGCGTTCCACCACGTCCTCGTCGGTCAGCGACGAACGGATGAGGGTGAGCAGGATCTCGCTGGTCGGCGGCTGTTCCCACAGCTCCAGGAAACGCGCCGCGAGCAGTGCGCCCAGCGAATCCGGCGCGGCCGCACCGAGATCCGGCAGCTCCAGGTCGACATCCAGTGCGGCGTCGAACAATCCGTCCTTGTTGCCGTAGTAGCGCATCACCATCGACGGGTCGATCCCGGCGTCGGCCGCGATCGCCCGGATGGTCGCCTTCCGGTAGCCGTCCTCGGCGAAGCGGCGGCGCGCCGCCTCCAGAATCGCCGCGCGGGTGGCGTCCGACCGCCGCGGCCCCGTCTCCACAGTCATGCCCACAAGTGTAGGCCAACAACTGTTGACTACCAAGGGCCGGGTTACAGTGAGCCATGTCCATGCAGCCCAAGCGCTGGACGCCGCCCAAGGCGACGGCCCGCGCCCACGAAAACCACAGTGCGCCACCCATGCCGCCCGTGCGGCGGCTCGAGGTGCCCGGAGAGGGGCCCGAGGATGTGGTGATCGCCCCCGACGGCAGAGTCGTCGCGGGACTCGCGGACGGCACCCTGGTGGCGGTCGACCCGGCCGACGGCACGGCCGAGCGGATCGGGCACACCGGCGGGCGACCGCTGGGACTGCACGCGAACCCCGATGGCTCGCTGCTGATCTGCGATGCCAACCGTGGGCTGCTGCGCCTGGACAAGCCGGGCGGGCAGGTCGAGGTGCTGGTGTCCGAGGTCGACGGTGTGCCGCTGAACTTCACCAGCAATGTGGTCGCCGACGGCGACACCGTCTACTTCTCCGAATCCACCCGGCACTGGTCGCTCGGCGAATACATGGGCGACATGCTCGAGCACTCCGAGACCGGTCGGCTGCTGCGCCGCAATCCCGACGGCAGTGTCGAAACCCTGGTCGACGGGCTGAAATTCGCGAACGGCATCGTGCTCGCCCCGGACCGCTCGTGCGTGCTGGTCGCCGAGACCGGCGGCTACAGCATCACCCGCTACTGGCTGACCGGGCCGAAGGCGGGCACCCACGACTACTTCGCCGAGAACCTGCCCGCCTTCCCCGACAATATGGGCCTCGGCAGCGACGGGCTGGCCTGGGTGGCGCTGGTGTCGCCGCGAAATCCGCTGCTGGACATGCTGCTTCCGCTGCCCGGCGTGCTGCGCCGGCTGGTGTGGGCGATTCCCGAAGCGCTGCAACCGAAACCGGCACGCACCGTGTGGGTGCAGGCCTTCGACTTCGACGGGAATCTCGTTCACGACCTGCAGCGCGAGGGCACCGACTACGCCATGGTCACCGGGGTCGCCGAACAGGACGGTGCGATCTACCTCGGCAGCCTGACCGAATCGGCGATCGCGGTCACCGCGGTGCCCTAGCTCTTCTGAGCCTCGTCCTGCGCGTGCTGCGCCTGGGCCAGCTGCCCGGGCGTGTAGCGCAGCGTCAGCGCCAGCAGGCCCATGACCGCGGTGCCGATGGCGCACACCAGCAGGACGAGGGTGTACCCGCTGCCCAGCGCATCGATCTGACTCGGCGACATCTCGCTCACCTTGCCCGATTTGCCGCCGAGCGCCAATGTGCGCGACAGGGCGACCGGGCTCAGCACGCCGACCGCGAACGGCGTGCCCATGTTCATGAACATCTGCCCGACCGCCGACAGCGGGCCGATGTGGGCCATGTCCACGCCGACCAGCACGCACAGCGGCAGGATCACGATGGCGGTGCCCACGCAGAAGCCGACGATCGACATCATGACCAGCAGCGTGGGGAAATAGTCGGCCGAACTGTCCAGTGTCGAACCGAAGTACAGCGCGCCCGCCAGCACCAGGGCGGCCGCCAGCAGCAGCCAGCGCGCCCGGACATACATGCACGCCTTGGACGCCACCGCGGTACCGACGCCCGCGCCGAGGGTGAACGGAATGCTGGCCAGACCGGCCTGCAGCGGGCTGTAGCGCAGCACGTTCTGCAGGAACTGCGCGACGAAGAAGGTGGTCGCACCGAGCACGCCGGAGGTCAGGAAGATGGCGGCGAAGGTGATCACGCGGTCGCGGCTCTTGAACAGCGACCACGGCAGCAGCGGGTTGTCCACGTCACGCTCGGCGAAGATGAACACGATCAGCAGGACGAAGCCGCCGATCAGCGCGCCGAGGATGACCGGAGAGCCCCAACCCATTTCGGGCCCCTCGGTCGCGCCGAAGACGACCGACACACAGGCCAGCGTGCCCAGGATGGCGCCGCGCACATCCATGGACATGCGGTGGTGCGCGGTGTCGCGGAGCTGGTAGATCGCGCCCCAGACGATGAGAATGCCGATCGGCACATTGATCCAGAAGATCCAGCGCCAGTCGACCTGGGTCAGCGCGCCGCCGATGACCAGACCGCCGACCGAGCCGATACCGACCATGGATCCGAAGATGGCGACCGCTTGATTGCGGGCCGGGCCGGGCGCGTAGGTGCTCGCCACCAGCGCGAAGGCGGTCGGCGCGGCGATGGCCGCGCCCGTGCCCTGCAGCGCGCGGGCCGCGATCAGCCATGCCTCGTTCTGGGCCATGCCACACAGCGCCGAGGCGAGGGTGAACAGCGCGACGCCCAGAATCAGCATCCGCTTGCGGCCGAACGAGTCACCGAGACGCCCGCCCAGGAGCATGAGGCCCGCGAACGGAAGACCATAGGCCGTGACCGTCCACGCACTGCCCGCGTTGGACAGGCCGAGCTGTTCCTGTAGTCGCGGCAGCGCCAGGATCATGACGGTGCCGTCCAGCACGACCATCAGCTGAAGCCCGCTGAGGACGAGAATTGCGAGCCCGAAAGCCCGCTTGGTCACCGGATACTGCATCGTCGCAGCGGGGTTATCGAGCACCCGCCCACTGTAATGGATGCACTATCCGGCGAACCGATCTCATTACGCGACGTCAGGAGTTGTCCTGGTCCGGCGCACCCGCCGTGAAGCCCGCCGTCGGGCCGATGACGATGATGGCCGGCGGGCGAATGCCCTCGGTGCGCACCCGCTCGGCGACGGTGGCCAGGTCGGCGCGCAGGATGCGCTGGGTGCGCAGGCTGCCCTCCTGGATGACGGTGACCGGGGTGTCGGCGGCACGGCCACCGGAGATCAGCGCGTCGGCGAACTTCTCGATCCGCTCCACCGCCATCAGCAGCACGATGGTGCCGCGCAGCCGGGCCAGCGCGGGCCAGTCGACCAGCGAATCCGGGTGATCAGGCGCGACGTGGCCGCTGACGACCACGAACTCGTGCGTGACACCGCGGTGGGTGACCGGGATACCGGCCAGGGCGGGCACCGAAATCGCGCTGGTGACACCGGGAACCACGGTCACCGGGATACCGGCGTCGACGCAGGCTTCGAGTTCCTCGTAGCCACGCCCGAAGACATAGTTGTCGCCGCCCTTGAGCCGCACCACGAATTTGCCCGCCTTCGCGCCCTCGATGAGCGCGGCATTGATGGCCTCCTGCGCCATGGCCCGGCCGTAGGGAATCTTGGCCGCGTCGATGACCTCCACCTCCGGCCCGAGCTCGGCCAGCAGCTCCGGCGGCGCGAGCCGGTCGGCGACAACGAGATTCGCGCGGGCCAGCAGGCGGCGGCCGCGCACGGTGATGAGATCCGGATCGCCGGGGCCGCCGCCGACCAGCGCCACGCCCGGGGTCACAGGGGCCGAATCATCGGTCACCACACCGGATTGCAGGGCTTCCAACAGCGCGTTGCGCACCGCGGCCGAGCGGCGGTGCTGCCCGCCGGCCAGTACGCCCATCGTCATGCCGTCGTAGCGCGCGGTGGCCGGAGTGACCGCGGTGCCCAGCCGCGCGGTGTCGGCGCGGACGCAGAAAATGCGGCGGCGGGTGGCCTCCGCGACCACGGCCGCATTGGTCTCGCGTTCGTCGGTGCAGGCCATGACGTACCAGGCGCCGTCGAGATCGCCGTCGGCGTAGGCACGCAACTCCAGGGTCAGCTGTCCCGAGGTGGCCATGCCCTCGACCGCGGGCGTGGCCTCACGGCTGATCACGTGCACATCCGCGCCGGAAGCGATGAGCAGCCCGAGCCGCCGCTGCGCCACCGTGCCGCCGCCGACCACGACCACGCGGCGACCGTTCAGATCGAGGCCGACCAGGTAGTTCGGATCGCCGGTGTCGACCCGGGACTCGGGAACCGGCTGGTCATCGGGGGTGGCTGCGGGGTTCTGCACAAGGATTCAGGGTACGGCGTGGGCGGCGGCGCACGACAATCGCCCGGCATCCGGGTGGCAATCGATACAGAGTTCACAACGGTCGCGGTCATCTTGCGCATCCAACGCGCCGGTCATTTCTATGCTCAATAGCTATGACACGCAGTGCCACCGTGCTTGTTCGCTGTTGCCTGCTCGCCGCACTGGTGGTGCTCGGCATTCCCCTCGTAATCAGTCACGCCGATCCTCCGGTGGAGGCCGTCTATGCGCAGCCCGGGCCCTGGGCGGTGACCGAACTGCGCGCCTTCACCTGCTGCGACTCCACCGGGGCCGCCTACGACATCTGGTATCCGACCGAACTGGGGGCCAACGGGTTCCAGCATCCGATCATCACCTGGGGCGACGGGACCAACGCGCATCCGAACCAATACGCGTATCTGCTCCGGCATTTCGCATCCTGGGGGTTCGTGGTGATCGCCACCGAGAACTCGGCCACCGGGTCGGGGATCGACATCGCGGGGGCGGTCGACCGGCTGCTGTCCCTGGCCGCAGACCCGGCCAGCGTCTTCCACGACCGGCTCGACCCGGATGCGATTGGCGCGGTGGGGCATTCGCAGGGGGCGACGGGCGCCCTCAACGCCATGATGCATTCGGGCGGCCGGATCAAGACCGCAGTGCCGATCGAGCTGCCCGTCCAGCTGTCGTGCTTCCTGGGCTGGTGCCCGGATGCCCATGGACTGGCCGGCGGTTCGGTCTTCTTCGTGAACGGTTCGGCCGACACCGTCATCTCGCCGTCCGAGCAGACCTTGCCGCCGACAGCCGTCGGCCTGCAGTCACTGCGGGCCTTCTACGACGCGGTGCCCGCCGGTGTCCAGAAGGCGTGGGGCACCCTGGTCGGCCCGAATCACAATGATGTTCAGGGCCAGCCGGATTGCGCCGACGCCTCCTGGCCGTGCACCTCCGGAGTCTCCGGCTACCTCGGCTATCCCACCGCCTGGCTGGCCGCCCGGCTGCTCGGCAGGGCCGACGCCCAGCGGGCGTTCGCGGCCGGATCCGGCGAATTCCTCGCCCCGAATCCGCTGTGGACCAACCAGATGAGCGACATCACTACCCCATGACCTTGCCGAAGTTCGCGTCTTCCTGAATCAGGTGCAGGCCACGGCCTGTCCGGAGCGGCAGCTGGCCGAGGTCGAGCTGATCGAGCGTGATGGTGGCCGGGTGGCCATCCAGCCGGCCGTTGAGCACCAGCCGGTTCGGCGTCGGTTGCTCGTAGCCGAGATCCGCCAGGTCCGTGGTCGCCTGCGCGCCGCGGAGCACCAATCGGTGTGCGCCGGTGTCGATCTGCGCGCCCAGCGGCATCAACTCATCGTCCATGCGCTGCACGACGGCCATCTTGGGCTGGTCGAAAACCAGTCGCCGCCAGCGGCTCTCATCGGTGAGCAGTGGCGGCACCGGCTGGCCGTCGCGGGTGAAGTCGGTGACCGTCCAGATGCCGTACAGCTCGGATTTCGCGCTGCCACCGCCGTATTCGCGCCAGTTGTCCGCCCCGATCCAGACGTAGCCCGCCGACAACCACACGATCAGCAGCACCTGCGCGGCGGCCGCCCAGCGCACCGTCCGGCGAGTGCGGAACGGCTGTGGGGTGGCGGGCGGACCGGCGGCCCGGCCGGTCAGGAACGCGGTGAGCCGCGGCGC
This sequence comes from Nocardia sp. NPDC059154, assembly GCF_042755705.1. Lineage (NCBI taxonomy): Bacteria > Bacillati > Actinomycetota > Actinomycetes > Mycobacteriales > Nocardiaceae > Nocardia > Nocardia sp. NPDC059154. Next base: position 103,760 of record NZ_JBHZCS010000036.1, read on the forward strand.
CTCGGGCACCAGCAGGACCAGGCAGAGCAGCATCAGATGGAACGACAGCAGCTTCACCGGCACATCGAAGGTCATGTTCAGCACCCACACCTGCGCCATGCTCACCAGGCTCAGCAGCACACCCGCCAACCGGGTGCGCGGCAGCAGCAGGAGCACGCCGCCCAGCACCTCGGCGGTACCGAGCAGGCTTTCGTACACCGGTGACACGCCGACCTGACTCCACAGCACACTCATGGGCGCGAAGTCGCCGTACGGGGTCAGCAGCGTGGTGAGCGCGGGCTCGGGCATCTGCGTCGGAATCGCCTTGGCGAAACCGTATCCGAGCATCTGACCGGCCAGGCACAACCGGATGAACAACAGGAACCACGCGGACAGGCGGCGGTACTCGGTCCGGGTGCGGTCCAGCATCGTCCAGAGCACGGTCCCGGCCGCCGCGATCACGAGCAGGCAGAACACCAGGATCCAGAAGACCGCCTGATCACCGCTGCCCGTTTCGTGCAGCGCCACATCGGTCCCGAAGACGGTGTGGCCCACCCACTTCACCATGGGCAGGGACACGCTCATCCAGAGGCGGGGCCAGTCGTCCGGGAGCCGGCGTTGCAGCGGTCCCGCGAAGTCGATCAGCATTTGCGGGTAGAAGACGCAGAAGAGCCCGAAGTACAGGAATCCGAAGCGGAAGAGAATGCGTCCGATCGGATTCCAGGACCGTGCGGGGTCGGTGTCCCTCCCCTCCCGATCGGTCGCGGTGTCGATTGTCAGCACGCTCATACCCCGTCCCTCACTTCCATTCGGAAGCTTCGACGGTAGGCGGTCCGGCGGCCCGCACGCTTCCGGATTCACCCTGAGCCGACCCGGAATATGCCTGATAGGAACTACTTCTCGAGGAGTACGTGTCAGCACGACCACGACGTGGCGACCAAGCCACATCCCGGTCACCGGTACTGGCGAAACGGGTCTTGCCGATCCCCTACCGGAGCTATTTAGAACGCGTTACATTTCACCCAACGTGCCGACCGGACTTACCACAGCGGCGACTCGGCCGCATCCGGTACCCCGCAGGCACACTCCGCTACACCCGCGCAGGGAGGACCCCATGACTTCGGCCCACGCCGATCCCAACCAGCGGATGGAACTCACCGTCTCCGACCAGAACCTCGATGAACTCGCGACCGAACTCGCGCAGTGGCTCGGGACCAAGGTCGAGGCCGACGAGCCGCCGCAGGTCACCTCGATCACCCGGCCGCAGGCCGGCGGCATGTCCAGCACCACGCTGCTCTTCGACGCCGAGTGGACCGAGCATGGGCAGGCGGCCGGCGGGTCCTTCGTGGCGCGGCTCGCGCCCGATCGGAACTCCTTCCCGGTGTTCGAGAACTACGACCTGGCAACGCAGTTCGCGGTCATTGCCGGTGTCGCCGAGGCCACCGACCTGCCGGTGCCGCCGCTGTGCTGGCTGGAAACCGGTTCCGACAATGTGCTGGGCGCACCGTTCTTCGTCATGCGACGCGTGAACGGCCGTGTGCCGGAGGACAATCCGCCATACGTGTTCATCGGCTGGCTGCACGAGGCCACCCCGGAGCAGCGCTACCAGGTGACCTGCCGGACCATCGAGATCATCGCCAAGGTGCACTCGATTCCCGATCCGGCCCAGCGGTTCCCGATGCTGGCGGGCGAGGGCTCGGCGCTGCGGCGGCACTTCGAGGCCCAGCGGGCGTGGTACGACTGGGCGCTCGCGCGCGACGGATTCCGCATCCCGCTGCTGGAGCGCACCTTCGACTGGCTCGAGGAGAACTTCCCCACCGATACCGGACCGGACGTGCTGAGCTGGGGCGACGCCCGGCCGGGCAATGTGATGTTCGACGAGTTCGATCCGGTCGCGGTACTGGACTGGGAGATGGCCGCCATCGGCCCGCGGGAACTCGACGTGGCCTGGACGATTCTCATCCACCGGTTCTTCCAGGACATCGCCACCCGGTTCGACCAGCCGGGCCTGGCCGACTACATGCGGCGCGCCGATGTGGAGAAGCTCTACGAGGAGGCCAGCGGGCACGCCGTGCGCGACCTGGACTGGTACCTCATGTACGCCGCGCTGCGGCACGGCATCGTGATGGCCCGCATCCGGCGGCGGATGATCCACTTCGGTGAGGCGGCCGACAACGACGATCGCGACGACTACGTGATGCACCGGCATCTGCTGGAAGCCATGCTCGACGGCACCTACTCGTGGGATTGAGAGATGACGCAGAATCAGATCAACTCGCTCGACGAATACCCGATCCACCAGACCCCGCTGTCCATGTCGCGGGTCGGGACCAGTGATCGGAACTTCTACGACCGCAACTACTTCAACGCGCTCGACACCGGCAGTGACACCTTTCTGGTCACCGGTTTCGGCGTGTACCCGAATCTGGGCGTGACCGACGCGTTCGCGACCGTGCGCCGCGGCGACACCCAGCGGGCCGTGCGGTTCTCCGACGCCCTGGCCGAGCGCAGCCTCGAGCCCAAGGTCGGCGGCTACCGGATCGAGATTGCCGAACCGCTGCAGAAGATCCGTGTGCTCTGCGAACACGAGGACCTGTCCTTCGACCTGACCTGGGAGGGTTCCTTCCCGGCCATGGCCGAACAGCCGCACACCATCCTCACCGGCGTGCACCGGCCCATCATCGACGCGCAGCGCTTCGCACAGGTCGGAACCTGGTCGGGCACACTGCATGTCGACGGCACCGATATCAGCGTGGACCCGTCCGCATGGTGCGGCACCCGCGACCGCTCCTGGGGGATCCGCCCGGTAGGCGAATCCGATCACCCGGGCCGGTTGGCGGCCGAACCGTCCGAAGGCTTCTGGTGGCTGTACGTGCCGCTGCTGTTCGACGAGTTCTCCATCATCGTCATCGTGCAGGAGGAGCCCAACGGCTTCCGCACGCTCAACGACGCCACCCGGATCTGGAAGGACGGGCGGGTCGAGCAACTGGGCTGGCCCCGTGTGCATCTGACGTACAAGTCGGGCACGCGCATCCCGACGCGGGTGCGCCTGGATCTCACCACGCCCGACGGCAAGCCGGTCGAGGTCGAGGTCGAGGCCGGAACCTTCATGGCCCTCAATGTCGGTTGCGGCTACGGCGGCGACCCCGATTGGCAGCACGGCCAATGGAAGGGCCGCGACTGGTCCGAGAGCAAGCTCTACGACCTGACCGATCCGGCCATTGCCGGGCGCATTCCGTTCGGCGTCATCGACCATGTCGGCAAGGCGCGCTGCGGCGACGCCGAGGGCTGGGGACTGTTCGAGCACGGCACCATGGGGCGCCACGATCCGACCGGATTCGCCGATTGGGGTGCTGTCGCACCCTGATCGCGCACAGCCGCAGCCCTCGCCGGCAACCAACCACCCGGCGGGGGCTGCGGTGTGTGAGAGTGGCCTCACATGTCGGCAATTCCGGTGGCCCACTACGGAATTCACTGATCGCGGACGCCACAGGCGGATGCGGAAGTGGTCAGGTGGAGGGCCACCAGTAATTGGCGACCATGTAGAGGCTGAATAGGAAGCCTGCGATGAAGATCAGGGCACCGATCGCGAGTCCCCAGGTGGGGCGCCAGCCGTGGCGCAGGGCTATGCGACCGAGCTGCCAGGAGACGGCTCCACCGGCCGCCCAGGTGTACAGGGGGAACGCGCCCAGGCCCAGGATGATCTGGGGTGGGCAAGGGTGCCGCCAGCCGCAGAACTCTGGGATGCCGTCCAGGTTTCTGATGATGATGAAGGACAGGAAGCCTGTGACGCAGAAGCCGACGGTGCCCCAGAAACGCCACCACATCAGGAAGCTGCGCCAGGCGTCGGGTACGAGGGTGGGATACGCCACAAGGCAAAAGATAAAGAACAAAACGCAAAAGACAAAAGACCAAAAGACAAAGGACGCCTGGAGAAGGGAGGGGGGGTCGGGCTCACGTCCGCGCCTGCACCTTCCAGCCCCCTCACCTTTGAAGCCGCATGTGGGGTTGCTGCAGGAGGTATTCGCTCGGATCACGGGGTTGGGGTCGCCACATGATGGCTTGCGCCCGTTGGGGACACTGCGGATCGGTAGTGAAGCCGGGGATCGACCTCCCCGGCGGGCGGCAGTGTGGTGAGGACAGGGAGCCGGCGGGCTGGATTGGTCTGTGCTGCCCGGGATGGGGTCACCAGCCTCGTGGGTTCGTGCGTTGGCGGGAATGCGGGAATCACGCGGCCCGTGAACCCCACCTCTGGCAACTGGAATCGATGGCAGCGGCGACCTGCTGCCCCACGTGATGCCTGTCGTTCACCCGAGCCGTGCCGGTCGGGTCAAGACGTTTCGGAGCAATCCACCCGGTCCGCCCCCGAT